>JACPEI010000050.1:0-7636 GCA_016183575.1 Nitrosomonadales bacterium | reverse complement strand
TCATGCTTCGACAAGCTCAGCACGAACGGACAAAGCCAGCGTAGCGTGCGCCGTGCGCACGACGAATTCAGGGATCGTGCGCACAGCGCACGCTACATCGACTTTTGATCTGGCTTGAAAATCTGAAAGAGTACGTTGAACAATTCCACCGAAAACACAAAAATCATCGAAGTTTCCGCCGCCGTCCTGCAACGCCCCGACGGCTCCTTCCTCCTCGCCCAACGCCCCCCAGACAAGATCTGGGCAGGCTATTGGGAATTCCCCGGCGGCAAGATCGAGCCCGGCGAGACGCCTTACCATGCGCTGAGCCGTGAGCTGCGCGAGGAACTGGGCATCGGGGTCGAGACCGCGTATCCCTGGCTGACGCGAATCTGCACTTACCCTCATGCGACGGTGCGGCTGCATTTTTTCCGCGTGACGGCGTGGCATGGCGAGTTGCATCCGCACGAGGAGCAGGAGTTTGCGTGGCAGCGTTTCCCGGATGTTTATTCAACTCAGGAAACTTCGGTTTCGTCGTTCCCGCAAAAGCGGGAACCCGGTTTAATTAAATCGCTGGATTCTCGTCTGCGCGGGAATGACGGTATTACCGTATCCCCCATTCTTCCCGCCAACGCGCCCGTCCTGCGCGCGCTGGAATTGCCAGACTTGTACGCGATCAGCAATGCCGCCGAGCTTGGTGTGGAAGAATTCCTGCGGCGGCTGGAGCGCGCGTTGCAGAACGGTTTGCGTCTGTTGCAGTTGCGCGAGAAGCATCTGCCGCGCGACGAGTTGCGCGAACTGGCGCGGCGTGTGATGGCGCTGGCTCACGCGCATGGTGCAAGGGTGTTGCTTAACGGCGATGTCGCGCTGGCGCAGGAGGTGGGGGCGGACGGCGTGCAGTTGACGGCTGCGCAACTCGTCGGATTGCACGAGCGGCCGGCCGTGGATTGGTGCGCGGCTTCCTGCCATAACGCGGAGGAACTGCGCCGTGCCGAGGCGTTGGGTTGCGACTTTGCGCTGTTGAGTCCGGTGCTGCCGACGCTGTCCCATCCCGGTGCGCCGCATCTGGGCTGGGACAATTTCGCGGCCAGCGCGGCGGGCTCGTCCATTCCGGTGTATGCGCTCGGCGGTTTGGCGCGCGACGATATGCAGACCGCGTGGCGGCACGGCGCGCACGGAATCTCACTCTTACGTCAGGCCTGGTGATCGGGCGGGAGCAATTCCTGTTCGCGTTGTTCGACGCGATATTCTTCATTTGCCCATTTGCCCAGGTCGATCAGCTTGCAGCGCTCGCTGCAAAACGGGCGGAAGGGGTTGCTGGTGTCCCATTGATGTTCCTTGCCGCAATGCGGGCAGAACACGATCGGCGGTGCTTTGCTTGGCATTATGAAGGGAGGCTGCAGAAGGTCAGGTTAAACGGCACATCCTGCTCGAACAGGGTGGTTTTTGCGGCGTAGTTGGCGGCGATGAAGCGGATATTGATGGCGTATTTGTTGGCGCCGACCTCGGGTATGCAAGCCAGATCGCTGCTCAAGCTGACGCGCAACAACTGCGCAACACGCCCGCCCTGCATTTGCTGAAAAGTGCCCTGATGCGCGGTGAAGTGGAACGCCTTGCCGCTTTCGCGCAACAGGCGCAGGATGATTCTCAGGCCGCTGCGCAAGGGCAGGAACGGAGTCAGCCATGACTGCAGGTGTTCGCGCCGCGAGCCGGCATCCTGTTCCTGCCAGTAGTGATAGGAAGGCAGGTCAAACTCACATGTGCCGCCCGGCATGACGGCGCGCTGCTTGATGCCCATCAGCCATTCATTTTCGCGCAAATGCTGGCCGGTTTTGCCGGGCATGGCGAGTATCTCTGCGGACGCCCCGTCAATCTTCGCGAGGATGGCATCCAGTGCGCCTTCGGAAATTGCCGGGTTGTTATGCAGTGCGGAGAGAGTGCGCTTCTGGCGCTCCAGTTCCTGCAACAGTTCGGATTTCAGATCGGCGCGGCAGGCTACCTCAAGGATTTCAAACAGGGTGAGCAGCGCAGCATGGTGATCCATGCCATGTTCAAGCTCGGTGTAGTGTGCCATGCGTGCGAACAAGTCCTCCAGGCGCAACAGCGTGCGCACTTTTTCATTGAGAGGGAATTCGTAGTCGATCACGGCGGCATGGGCGGATAAATTCAGTTGCGAAAGATATATGGGATTCCCTTGTGTCGTCAATTGCTGTTTTGCATTTTTGAGTAGCGCTCATGCAGAACGGCAACCTGTTCGGCCAGCCTATCCAGACCGGCATCGTTGCGTATGACGTCGTCGGCCAGCCGCAGCCGGTCGGCGCGCGGGGTTTGCCGGGCGATAATGGCGCGCACTTCGGCTTCGTTCATGCTGCTGCGCCCGATGACGCGCGCAATCTGGGTATGCTCGTCGCAATCCACTACCAGCACGCGCTGCACCAGTTGCCGGAAGGTGCGGCTTTCGGGCAACAGCGGCACGACGACGACGATATACGGGCTGGGCTGCAATGGCCGCAACTGCGCGTTGGCCTGTTCGAATATCAGCGGGTGCAGTATCTGCTCCAGCCGCTGCTTGGCGGCGGCATCCGAAAAGATCAGCGCGCGCATTTTTGCGCGATCCAATGCGCCGCCCTCCGTGAGGTAATCGTTGCCGAAGGCGGCGTGGATCGCCGCGATGGCCTCGCCGCCGGCTTGCGTCAGAAAGTGGGCGATGGCGTCCGTGTCGATGATGCCCGCGCCATGCTCCGCAAACAGCGCGGCAACGGTGCTCTTGCCGCTGCCGATCCCGCCGGTGAGCCCGATAATAAGCCGCCTGTCCTGATAACCAGCGACTTGGCTGTCGTTCTTTGACAGCTTAGTCGAATGGCTAGTTGTTTCATCAGCCTGTCGAAGGATCATGGGGTGGCAAGCAGTTGCAGGTAACCCTGCGTCAGCGTTTGCCCCCAGAACAGCGCGATCAGCCCGCCGCCCGCCAGATACGGGCCGAACGGAATGGGGACGTTGCGGCCATGCCTGGCCGCAATAATCAGGGTAATGCCGACCACCGCGCCGACCATCGAAGACAGCATGATGATAAGCGGCAGCATTTGCCAGCCCATCCAGGCGCCCAGCGCGGCGAGCAGTTTGAAATCGCCGTAGCCCATGCCTTCCTTGCCGGTGGCGAGCTTGAACAGCCAGTACACGCACCATAGCGCGAGATAGCCGAATACCGCGCCCAGCACCGCGCTATGCAAATCGGTAAAGGTGCCGGACAGATTGAACAGCAAGCCTGCCCAGAGCAGCGGCAGGGTGATATCGTCCGGCAGCAGTTGCGTGTCGAAATCGATCGCCGTGAGCGCCAGCAATGCCCAGATGAGCAGCAACGCGCCGGCTGCCGTCCAGCCGAAGCCGAAGTGCCAGGCCGCGAATCCGCACAGCAGGCCGCTGATCGCTTCTATGATTGGATAACGCGGCGAGATCGCCGCACCGCAGCCCTTGCACTTGCCGCGCAACAGCAGGTAACTGACGATCGGAATGTTTTCCCACGCGCCGATGACGTGATTGCAATGCGGGCAGGCGGAACGCGGAACGATGAGATTGTAGGTGTGGGCGGCCGCCGGTTCCTCGCCACGCAGTTCGGCGCATTGTTGCTGCCAGCCGAGCTCCATCATTTTCGGCAAGCGGTGGATCACCACATTCAAAAAACTACCGACCATTAACCCTAATACAGCGCAGGTGCCGGTAAACGCAAGAGGCGAGGATTGAAGAAATAGGAATAGTTCGGGCATGTCGGTGGTTTCAGTGGAGACTAACCCGCTGGCGGGTTACGTCGGAGCTAAAGCTGCCGACCATCATGCCCAATAGGGTGAATGCGCTGGTGAATGCCAGCGGCGAGGATTGAAAAAGCTCCATGAAACTCATTGGGCGGCGGTGAAAAGAAAAAAGTAAAAAATCCGTAAGGTGCTTCCCGTCCTCACCCAACTGCTTGGCCCATCTTGAAAATTGGCAGATACATCGCCACCACCATGCCGCCGATCAGCGTGCCGAGCACGACCATGATGACAGGCTCCATCAGGCTGGACAGCGCTTCCACCGCGTCATCCACTTCGGCCTCGTAAAAATCGGCTACCTTGCTCAGCATGGCATCCAGCGAGCCGGCCTCTTCGCCGATCGCTACCATTTGCAACACCATGCTCGGGAACACCTCGGTGTTCTGCATCGCGACGGTCAGGCTGTTGCCGGTGGTGACCTCGCGTTGAATATATTTCGTGGCGTCGAAATACACCGCATTGCCCGCCGCTCCCGCTACCGAATCAAAGGCTTCGACCAGAGGCACACCGGCGGCGAACATAGTGGCAAGGGTGCGAGCCCAGCGCGCGATGCTGGCCTTGCGCACCAGTTCGCCAAAAACAGGTATTTTCAGCAGCACCCGGTCCATGACCGCCTGCATCTTTTTGCTGCGTTTCCAGAAATAGAAGAAAGTGTAGAAAAAGCCGCCAATCCCGCCAAATATCGCCCACCACCACTGAACGAAGAAGTCGGAAATGCCCATGATGATCAATGTCGGCGCCGGCAAATCCGCACCAAAGTTGGAGAACAGTTCCTTGAAAGCGGGAATCACAAAAATCATGATCACGGCAGTGATGATGAAAGCGATAACGATGATGGAAATCGGGTAGAACAACGCGGATTTGATCTTGCTTTTGATGGCCTGAATTTTTTCCTTGTAGGTCGCCAGCCGGTCCAGCAAGGTGTCCAGGATACCCGCCGCCTCGCCTGCGCCGACCAGATTGCAATACAGTTCGTCAAAATACAGCGGATATTTTTTGAAGGCTTGTTGCAGGCTGCTGCCGGTTTCCACATCAGTTTTGATGTCAAACAGCAGTTTCGCCACGGAGGGGTTGCTGTGCCCTTTGCCCACGATGTCGAATGCCTGCAACAGGGGCACGCCGGATTTCATCATGGTGGCAAGCTGGCGGGTGAACAGCGAAATGTCTTTTTCGGTGACTTTTTTGACGCTGGCGCGCAGCCGTTTTACCTTTAAGACATTGATGCCCTGGCGGCGCAGAGCAGCGGACACGTTGGCTTCGCCGGGCGCGCGCATCTCGCCTTTGACCAGCTTGCCGGTTTTGTCCTTGCCTTCCCAGAGATAGGAATATTCTTTTGCCTTTGCGGCTTTCGGTGCAACAGCCATAGCGTCTCCCTTGGGTCACTCTCTAATGTTGATGGGCATGATGCCGAGCTTTATGTCTCTTGTAAAGGATGTAGGGGCAATTCATGAATTGCCTGTATTGGGTTAAATGTGATGCAGGGGCGATTCGTGAATCGCCCCTACGGATTTTTCGGCTGTGCCGGAAAAATACGCGCTACCTTTACGATGCGACCCTGTGTCTGGATGATCTCGATGGGGTAGCCCGCAATTTTCAGGCTGATGCCGGCCTCGGGCATATCCTCGAGATGTTCGAGAATCAGGCCATTCAGCGTTTTCGCGCTGTCCAGCGGCAGGTGCAATCCCAGCTTGCGGTTCAGCTCGCGCAGGCTGCTGCTGCCTTCCAGCATGATGCTGCCGTCTTCCTGGCGCAGGAATTTGCCGGTTTGCGCGGGGGATTGGGTGGTGAATTCCCCGACGATTTCTTCCAGGATGTTTTCCAGCGTCACCAGGCCGAGCAGCTCGCCGTATTCATCCACCACCAGCCCCAGCCGCGCGTGGCGTTCCTGAAATTGCTGCAGTTGCTTGAGCAGCGGCGTGTCGGAGGGGATGAAATAGGGTTCATTGAGTATTTCGCGCAGCTGTGCCACATCCAGCGTCGTTTCCTGCAACAGTGCCGGCACGCGCTTGATATGCAGGATGCCGATGATGTTGCTGGGCATGCCGTCATAAACCGGCAGCAGGGTGTGGTGGCAGGTAATGATCTGCTGGCGCAATTCGTCCGCACCGGCGTTGATGTCCAGCGCCTCGATCTGGTTGCGCGGAACCATCACATCGTTCACGGTGATGCGCTCCAGATCGACCAGGTTCAGCAGCATCTTCTGGTGTTTGCGCGGCAGGAAGTGCTCGGCATCCAGCACCAGTCCGCGCAATTCCTCGATCGTCATTTTCTGTTTGCTCTGGTCGGTCTGCACCTTGATCCTGGCAATTCCGAGCAGCACCCTGACTATGGCGGTCGCAACCGAAACGACCGGATGAAACAGGGTGATGAGCGGCGCGAGCAGATAACTGGAAGGCAAGGCGATGCGTTCCGGATGGCTGGCGGCCAGGATCTTCGGCATGATCTCGCTGAATACCAGCAATATGAACGTGAGGCCCAGCGTGCCCAGCAGCAGGGTCAGCTCGTCGGCGCCGAACAGCCGCATGATGACCACATTGGTCACGGCTGCGGCAGCCACGTTCAAGAGAGTATTGCCGAACAGGATCGAGCCGAGCAGTTTGTCCACCTTGGCGAGCAACCGGGAGGTCAGCTTCGCGCTCTTGTTTCCCTTGCGGACCAGGTTGTTCAGGCGATAGCGGTTGATCGCCATCATGGCAGTTTCCGCGGCGGAAAACCATGCGCCAAAGATGATCAGCAACAACAATGCGCCAAGCAGCGCGCCTAAAGAGATGTCGTCCAAGGTGAGGTATTAGTGATATTTAACGATGGGAATAGTGTGCGAGAGGCGCGCGGGTGTCAAGCGGCGCGGCTATCAACCGGGGCGCTTGGCGCTCAGCGCCATCAGCAGCACTCCGGCGAGCACCATCGGCAGGCTCAGCCACTGCCCCATGCTCATGCCGAATGACAGCAGGCCGAGGAAATCGTCCGGCTCGCGGGTAAATTCGGCGAGAAAGCGGAAGCTGCCATAGCCGATCAGAAACAAGCCGGATACCGCACCGACGGGACGCGGCTTGCGCGCATACAGCCACAGCAATGCGAACAGCAGCAATCCTTCCAGCGCGAATTCATACAATTGCGAAGGGTGGCGCGGCAGGTTGTCCACTTGCGGGAAAACCATCGCCCAGGGCATATCGGTCGGGCGCCCCCATAATTCGCCGTTGATGAAATTGCCGATGCGGCCGAAGGCCAGGCCGGGCGGCACCAGCGGGGCGATGAAGTCGGTCAGTTGCAGCCAGCGCAGGTTTTTTTTGTATGCGAGCCACACCATCGCTACCAGCACGCCAAGAAAGCCGCCGTGGAACGACATGCCGCCTTGCCACACCGCAAAGATTTCCAGCGGATGAGCGAGGTAATAAGACGCCTTGTAAAACAGCACATAGCCCAGCCGCCCGCCGAGGAACGCCGAGCACGCCGTAGAACAACAGATCGTCGAGCAGTTTGGTATTGATCTGCGGATGGTTCAGCGCGGCGATGCGTCTGCGCCCCAGCCACAGGAAAGTCATGAAGCCGGCGAGATACATCAGCCCGTACCAGTGGATGGCGAGCGGGCCGAGCTGCACGGCAATGGGATTGAATTGTGGATGAACTAACATGAATGAATCGGGTAAAATTGGCGGCTTAATTATACGTGTGCTTTAACCACAACGAGGAAATAACATGCCCGCTTACCGTTCTCGTACCTCCACGCATGGCCGCAACATGGCCGGTGCACGCGCCTTGTGGCGCGCCACCGGCATGACCGAAGGCGACTTCGGCAAGCCGATCATCGCGATCGCCAATTCGTTCACCCAGTTCGTGCCCGGCCATGTGCA
>JACPEI010000052.1 GCA_016183575.1 Nitrosomonadales bacterium | reverse complement strand
TTGGCGGCAAATTCCATGACGGACTGAATCTCTGCGCTGCCCGGCCAGATGTCTTTCAGATACACCGGCTGGCCGTTCCTGCCGGTGCCGAGCGGCTCGGTGTCGAGGTTGATATTCACCCTGCCCGCGATCGCGTAGGCCACCACCAGCGGCGGAGAAGCCAGGAAGTTAGCCTTGATGTTGGCGTGGATGCGCGCCTCGAAGTTGCGGTTGCCGGACAGCACCGCCGCCGCGCTCAGGTCGTTTGCGACGATGGCTTCTTCCAGCTTGGCGTCCAGCGGGCCGGAATTGCCGATGCAGGTGGTGCAGCCGTAGGCCGCGACGCTGAAGCCGAGTTGCGCAAGCGGCTCCAGCAGCCCGGCGTTCTTCAGATATTCGGTCACAACCCGCGAGCCGGGCGCGAGCGAGGTCTTGACATGCGGCCTGACGCGCAGCCCTTTTTCGACGGCCTTTTTCGCCAGCAGTCCGGCAGCCAGCAGCACGCTCGGGTTGGAGGTATTGGTGCAGGAGGTGATCGCGGCGATCAGCACATCGCCGTGGCCGATCCGCACCGCAGGCAGCATTTCCTCCTCGGTCTCGCAGCGCACCGCGGGATTGGGGTGATCGTCGAGCATCTCGATTTCGCTGCCGCTGCGTGTCCTGCCCGCCTCCTGCAGGCCGCCGCCGGCAATCGGGATACATACCTCGTCGTTGTATTCTTGCAGCGCCGTGGCATAACGTTGGCCCAGCTCGGCGGCGGGCTTGTTGAAGCCGTTTTCCGCGACCGGCTTGCTGAACAGGGCATTGAAGGTTTCCTTCATGCGCGACAGCGCGATGCGGTCCTGCGGGCGTTTCGGCCCGGCCAGCGATGGCTCGATGCTGCACAGGTCCAGCTCCACCACGCTGCTGTAATCGATGCTGCCCTCCTGCGGAATGCCGTACAGCCCCTGCGCCTTGAAATAGGAAGCAAAGGCGTCCACTTCCTCGTCGCTGCGTCCGGTGTTGCGCAAGTAGTCCACCGTCACGTCGTCCACCGGAAAGAAGCCCATGGTCGCGCCGTATTCCGGCGCCATGTTGGCGAGGGTGGCGCGGTCGGGCAGGGTCAGCGCCGCCGTGCCCGCGCCGAAGAATTCGACGAACTTGCCGACCACCTTGTGTTTGCGCAGCAGCTCGGTGACGGTCAGCACCAGGTCGGTCGCGGTGACGCCCTCGCGCAGCCTGCCCTTGAGGCGCACGCCGACCACATCGGGGGTCAGGAAATACACCGGCTGGCCGAGCATCCCTGCCTCCGCCTCGATGCCGCCGACGCCCCAGCCGACCACGCCGATGCCGTTGATCATCGTGGTGTGGCTGTCGGTGCCAACCAGCGTGTCCGGGTAATACACACGCCCTGCCGGGCCATCTTTATGCAGCACGCCGCGCGCCAGGTATTCCAGGTTGACCTGGTGCACGATGCCGACGCCGGGCGGCACGACCTTGAAGGTATCGAACGCCTGCATGCCCCATTTCATGAACTTGTAGCGCTCGGCGTTGCGCTCGAATTCCATTTCCATGTTGAGCCGCAGCGCATCCGGGCGGTTGTAGTAATCGACCTGCACCGAGTGATCCACCACCAGATTCACCGGCACCAACGGCTCGATGATCTTCAGGTCCTTGCCCATCGAAGCTGCCGCATCGCGCATCGCGGCGAGGTCGGCAAGCAGCGGCACGCCGGTGAAATCCTGCAACACGATGCGCGCCACCACAAAAGGAATTTCCTCGGTGCGCGGCGCATTCGGCTGCCAGTTCGCGAGCTGGCGCACATGCCCCTCGGCAATCTTCTTGCCGTCGCAGTTGCGCAGCACCGCTTCCAGCACGATGCGGATCGACACCGGCAGGCGCGAAATCCTGCCTACTCCGGCGGCTTCCAGCGCGGGCAGCGAATACAGCATGCCCTGTCTGCCGCTGGCGAGAGCAAATGACTGGCGGGTATTGAACGGGTTAAGTGTCATGGCAGAATCTCCGGATTGATGGGATGCACGACTACAAAATGCCCAATTTAAAACTATTGGGAGCCTCGAAAAATCCGTCATTCCCGCGAAGGCGGGAATCCAGCATGTTGATTTGACTGGGCTCCCGCCTTCGCGGGAGCGACAACATAGGGGTTTTAGAGATTCCCTATTATTCGTCCTGCAACGCCTGGCCCGGAAACAGCTCTTCCGTATAGCCGAATTTGGTGATGTCCCGAATGCGCATCGGATACAGAATACCGTCCAGATGATCGCATTCGTGCTGCACGACGCGTGCATGGAACCCGCTCACCGTCCGGTCAATCAGCGCGCCCTGTTCATCGTAACCCTGGTAGCGGATATTCTGAAAGCGCGGCACGAGCCCGCGCAAGCCGGGCAGGCTCAGGCAGCCTTCCCAGTCGTCCTTGATAGTCTCTTCCAGCACCATGATGGCCGGATTGATCAGCACGGTTTCCGGCACTTCTTCCGCATCGGGATAACGCGGATTCTTCTGCACGCCGAAAATCACCACGCGCAAGTTCACGCCGATCTGCGGCGCAGCCAACCCCGCGCCGTTCAATGCTTGCATGGTGTCGCGCATATCCGCCAGCAAGGCGCGCAGTTCTTCACTGCCAAAGCCGCTGACCGGCTCGGCGCGCCGCAACAACCGCGCATCGCCCATGCGCAACACCGGCCTAATCGCCATTACAGCTCACCAGGCATTCGAGGATGCTGCGCACCCGCTCCATCGCCGCGCTCGCGGCGGCGTTGACCTGTTCCATGTTGATGCCTTGCTTGCTGTCGCCGCGCCCTGCCGCGTAATTCACGACCACGGCGATGATGGCGTAATTCAGCTCCAGCTCCATCGCCAGCGCGGTTTCCGGCATGCCGGTCATGCCGACCATGTCCGCGCCGTCGCGTTCGTAGCGGTTGATTTCCGCGATGCTGTCCAGGCGCGGCCCTTGCGTCGCGGCATACACACCGCCATCCACGCAGGGCTGCTGCACAATGCCTGCGCTGCGCAAAATACGGTCGCGCAATTTCTGGCAATAGGGCAAGGTAAAATTGGCATTGGTATAGGTCGCGTCGCGCGTATCGTAAAAAGTGGCATCGCGCCCGTGGGTGTAGTCGATGATCTGATCCGGCACGACAATGGTACCGGGCGCCAAATCGGCGCGAATGCCGCCCACCGTCGCAATCGAAACGACATTGCTCACGCCCTGTTCGCGCAACGCCCACAAATTGGCGCGATAGTTCACCAGGTGCGGCGGGATGGTATGCCCGAAGCCGTGGCGCGCCAGAAAAATCACCTCATGCTGATTCAGCTTGCCGAACAGGAATGCGCCGGAAGGCTCGCCATAAGGTGTGCGCATGACCTGCCGATGGGTGATTTCCAGGTCCGCCAACTCTGTCAGTCCGCGGCCGCCAATAATTGCCAACATAAATTTGTCCTTTCTTTCCGCCCACTGAGCGGGTGTGCCGAACTTCCAACTTTCTGCATGTACGGGCGATTCATGAATCGCCCCTACGGATTTTCGCTCACCACTCACTAGTCCTTCACGGCATAAATGGCGGGCAGATTGCGCCACGCCCCTTCGATATCCATGCCATAGCCGAACACAAAACGGTCCGGCAACTCCACCCCGACAAAATCAGCATGGACCGGCTTGTCCCTGCCATGCCGCTTGTCGGCGAACACCGCGCTGCAAAACCGGCTCGCGCCCAATTCCAGCACGCGCTGGCGCAGCGCCGCCAGGGTGTGACCTTCATCGAGAATATCGTCCAGCACCAGCACCACGCGGCCGCGCACATTCTCGCACGGTTCGACTTTCCAGCGCACCTTTCCGCCGTGCGTTGCGTCGCCGTAACGCGACATATGCACATAATCGAAATCCAGCGGGAAATCGAGCAGCGGCAGCAACTGCCCGGTGAACACCACCGCGCCGCCCATCACCGACAACACCAGCGGATGTGTATCCGCCAGTGCGGCATTGATTTGCCGCGCGACTTTGTGCAGCGATGCCTGCACCTGCTCGGCCGAATACAGCAATTCGGCCTGTTGCAGGATGTCGCGGGCGCGCTGAATGGATACGGTCATATAACTCGGCAGGGGCGCGATTCATCGCGCCCTGATCTATTTATGCACTAAAAAAGAAGGGCGTGATGAATCGCGCCCCTACACAGTCTATTTCAAACCCTTCAGATACGCGTCGAATTCGTCGCGCACTTCCGGATGCTTCAACCCCAAGGCCACGGTCGCCTGTAAATATCCCAGTTTCGAACCGCAGTCATAGCGCGTGCCTTTGAAGCGATAGGCGAGCATTTTCTCTTCCCGCATCAGCGCGGCGATGCCGTCGGTCAACTGGATTTCTCCGCCCGCCCCGGCCTGCACCTTTTCCAGATGATAGAAGATGCGCGGCGTGAGGATGTAGCGCCCCACCACGGCAAGCGTCGAAGGCGCGTCTTCCGGTTCGGGTTTTTCGACGATGGCATTCACCTGCTCGATGTCCGGCCCGAGCGGGGTGGCATCGACGATACCGTAACTCCTGGTCTGCTCGCGCGGCACATCCTGCACGCCCAGGATCGAGCACTGATGCTGCCGGAATACATCCATCATCTGGCTGACGATGGGCGTTTCGCCGTCGATCAAGTCGTCCGCCAGGATCACCGCAAACGGCTCATCCTGGATCACCGGCCGCGCGCACAGCACCGCGTGTCCCAGGCCCAGCGCTTCAGTCTGGCGGATGTAGATGCAGTTGATATGCGCGGGAATCACTTCGCGCACCACGCGCAGCAACTCATCCTTGCCGCGCATCGCCAGCTCGGCTTCCAGCTCGTAGGCCTTGTCGAAATGATCCTCGATCGCGCGCTTGTTGCGCCCGGTGATGAACACCATATCGGTGATGCCAGCCGCCACCGCTTCTTCCACCGCATACTGAATCAGCGGCTTGTCCACGATCGGCATCATTTCCTTCGGGCTGGCCTTGGTGGCCGGCAGGAAGCGGCTGCCCATGCCGGCTACCGGGAACACGGCCTTGGTGATTTTTTTCATAAATTCACACCTTTCTGCGCAGCTTTTTCCAATGCTTTTTTTACGTTGTCCATTTTTGTTTTGGCTGCTTGCATTTCGTCTTCAGCTAACTTCATTTTATCCAGTAATCGCGGAAACTCAGAATCTCTTATCCAATCTAGCACCTCGTCCATGTCAGCCGCTCCAAAGCCAAGCGCACTGGAAACATCACCGGATATCAACTGCATTTTGTGTTTGCACCACTTACCTAATACCCCGGCTGGACAACCACAATGAACACGAAGCTTGCCAGACTCTAGTGAAAACTCCACAGCATAGGTTGTAACCCCATCACTACTTCGTACTTCGAATTCTTTTTTCATTTCAAATACCCAAAGTTAGCTGCCCAGTTGTGGACATCATCCTCAAAAGCCCTTTTTCATCGATAACTGTAATACCCAGCTTTATTGCATCCTGCAACTTGCTTCCTGGGTTTTCGCCTGCAACTACATAGTTCGTCTTCGCCGAAACACTACCCGTCACTTTCCCGCCAGCGCCTTCGATTCTATTTTTTGCTTCATCTCTACTCAAATTTGGCATAGTTCCAGTTAACACAAAATTAAACCCATCCAAAGGCAAAGAATATCCTTGGGCAGTGCCACCCTTACGGTCATCCCAGTGCATCCCAAATTCTCGTAATTGCTGCTCGACCAATAAACAATGTTCAACTCTCTTTGAGTCGCAGAAATAGTCAACAACCCCAGCCGCAGCTTTCTTACTAACTGGCACTAACAAGAGTTCATGCTCGCTAGCTGAAATCAATTTTTTCAATGTACCAAAATGCCCTGCCAATTTCTCCGCACCGTCCTTGCCGACGCCAATAATTTTTAGCCGCTTATAAATTAAGTTTGTTAGAGTTGGCTCAGATGTCATTTCCACATTTACAGGTTTATCTACTTCCCAAGAGATTTTTGATTTGCGTAGTTCGGACAACACCTCTTGATTGTGCAAATCCGAGAAGAACTCATAAATTGCACTTGCCACCTCTTGACCGATATTGGGAATGTATTCCAGTATTTCTGGCAATGCTTTCATTACCCTGTCCAGACTACCTAAATAACTTACTAAGTCCTTTGCTGTGCCCTCACCCACCTCGGGAATACCCAACGCAAAAATAAATCGAGGCAAGCTAGTTTTTTTACTTATTTCGATGGCACTTAGCAAATTGTTGGCAGAAATCTCTCCCATGCGCTCAATTTGAATAAGCTGTTGCAAGTTCAAATGATATAAATCAGCCGGCGTTCTCACAAGAGACGCATCCACCAACTGATCTACGATCTTCTCACCAAGCCCATCGATATTCATTGCGCGACGGCTTGCAAAATGGATTATTGCTCGCTTCCTTTGCGCCGGACATGACAAACCTCCAATGCAACGATAAGCCGATTCTTCTGTAATGGTCGTTTTAGTTTTTAGCTGCTTCTTCTTTTCAATCTTAACAACATGCGCACCGCACTCCGGGCAAAACTGCGGCATAACGAATTTGCGAGTATCACTAGGTCGTTTTTCCATTACTACTTTTACTACTTCTGGAATCACATCCCCGGCACGACGCACAATAACTACATCACCAATCCGAATATCTTTACGCCTTATCTCGTTCTCGTTATGCAACGTAGCATTTGTTACTTCTACCTGTCCCACAGTAACTGGTCCCAATCGCGCCACTGGTGTTAACACACCGGTACGTCCCACCTGAATATTGATATCGAGCACAGTTGTTAATTGCTCTTCCGCTGGATATTTGTGAGCAATTGCCCATGCCAGCACAGGCTCTTTAATTTCCTCTTTCAACTTAATCAATTCGAGCCTGTGTTGTAGCTCAAGGTTGTTGACCTTGTACACCACTCCATCGATGTCGAACGGTAATGCGTCGCGTTTAGCGGCAATGCGTCGATGGAATTCCACCAGAGCCTGCGCACCGTGCACCACCGTACGCTCGTTGCATACCGGCAGGCCGAATCGCTGTACCGCATTGAGTATCTCGCTATGCGTGACAGGTAAGCTCCAGCCCTTCACCTCACCCAGACCATAAGCGAAGAACGACAACGGACGGCGCGCGGCCAGCGCCGGGTCGAGCTGGCGGATGCTGCCTGCCGCGCCGTTGCGCGGGTTCACCAGCGTGGTCAGCCCCTGCGCGCGCTGCCGTTCGTTGTAGCGTTCGAAATCGCGGCGCGACATGTACACCTCGCCGCGCACCTCCAGCACTTCGGCATCGCAGCCGTTGAGTTGCAAGGGGATGCAATGGATGGTGCGCACGTTCTGCGTCACGTCCTCGCCGGTCTCGCCGTCGCCGCGTGTGGCGGCTTGTACCAGCACGCCGCGCTCGTAGCGCAGGTTGATAGCCAAGCCGTCAAACTTAAGTTCAGCCACATATTCAACAGGTGGTGCATTCTCATCTAAGTTGAGCTTATTACGGATGTCAGCATCGAATTTAGCCGCACATCCGTAGGTTTCATCAGCTCCGGCCTTATCAGTTTTTGACTTTATGGATATCATCGGTAGAGCATGGCGCACCGGCGCAAAGCCATCGAGCGGCTTGCCGCCGACGCGCTGGGTCGGCGAATCGGGAACGGCGAGTTCGGGATGCTGCGCTTCGAGCGCCTGCAGTTCGCGGAACAGCCTGTCGTATTCCGCATCGGGAATAGTCGGCGCATCCAGCACATAGTAGGCATGGTTGTGCCGTTCGATCTCGGCGCGCAGGCGCGCGATGCGTTGTTTTATATCTGCGCTCATTCAGAGAGGCTTGCCACAAGAAACACCGTTCGTGGTGAGCCTGTCGAACCATGAACGGCCCTTCGACAAGCTCAGGGCGAACGGAACCGGAAGTAATGAGCAATATTGGTTCATAGAAAATCTAGGCGAACAGGCGGCGCGCTTGCCCGCTGCCCGGCGCAATCCCGTTGTCGCGCATTTTCGCCTCGACCTCGGCGATCTGCGCGCGGATGCGCGCCAGCCCGTTGTCGCTCAGCACCACGCGATGGTCGTCCACGAGGTTGACCTGCAACTCCCTGGCCAGCTCGTGCGCGATACGCAGCATCTCGTCGAACTGCACGGCGGGATTCTCCACGCGCGGCACATCGAGCAGCAGCGTCAGCCCCGGCGTGCCGAAGGTCTCCAAGGTGTGATGCTGGAACGGTTTGCTGTCCTGATTGATCAGGCTGAACGCGCTATGCCCCTGCGCATTCAGCGCATGGAAGGCGCCGTCCGCTTCCAGCGTCATGCCGTGCAGGGCGGCGGCCTGCGCGATTCGCGCGCCCGGCAGCAAACGCTCGCCGGGCGGCACCAGGTTGATGCCGACCATCTGGTCCACCTCGGCGCAGAAGGCGTCCAGTTCGGCCGCGCGCCGGTGCGTTTCATCGACATCCGGAACGGCAGTGTCGGCCTTGATAAGCTTTGCGATGCCCAGCACCAGGTCGCGGAAATCCGCCAGCCTCGCCGCGCTGATCGCGCCGCCGCGATCCACCAGTTGCAAGGCGATGCGGAAGCGCTCGTACAGGGTCTGGCTCTCGGCGATGGCGCGCTCCCATTGCTGGCCGGTCATCTGTCTTGGCATCTTTCCGGGCAGCGTCAGCCCGCATACTTGCACCGGCTTGCCGAAATCGAACTTGCGCTGCCACAGGCCGTCCAGCACGGCGGCGGGACTGGGTTCGGCCAGATGCAATTCAATGATGAAATCGCTGCGCACTTCCAGCAAGGCGCACGAGCCGTCCAGCACAGGGTTGGCCGGCATCTCGGCGGCAGGGGCGGCTTCCTCAAGGGTTGAAAATTGCATTGGCCGTTCCTCGAAACTTCGGCCTTCAGCCTCGTTTTCACGTTCGCCCTTTCTCCCGCTCGCGGGGTAACCAGCGACTTGCCCGGCGTCTTTTGCCGGGCTAGTCGAATGGCTAGGAGTTCCACCAGAAAGTTGGATAGGGGGCGTATCTCTCACCGGAATTGCATCGCCCACCGCTTCTTCGGCCATTACCGCCAATGCCGGTTCCGGCTCTGCGGGTCCGGCGGAATTTTCCTGATACAGCGCGTCCGCGTGGCTCGCCTTGAATGCCGTGCCGAACTTGCGTTGGTGTTTGCGCTGCTGCCACCAGCCGAAGACATACACCGCGACGATCACGCCGAAACCGATTGCCAGCAAGGCTGTTTGTAATTCACTCATAGCGGGAACCATAACAGAATGTTCAGAATGGCGGAGATTATCTCAAGCCGCGCCGCAATAGGGAACCGCTGATTCGGCGATTCCCCTATACAAGCGGCAATTCCGCGTTGCTCATGCCGATCGCGGTGACTTCATCCAGCGCCTTGAGGAAGGCATGGTGCTCGTGCAGCCTGGCCAGCGAATCGGGATGGACCCTGCCGCGCATCTGCGCGAGGCGCGCACGGCTTACAGCGGGCATTTCGTAATGCAGCCCCCGCAGCAATTCGTCCGCCGATGCCGGCTTGTTGCACACCAGCACCATGTCGCAACCGGCGTTCAGCGCGGCTTCGGCGCGCTGAACGATGCCGCCCGCAACCGTCGCCCCTTCCATGCTCAGGTCGTCGCTGAAGATGACGCCATCGAAGCCCAGTTCCCCGCGCAAAATGTTCTTCAACCAGACCGGCGAGAACCCCGCCGGGCGGCTGTCCACCTTCGGGTAAATGACATGCGCTGGCATCACCGCATTCAGGCCGTAATCCACCATTTGCCGGAACGGAATCAGGTCGCATAGCTCGATATCGACAAACGCGCGCTCATCCACCGGAATGTCCAGATGCGAATCGGCCTGCACGTACCCGTGCCCCGGAAAATGCTTGCCGACGGTATGCATCCCGCCCTGCCTCAACCCCAGCAGCAGGCTGTGCGCCAGTTCGGCAATCGCCTGCGGCTCGCTGTGGAACGCGCGGTCGCCGATCACGCTGCTCTGCCCGTAATCCACATCCAGCACCGGCGTGAAACTGAAGTCCACGCCGCACGCGCGCAGCTCGGAGGCCAGCACATAGCCGACTTGCTGCGCCAGATGGCGCGCGCGCTGCGGATGCGCATCCCATATCTTGCCGAGCTCGCGCATCGCGGGAATCTTCGTGAAGCCGTCGCGGAAACGCTGCACCCGCCCGCCCTCGTGATCCACCGCGATCAGCAGCGGCGGCGCGCGCAGCGCATGGATCGCGGCAGTCAGCTCGGCCAACTGGCCGGGCGACTCATAGTTGCGCGCGAACAAGATCACCCCGCCGACCAGCGGATGCCGCAGCCGCGCCTCATCCTCGGCGGTCAATTGCTTCCCCGCCACATCCAGCATCACCGGCCCCAAGCCCATAAACACTCCCGATTGGTTATATTCGAATGCGGCGGATTATACGGCGGTTGGCTGAAAAATCGTGGCAGCCGCTCACGCGCAAAATAGGCCGAACGGCATATTGTTTTTTGGTGGGAATGCTGGAACACTGCGCGCGGTGATAGACGACTGATTTAAAAAACCGTGATCTGTCCCCATTTATTTTCTACGCGGCAAGGTCGGGGATGGGCGACAAGCTCACACAAACCGTGGTCTGTCCCCATTTATTACTTTTACGTTAGAAATCAGGAGCAGCTATGGCAACGAAGAGCAAGACGACATCAAAAGCCACTCCCGCCAAATCGGCTCCAGCAAAGCCCGCTGTTGCCGAGGTGGAAACGTGCTTCACGATCATGCCGTTCGGTGGGTGGTTCGACGATTATTACGAATCGATCTATTGTCCGGCAATCGAATCTGCCGGGCTAAAACCTTGCCGCGCTGACGATCTTTATCGCCCAAGCACAATCGTTACCGATATATGGTCATACACCCAAACGTCAAAGCTCGTTCTTGCTGATCTATCGGGAAAGAATCCAAACGTATTCTACGAACTGGGTTTGGCTCACGCACTTGCTAAACCCGCGATACTTGTTACCGAGGCAATTGATGATGTGCCCTTTGACCTCCGTGCGCTTCGGGTTCTTGAGTACAACAAGAACCAACCACGATGGGGAGAAATTCTCCAAGAAAAGATAACAAATGCAATCAAGGAGGTTCTTCAGGCTCCCCTTCAGGCTGTTCTGCCAGCATTTCTTTCCGTGCGACACGACGTAAAACCAAAAGCCATCTCCGAGCAAGAGAAGATGTTGCTGGAGATGCGCAGCGAAATGGATTTACTACGCAGGGAAGTATCAAGAACACGAATGTTGCATAGCCGCTCACTTGAACCGTCGGAAGCACGCGAAAGGATTCAACGCTACTTAGCAGACGGAATGCCGGTGCGCATTATCGTTCGCAGGCTGTCTGACTACGGCGTCCCTACGGAATGGGTGGAGCGTGCGATTGAGGAAATGCGCGCTCAAAAGAGCCTCGACATAGATACTCCACCCTCTGGAGCGACGTGATTTCTAACCTCTCATTCCACCGGACCTGCGCGAAAAGCCGCGCAGGCCGGTGAATTCAAACGTTGGATCATAGGAGAAACGAGAAATGCAACCTGCTTACAGAGTCCTTTGTCTGGTGCTTACGGCCTTCGTAGTCACTGTTGGCTGCAGCCGCGAAGTGACTGACCTGAGACAACCCGACATTATCAAGCCGTTTCACAGCATCAACGGAATCATGCCGGGCCTTACCAAGTATTCTGAAGCGGAAGCCAAACTCGGCACTCCCGACGAAATCGAAGTGCCCAAGAAACTCGAGGTTGCGGGAATTGAAGTCGGAGGGAATCGCATCGTCCACTACCGCGCCAAAGGAATATCACTACTTCTGACCGATAACGCAGATGCCATAGTCGAAGGTATCTATGTGGAGGCACCCTATCGGGGAAGATCGGAGAACGGTTTGTATCTCGGCATGAAGAAGATCGATGCACTCGCAATAGTGCAGAGAGACTATCACATCACGATGGACTTAGGGGAAAGCATTTTGGTCGCAAAAGATCCAGACCACACCGACAGTTTTCAACTGTGGTTTACTGCTGATGTGCTGTCTCGTGTCAAACTATTCAGCAAATGATCCAACAAGCCGGATGCACGCGACGGCTTACAGCCGCGCGTGATCCACAACGTTAGCCCTATAACCGAAATACGCCAGACCACTGAATGTGCGGATTGCGGATAACAATAGGGGACAGACCACGGTTTGCCGCTTTACGTTAGTTTCATCCGGTGCAATGCGCTACGCTTATTGCACCCTACAAAACTACCCCCAGATGTGTCCCATCCGGCGGATTACGCTACGCTAATCCGCCCTACACACCACCCCCTAATTACTCTCCAGCACCACAAACGCCACAATAAAATCACGCTCGTCGCTGATCGAAACATGGTGCCCATTGATACCCAACTGGGCCAGATAAGTGCGCAAGGCCTCGTCGAACTGCAACACCGGCTTGCCGAGACCGTCATGCGTGACGCCGATGCGCTGGAAGGCGACGGGATGACGCATGCCGCTGCCGACCGCCTTTGAATAATCGGGGACAGACCACGGTTTTCTGACGGCCGGCATAAGATGGGTTGAGCAACGCGAAACCCATCGGCCTTTCTGGTTTTGAATTTTCTTCCCCTGAGCGCCGCCTCGATCAACCGCAAGCAGGCGGATGTTTAGGCGAGGACTGTCTGAGCGCGTAGCGCGAGTTCCGCAGCCCCGCTTGCTTGCGGTTGAGCGAGGGAACCCCGCAGGGGCGGCAAACCGGGGGCGCCTTCTTTGGGTTACCTTTCTTGGCAAGACAAGAAAGGTAACTAGCTGCCGGGCTACCCCCGGCGAAGTTGACTTTGATTTTAAATGATCAAGGGCAGGTCTGAGACCTGCCCCTACACATTCCCCTTCGACAGGCTCAGGGCGAACGGGTTTATATAGCGACCAGCTCACGCCTGATCGCGGGCATGGCCCGCTCCTACAGGTTATATCTACTGATTCATTCAGCCAGTTTCCAGCACCACAAACGCAACTATAAAATCCCGCTCGTCGCTGATCGAAACATGGTGGCCGTTGATGCCCAGCTGGGCAAGATAGGTGCGCAAGGTCTCGTCGAACTGCAACACCGGTTTGCCGAGGCCGTCGTGCGTGACGCCGATGCGCTGCAAGGTGACGGGATGGCGCATGCCGCTGCCGACCGCCTTGGCGAATGCCTCCTTGGCGGCGAAGCGTTTCGCCAGGAACCTGGCCGGGTCGGCATAAGCGCCAAGCTCCGGCAACTCGCTTTCGCTCAACAGCCGTTCGGCGAAGCGCTCACCGTAACGCGCCCACAGCGCCTTGATGCGGGCATATTCGACGATGTCGGTACCGATGCCGTGGATCATCCGTCATTCCCGCACAGGCGGGAACCCATCCGTCAAAAGGCTCTTCATCTTCCGCACCGCCGCATCCAGCCCGATGAACAGCGATTCGGCAATGATGGCATGGCCGATGTTGAGTTCGACGATGTGGGGAACCGCGACGATGGGCTGCACGTTGTGGTAATGCAGTCCATGCCCGGCATTCACCTGCAAGCCTTGCGCATGGGCGTGAGCGGCTGCGACGCGAATGCGCGCCAGTTCATGCTCGCGTTCCGGCACGCTGTCCGCCTCGGCGTATTTCCCGGTATGCAATTCCACCACCGGCGCGCCGGTGCGGCGCGCCGCGTCGATTTGTTTCTGGTCTGGGTCGATGAACAGCGACACGCGGATGCCTGCCGCCGCGCAACGCTCGCTTGCTGCTTTGACGGCATCGAAATAGCGCACCACGTCCAGCCCGCCTTCGGTGGTCAGCTCCTCGCGGCGTTCCGGCACCAGGCATAAATCATGCGGCTTGATGCGCAGCGCGTTCGCGATCATCTCTTCGGTGACCGCGCATTCGAGGTTCATGCGCGTTTGCAGCATGTCGCGCAGTATTTCGACATCGCGATCCTGGATATGGCGGCGGTCTTCGCGCAGGTGCAGCGTGATCGCGTCGGCGCCGGCCTCCTCGCAGATCAGCGCGGCGCGCACCACATTCGGGTAGCGCGACCCGCGCGCCTGGCGCAAGGTGGCGACATGGTCGATGTTCAGTCCGAGTTTCATTTTTATTTAACCTCCTCTTTTTCCGCATAACCAGTGTGGTAGCCCGGATGGAGTGCAACGGAATCCGGGAAGAACGGTGCGCTGCACTCCCGGATTTCACTGCGTTTCATCCGGGCTACCTATCTGGATTCCCGCCTGATGTAACTACTAGCCATTCGGCTAAGCTGGCAAACGACGCCAGCAAAGCCGCTGGTTATGCGCGGGAATGACGTAACTCATAGCTTCTGCAAATCCTTGATCAGTTCGCGCGTATGCAAAATCTTGCCGCCGAGATGGTGGTTCAGCAGCATGCGCATCAGTTGCTTGCTCTGCTGCGCGGTGAGCGGGTCGGCATAATCGTCCGCCGCCATGTCGAGCAGGGTCTTGCCCAGCACCGGCAGCCCGGCTCCGCCATCGTCCGGCACGGCTCCGCGCTCCACGGCATAACGATAACAGAGTTCCGGCCGGATCGGTTCGCCGCTACCCGCCTCGCGTTCCAGCGCCAGCGCGTAGCCCAGCTCCTGCAGCAGGTGTTTTTCGAAGCAGCGCAGCGTGGCGGCATGGTCGGTCTCGTGCGCCAGACGGTGCAGGGTGGCGCGGTAATAATCGAATAATTGCTCGTGCGGATCGTCGCGCGCCAGCAGGTTGAGCAGCAGTTCGTTCAGATAGAAGCCGCACATCAGCGCCGTGCCTTGCAGATAGGGCTGGCCGCCCTGCCATTCCGCGCTGTGCAGCGTGCGCACCTCGCCCTTGCCGAACCACGAGAGCAGCAGCGGCTGGAAGTTCATCAGCACCCCGTGCAGCGCCGATCTCGGACGGCGCGCGCCGCGCGCCATGACCGGCAGGCGCCCGTGCCGCCGGCTGAACACGTCGAGGATCAGGCTGGTTTCGCGGAACGGGTAGCTGTGCAGCACGAAGGCAGGTTCGTCCTGTTGCCTGTTCCGGTGCGCTGCGGTCATTCGTAGCCCAGGGAGCGCAGCACGCGCGCGTCATCCGCCCAGCCGCTGCGGACCTTGACGAATACTTCGAGAAACACCTTGCCGTCGAACAGCTTTTCCATGTCAAGCCGCGCCTGCGTGGCGATCTCTTTCAGCTTCTCGCCTTTCTTGCCGATCAGCATCGCCTTGTGCGCTTCCTTGTCCACCAGGATCGCGGCGCTAATGCGGCGCAGCTTGCCTTCCAATTTGAACTGCTCGATCACCACGCTGACCGAATACGGCAGCTCTTCGCCGGTGAAGCGGAACACCTTCTCGCGCAGCATTTCCGCTGCCAGAAACTTTTCGCTGCGGTCGGTGATGTCGTCTGCGTCGTAGATCAATTCGCCTGGCGGCAGATGGCGGCGCAAGGCTTCGCGCAGTTCGTCGATCTTGGTGCCCTGTTTGGCGCTGACCGGCACGATCGCGGCAAACCCTTCGGCACGGCTCAGGACATGCTTGAAATCGGCCGCAACGCGCTCGGCGAACGAGAATAGCTGCCCCTTGTCCTCGACCTCGTCGATCTTGTTGATCACCAGCAATACCGGGCGATTGTCCGGCAGCAGCTTGAGCACTTCCTGATCGCGCTCGTCATAGCGCAACGCTTCCAGCACGAACACCACGACCTGCACGTCGCGCAAACTGCTGGTCACGACGCGGTTCATGCCGCGGTTCAGCGCGTTCAGGTGCTTGGTCTGGAAGCCCGGCGTATCGACGAACACAAATTGCGCGTGCGCGTCGGTGAAGATGCCGTGAATGCGGTGGCGCGTGGTCTGCGCCTTGCGCGAAGTGATGCTGATCTTCTGCCCGATCAGATGGTTGAGCAGCGTGGACTTGCCGACGTTGGGGCGTCCGACGATGGCGATGAAGCCGCTGCGGAATGGTTCGGACGGGCTATCCGCGTTGTGGGTGCTCGCTAAGTCTTGTTGTTCGGTCATGGTATCTTTGTCAATTGTTGGTAGGCGGCTTGCGCGGCCTGTTGTTCGGCATTGCGGCGGCTGCTGCCCGCGCCGCGCGTAGATATTTTCAATGATGGAATGACACACTCCACCTGGAAAGATTGGGCATGGGCTTCGCCTTGTGTCGCGACAATACTGTAGGCCGGCAAGGGGATACGTTTGCCTTGCAGATACTCCTGCAACAGGGTTTTGGCATCCTTGCCCAGCGTTTGCACATCGACTTGCGCAAGATAGGGCACCAGCAAATTCAGCACGATTTTTTCGGCATCGGCAAAGCCGCTATCCAGCAAAACCGCGCCGAATATGGCTTCCATCGCATCGGCCAGGATGGAAGGGCGACGGAAGCCGCCGCTCTTGAGTTCGCCTTCGCCCAGCTTTAAATATCCGCCCAGATCGAGCTGCTGCGCGAGTACCACCAGAGTTTCTTCCTTGACCAGATTGGAGCGCAGTCGCGACAGTTCACCTTCGCTCAATTGCGGGTAGGCAGCATAAAGATATTTTGCGACGATGCAGCCCAGCACGCTGTCACCCAGAAATTCCAGGCGTTCGTTGTGCTCCGGCGCGTAGCTGCGGTGAGTCAATGCGCGTTGCAGCAATTGGGGCTGCGCAAAAACATGCCCCAGTTGCCTGCACAATGTTCCGCTCTGTTTATTTGGCACTGGCCGGACTAAATTCCAAGTACAGGCTGACGTTAGCCACCAGCGGCACTTTGACGGCATAGCTCGCGCTCAATACCAATCGCCCGCCCTCGCTGGCGATCTCGATATCCTCCGCATTAATCGCGCTGATATTGTCAATCGAAGCGCGCTTGCTGAAAGACATGCGGATGTCGCGCGGACTGGCTTTCTGCATTTCCGGGTCATTGGCGATCACGGTGAAGAGGTTGCTGATTTTCATGTCTTCCATGTAAGCCGGAATCAGTTTAAGCCCGGTAATACTGACGAGCACCAGGATAACCGCCCCAAAAATAAACCCGAAAAAACTCAATCCACGCTGTTTTGCCGGCATTGCCTTTTTCATTTTGCTCTCCCCCGCATCAGTTAATAGACAGGCCGATCCGCTTCAGATCGGAAAAATTCATCCAGATGAAAAACGCCTTGCCGACGATCTGGTTGTCCGGCACGAACCCCCAATAGCGGCTGTCGCGGCTGTTGTCGCGATTGTCGCCCATCATGAAGTAATGCCCGTCGGGCACCTTGCAACGCACCATTTCATCGTCGTAGCTGCAGTTTTCGCGCCCCTTGAATTCTGCTACCGAACCCAGATGCAGCGTCGGCGCCTCGGGATTCACCAGCACCGCATGCTGGCGTTCGCCCAATGTTTCGAGACGCTTTTCAGTATGCACAAAGTTCAAGCCGGTCTCGACGTAATTATAATCGCCATCCGGCTGTTGTGCCTGCTCGATGCCATTGATCCATAATTGTTTATTGCGGTATTCGATGCTATCGCCGGGAAGCGCGACCACGCGCTTGATATAGTCCAGCGACGGGTTTTCCGGGTAGTGGAACACCATCACGTCACCGCGCTGCGGGTCGTTAAGTTGCACCAGCTTCTTGTTGACGATCGGCAAACGCAACCCGTAGGTGAATTTGTTCACCAGAATGAAGTCGCCCACTTGCAGCGTCGGAATCATCGAGCCGGAAGGAATCTTGAACGGTTCGACCAGGAAGGAACGGATGAAAAACACGACCAGGATGACCGGGAAGAAGCTCTTGGCATATTCCACCCACCACGGTTCGGCAACCTCGCCGCGCTTGCTCGCCAGCACGAAGCGATCCAGCAGCCATATCCCGCCGGTAACCAGCAGCAATACAAACAAAATCAGTGCGAAATCCATTGTTTTTTCCTAAACCGGACGAGCCGGAGCCAAATATTGGAACGCGGACGGAACGTCCGCGTTCCAAGTGGGCTATGCCCACAATTACTAATCATCCACGCGCAAAATCGCCAAAAATGCTTCCTGCGGTATCTCCACGCTGCCCACCTGCTTCATGCGCTTCTTGCCGGCCTTCTGTTTTTCCAGCAATTTTTTCTTGCGCGAAATATCGCCGCCGTAGCATTTGGCCAGCACGTTCTTGCGCATCGCCTTGACGTTCTCGCGCGCGATGATGTTCGAGCCGATGGTCGCCTGGATCGCCACGTCATACATCTGGCGCGGGATCAGTTCGCGCATCTTGGCCGCTACTTCGCGCCCGCGACGCTGGCTGTTGGCGCGATGCACGATCACCGCCAGCGCATCCACTTTCTCGCCGTTGATCAGCATGTCCACCTTGACCACTTCCGCCGCGCGATATTCCTTGAACTCGTAATCCATCGACGCGTAACCGCGCGACACCGATTTCAGCTTGTCGAAGAAGTCCAGCACGATTTCCGCCATCGGCATTTCATACACCAGCATCACCTGCTTGCCGTGATAGCTGATATTGATCTGCACGCCGCGCTTCTGCGTGCACAGCGTGATCACCGCACCAACATATTCGTTCGGCATGTATAAATTTACGGTCACGATCGGCTCGCGGATTTCCTCGATCTTCGACGGGTCGGGCATCTTGGACGGGTTGTCCACCATCAGCACCGTGCCATCGCGCCGCGCCACCTCGTAGATCACGGTCGGCGCGGCAGTAATCAGGTCCATGTCGAACTCGCGCTCCAGCCGCTCCTGCACGATCTCCATATGCAGCAGCCCTAAAAAGCCGCAGCGGAAGCCGAAGCCCAAGGCCTGCGACACTTCCGGTTCGTAGCGCAGCGCGGCATCGTTCAGCTTGAGCTTTTCCAGCGAGTCGCGTAGCGCTTCATATTGGTTGGATTCCACCGGGAACAGCCCGGCAAACACCTGCGGCTGCACTTCCTTGAAGCCCGGCAACGGCTGCTGCGCGGGCCTGGCCTGGTGGGTGATGGTGTCGCCGACCTTGGCCGCTTTCAGTTCCTTGATGCCGGCAATCACGAAACCCACCTGCCCCGCACTGGGCTTGGCGGAATGCGTGACGGTGTCGCCGACCTTGGCGTCCTTGAGTTCCTTAATCCCCGCGATGATGAAACCCACCTGCCCAGCGGTGAGCGCCTCGCGGTTCTGCGACTTGGGCGTGAACACGCCGATATGCTCGGTCAACTGCTGCGCGCCGGTGGCCATCAGCAGGATTTTTTCCTTGGGCTTGAGCGTGCCGTTCATCACCCGCACCAGCATCACCACGCCGACATAGTTGTCGAACCACGAGTCGATGATCAACGCCTGCAACGGTGCGTCCGGATCGCCTTTGGGCGGCGGCACTTTGACCAGCAGCGCTTCCAGCACGTCTTCCACGCCCAGGCCGGTCTTGGCCGAGCAGCGTACGGCGTCGTGCGCGTCGATGCCGATCACCTCT
>JACPEI010000055.1 GCA_016183575.1 Nitrosomonadales bacterium | reverse complement strand
CGAGCCGGATGCCGTGCATGGCCTGACCCATCTGACCGTCGCGACCACCCGCCCCGAGACCATGCTCGGCGACGTCGCGGTGATGGTGCATCCCGAAGACGAACGCTATAAACACCTGATCGGCAAGCAGGTGAAACTGCCACTATGCGAGCGCGACATCCCGATCATCGCCGACGACTATGTGGACAAGGAATTCGGCACCGGCTGCGTGAAGGTCACGCCGGCGCATGACTTCAACGACCATGCGGTGGGCCAACGTCACAATCTGGAGATCATCTCCATCCTCACACTGGATGCAAAGATCAACGAACATGCGCCCGCAAAATATCGCGGCCGCGACCGCTTCGACGCGCGCAAGGTAATTGTGAGTGACCTCGAAGCGGCAGGCGTGTTCGAAAAAGCCGAGAAACACAAGCTCAAGGTGCCGCGCGGCGACCGCACCGAAAGATGGCAAGCCCGGCAAGAGCATCACCGCACAGGCGCTGGAATGCGTAGCCAGCGGCGAGCTCAGGTTCCACCCGGAGAACTGGGTGAACACCTACACCCAGTGGCTGAACAACATCCAGGACTGGTGCATCTCGCGGCAACTGTGGTGGGGGCATCAGATTCCGGCATGGTATGGCGTGAACGGCGAAGTGTTCGTCGCGCATGACGAGGCCGAGGCGCGCCGCCTGGCGGACAAGGCGGGCTACGCCGGGCAGCTCGACCGCGACAACGACGTGCTCGACACCTGGTTCTCGTCCGCATTGTGGCCGTTCTCCAGCTGGTCACCGGCTTCGACATCATCTTCTTCTGGGTCGCGCGCATGGTGATGATGACCAGACATGTCACCGGCAGGATTCCGTTCAGGGATGTCTATGTGCACGGCCTGATCCGCGATGCGGAAGGGCAGAAGATGTCCAAATCCAAGGGCAATGTGCTCGACCCGATCGATCTCATCGACGGCATAGCCCTCGACGAGCTGGTGAAGAAGCGCACCAGCGGCCTGATGAACCCGAAGCAGGCGGAGCAGATCGAAAAGCGCACGCGCAAGGAGTTTCCGCAGGGCATCCCCGGCTTCGGCACCGATGCACTGCGCTTCACCTTCCTCTCGCTGGCCTCGCCGGGACGCGACATCAAGTTCGACATGCAGCGCTGCGAGGGCTACCGCAATTTCTGCAACAAGCTGTGGAACGCCACGCGCTTCGTGTTGATGAATTGCGACGGCAAGGACTGCGGGCTGGCAGAGCACGGCAAGGACAACTGCCACAGCGGCTATCTCGACTTCTCGCCGGCCGACCGCTGGATCGTCAGCCGATTGCAGCGCGTCGAGGACGAAGTGGCGAAGCATTACGCCGACTACCGCTTCGACCTGCTGGCCAAGGCGATCTACGAATTCGTCTGGGACGAATACTGCGACTGGTATTTGGAACTCGCGAAGGTGCAACTTCAGGATTCAGGATTCGGGATTCGGGATTCAGCGGCGCGGCAGCGCGCCACGCGGCGCACGCTGGTGCGCGTGCTGGAAACCGTGCTGCGCCTCGCCCACCCGCTGATCCCGTTCATCACCGAAGAACTCTGGCAAAAGGTCGCGCCGGTCGCCGGTCGCAGCGGCGAGAGCATCATGCTGCAAGCCTATCCGCGCGCCGACCTGACGCGCTGCGACGAGAAATCCGAAGCATGGGTGGCAACGCTGAAATCGATGGTCAATGCCTGCCGCAGCCTGCGCGGCGAAATGAACCTTTCGCCGGCGCAGAAGGTACCGCTGGCCGCCGCAGGCGACAAGGCTGTGATTGAAGCCTACGCGCCCTATCTCGCTGCGCTGGCAAAGCTTTCCGAGGTATCCGCGACGGAAGACACCTTGCCCGACTCCGATGCTCCGGTGCAAATCGTCGGCAACTTCCGCCTGATGCTCAAGATCGAGATCGATGTCGCCGCCGAGCGCGAACGGCTGGACAAGGAGATTGCGCGCCTGCAAGGCGAAATCGCCAAGGCGCAAGGCAAGCTGTCAAATGCCAGCTTCGTGGACCGCGCCCCGGCGGCGGTAGTGGAGCAGGAACGCAAGCGCATGGAAGAGTTCAGCGCTACGCTGGGGCAGCTGCAAGTTCAACGCGGCAGTAGGGGCAATTCATGAATTGCCCCTACTAGTGATGCGCCACGGAATTAACGGAACATGTTCAAAACCTGTAGGGCGGAAAAGCGCAGCGCCTTCCGCCGTATGAGAATCCCATTCGGCGGATAGCCTTGCATAGCCATCTGACTAGGCCGTCAAAAAACGACGACCAAGTCATTGGTTAACGCCTGCGGCTCATCCGCCCTACGAGGATGCGGGCAGGTTACAAACTATGTTTCGTAATTTGTGATTTGCATCACTAACGGCGGCGGATCAGGAACACAAATTCGCCGTCCTGCTCAACCGACGACAACAACTCGTTGCCGGTCTGGCGGCAGAACACCACGAAATCCTTGGGCGACTCTGGATCGGTTGCCAATACCCTAAGCACCTGCCCGCTGCTCATCTGCGACAGGGATTTTTTGGTGCGCAAAATGGGCAGCGGGCAGCTCAATTTGCGCGCATCCAGTTCCATATCGAATTCCATCACGCGCTCACCGGCAAACCGTCCTGCGGAATTCTGCCGGCGGTAATATTCCTGAAAACTGACATTGCCTATTCCTTTCCTGATTGTTCCTGATCCGCCAGCAAATGCGAGAGCCGCTTGTTCGCCACCGCCAACCGCCTCACCAGCATGCGCAGGAACGCATCGCCGAACTGGAAACGGCATCCGGTCGTGGCGCGCACCAGCTTATCCGGGTTGATTTCGATCAGCACCGTATCGCTCTTGGCGATCACATCGGTATTGCGCACAAACTCATGCTCGGAAAGGTGCGCCATTTCGCCGAAACAGTCGCCGCGATGCAACTGGCTCAACAGCCTGCCCTGCTTGGCCACATGCACCGTACCCTGCGCCAGGATATAAAAAGTGCGCCCGCTTTCGCCATCGCGCAGAATAACTTCCGCTTCCGGAACCTTGCGCCACTCAGTGATGCGCAACACCTCCCAAAGCTCCACATCGCTGAAATTCTTGAAGAACGCCAGGCTGCGCAGCATGGCGAATTTTTCGGTATCAAAAATTTCTTCCCGCGCCGCCGTAACGTGACTGAAAAACCCGACCAGGTCGCGCGCAAATTCATCCCAGGCCTGATAGCGTTTTGCCGTGTCTTTCTCCATCGCACGCCGCACGATCGCATCCAGTTCCTGCGGTATTTCAGGGCGAAACACGCTGGGCGGCGGCGGCTCGACATTGAGAATCTGATAAATCATGCTGAAGTTGTTGCTCGCATCGAACGGCAGTTTGCCGGTAAGCAACTGGTACATCACCACGCCCAGCGAATAAATATCGGTCTGGTGTGTCAGCGACAACTCCTGGACCTGCTCGGGCGACATGTAAGCCGGCGAGCCCACTCCACTGACGAGAGTGGTTTGCTGGTTCTGGATTATCGCCGAACCGAAATCCGAAATCTTGATATTGGTTTCGCCCTGCAAAAGGATATTGGCCGGTTTGATATCGCGATGGATCACGCCCTGATACTGCGCGTATTCGAGAGCCTTGCAACACTTGTAGGTGATTTCCGCAATCGTGCTGATCGGCAACAGGTTGCCCACCTTGGCGTACTGCTCGAGCGTGCTGCCCTCGACATATTCCATCACCATGTAATTGACATCGCCCTCCATCACCGCATCGAGAATTTTCGCAATATGCGGGTGGGATAATTTGCCCGCCAGCGAAGCTTCCGTCATCAGAAGCTTGCGGTAAATCCTGGCGCTGTTGGAGTCGCGCAGGTTTTTCAGGTCGAACAGTTTGATGGCAACCTGCTGCCTGCCGAACGTATCGGTGGCCAGATACACGGTGCTGGTCGCCCCGGAGCCGAGTTCGCGCACGATTTCATATTTGCCGATTTTGTCCATTTGGATCGCCTTGTCAGGAACGGTGCAATTTTGCGCACTTTGCGCCGCACTGTCCACCTTAACCCCCCTCAGTCCCCCCTTGTCAGGGGGAAAGCGAAGGCTCCTCCCCTGACAAGGGGAGGCCGGGAGGGGTTAAAGCCGGGTATGCTGAAAAGTGTGAACCAGAAGCAAAAACGACTATCATACCCATCATGAAAAAACTGGCTCTGCTGCTGTTGCTGTGCTTCTCGCCCTGCGCCGTGAGCGATGGCCTGCCCGATCTGGGCGATGTCTCGCAAACCGTGCTCACCCCGCTGCAAGAGCGCCAGATCGGCCAGCAAAGCGTGATGCAGATTCGCGCCAGCAAACAATACTTCGACGATGCCGAAATCAACGATTATCTCAATCAACTCGGCTACCGGCTGGTCGAAAACAGCGCCGAACCCAGCCTGGGCTTCGAGTTTTTCGTGCTGGATGATTACAACATCAACGCCTTTGCGCTGCCGGGCGGCTTTATCGGCGTAAACAGCGGACTGCTGCTGACCGCCCAAAGCGAATCGGAACTGGCTGCCGTGCTCAGCCACGAAATCGCCCATGTCACGCAACACCATCTGGCGCGCATGGTGGCCGGGCAGCAAGGCGACGGCCTGGCCTCAATGGCCGCGGTCGCGATCGCGATACTCGCCGCGCGCAACAACTCGCAGGCTTCTCAGGCGGTACTGGCCGGCATGCAGGCGCGCGCCATGCAGAAGCAGCTTGATTTTACCCGCACCCACGAACAGGAAGCGGATCGCATCGGCCTGGAAATTTTGCAGAAAGCGAATTTCAATATCCACGCGATGCCGGAATTTCTGGACCGTTTGCAAAGGGCCACCCGTCTGCTGGAGGGCAACGCCCCGAGCTATCTGCGCACCCACCCGATCACCAGCGAACGCATCGCCGATATCGAAAACCGCGTAAACAAACAACCCTACCGCCTGATCCCCGACAGCCTGGACTTCCAGCTGGTACGCGCCAAACTCATCACGATGCAAAAGACTGCGCCGGATGCCGTTGCGTATTTCGGCGATGCGCTGGGCGCGCAAAAACACGGCAACCCGATTGCGCAGCGCTATGGCCTGGTGAGCGCACTGCTGCGCCACAACGAAATCGGCCGCGCCACGGAAGAGCTGGCGACCTTGCGCCAGCAAACCCGGAGCGTCCCGGCGGCCAGGCGCAATCCGATGATCGAAACCCTCGCCGGACAGGTCAAACGCGCCGCAAAAAATGATGCCGACACCTTGGCGTTTTATCGCGCCGCCGTGCAGACTTTCCCGCAGCACCGCGCGCTGATCTACGATTACGCCGACCTGCTGCTGAACAGCAACCAGGCGGAAACCGCCGTCAAACTGCTCACCGAACAACTCATCCGCCACCCCAGCGACACCACGCTATACAACCTGCAGGCGCGCAGCTACGCGATACTCGGCAAACGCTTCGAACAACACCAGGCGCAGGCTTACAGTTATGCCTGGCAGGGCAACCTGCACGCCGCGATCGAACAACTCGAACTGGCAAAACAGGCGGGCGGAAGCTTTTACCAGCTTTCCATGATTGAAAGCGATTTGCGCGAATTGCGCGAAATACTCGGCGCACCCGGCAAAAAGTAACCGTTTGGCTGAACATGCTGAATTTTTAGCATTCTTAAAAAAACCCTTGCCGTTCGTGCCTCCGCATATTTGAATCAACAGCTTTATGCACATAAACTGTGGACAGAAAAAGCCGCCCAAGGGCGGCTTTGTTTTCTCCGGCCGGAGGCGCGGATGGAATCGCTATTTGTTGCGCTGGGCTGTGTCGTGATTGAACCTACAAACCCACCAACTGCGGTTTTCAGATTGAAAGAGTATGCGCGCCTGATAGTGGGGAAACCGTGGTCTCCCCTGTTATTACCTCTTCTGCTGCTGCGACCAGGCCGCCATCATGCAAGCCGTCTCGCTTCCCAGCTCACAACCGCGCCGCATCTGCTGCAACGCCTGCTCCCTTTCATGCAAACCCATCAGCGCCAGTCCCTTGCCGAAATAGGCCTGCGCATCATCCGGCTTGATGGCAAGCCCGGCATCGAATTGCGCGATCGCCTCGCGATACTGCCGCGCACTAACATGGGCCATGCCCAGCGCGCGGCGCACCGGGGCGAGTTGCGGGCTCAGTGCGGCCGTCCGCTTGTAATCCGCAATGGCCTCCTCCCATTTATGCTCTGCGGCCAGCGCCTGCCCGCGGTTATAGAAAATCCGGTCCGCACCGGAGGCGCTATCGCTGCGCAACAACAATGCGGCGTCGTTCCACAGCCGGTAATTGTCGGAAAATGTCCCCAGGCGATTCCACGCCAGCGGCACCAGCAGCAGGGCTGCCAAACCCATCGCAAGCAACGCTTTGTTACCCTGACACTTGGCCAGCAACAGCGGAATTATCAGCATCATGCCCGGCAGCCACAGATAACTGCGGTACAGCACGAACGGCTCCTGCACGCGGATGCTGGAGAATTCCAGCCAGAATTGCAGCCACGGGTAGAGCAGCGCGAAACCGACCAGGCCTTTTATGCCGCCGCGCAACAACCAGCGCACAGCCACCAGGCCATAGGCCAGAAAAGCAGCGGCACCCAGCCAGCCGCGCCATTCGCCGACGGATGACACGAAGGGCTCGCGCATGTCCACCGCCATCCACGCCGGGTTGGGCAGCCACCACAGCAGCAGATATTTGAAGAACAGCCCGGCCTGCGTCAGCACGCTCAGCAGATGCAGCATCGGCGTGCTCTCGACGATCCCCTGCTGCTCGAACAGCGCTGCGGCCATCGCCTCATAGGGCGTGCCGAACACCCCCGTGGCGCGCAGTATCACCAGCAGAGCGACCGCCATGAACGCCCCCCAGGTCAGCCACAGCATGCGCGCGCCGACAAGAATTCGGGGGCGCAATAACATGGTCATCGCCGCCAGCACGGCCAGCGACATGATGCTGTGCTCCTTGGAGAAACCGGCCAGGAAATAAGCGCCCACCGCCAGCGCCAGCCAGCGCTTCCGCCCGGTCAGCAGGCCGCGCAGGTAAGCCATCTGCATCAGCAACGCGAACAGCGTCGCCATCAGGATGCTGCGCTGGATCACATAGCCGACCGCATACACCGCCACCGGATGAAGCGCGAACACCAGCGCGCCCAGCCAAGCGCCCCAGACCAGCACCCTGGGATTCTCATGGCCGGACAGCACCGCGCCGAGCAACAGGCGCAGCAGATAGAACAGCAGGATGACATTGGCAACATGCAGCAACATGTTGCCCAGATGGAAGAAATGCGGCACGGCGTCGCTGAAGACGGCTGCGGTCCAGCCCAGGCTGGCATAAGGCAGCCAGCGCAGGTTGAATTGAAACGGCGCGTGCGCGTAACTCTCGGGCACATTGCCGGAAAAGAAATTCAGGTCATCGAACACGAACGGGCTGCCGAGAAACGGCAGATACACCAGACCCACCGCCGCGAACAGCGACAGTATCCAGCCGCGGTCGCGCCGGGCAAAATAATTCGGCAAGCTGCTGCGTAAGGACATAGTCATTCCTGAAAAAATAAACCCCTCCGAAGAGGGGTTCGTGTGAAACTTAGCTAATGATTAGCAGTTGTAGTATTTCTTCAAGATCGTATCAGTAGAAGTGCAGGTATTAGTCCAAATTACGGCAGTCTGCCCTGAGACAGTACTTGGGGTCATGGTAATGGTTGTAGTATCGATCCCAGTCTTTATATTTCGTAGGGTCAAAACGATCGCACCTGTGGTGGCCGTCACACTAAAGGATGACACTTCGGTTGTAGCAACTGGTGCCGTTATGCCCAAGCTCGTCCAATTATCGGCAGTAGCTGGCATAGAGCCCTGTTCCTGAAAAAACATCGCCAAAGACATTTTAATTGGGTCGACGGTGGATGTCACCTTGGACAGCTTGGCCTTGACCACATAGTCCTGATAAGCCGGAATCGCCACCGCGGCCAGAATGCCGATAATCGCGACCACGATCATCAGCTCGATCAGCGTAAAGCCCTTTTGAATTTTTTTCATGTCAAATCTCCTTTATCAAACGTTGTATAGCCATTCGACTGATGAAACATCTAGCCATTCCACTAGGTTGTCAAAGAACAACAACCAAGTGGCTGGTTATAAGTCACCAAAAGACGGTGACCTAAGTCGCTGGTTAACACACCAAAGCGTGTGTTGCCATGAATAATGCAATGACCGTGCCAGTAATCAGAGGACTGAGGACCGAGGACTGGGGACTGACGGGTTGGCGCGGCTTTGCCGCGTGTTTTTTTATTGTTTCGTCGTTTCCGGGCGATGCCTGAGAACGATGTAATCAACCGGCTTGCATTCAAAACTCGTCACCGGAGTGACGATTTTCGGCAGTTGTTTGCGTATTCATCAGCAACGTCAAACCGGCTTTGTACTTTGCTTGGCTAGTTTACAAATTGCACCTACAATTTGCGCATAATGAGTTACGACGAAACCAAACGCCAAACCAACCTTGATAGCACGGCATTGATTTGGCGTTGTGTGAGCCGATATTCGATGCGCCGATGCTGACCCGTGAAGATGGGCGCATGGCTTATGGCGAGCAACGCTTGCAAAGTCTGGGCTGGCTAAATGGTCGCGTGGTCGTCATGGTGTGGGTGGATCGTGCCACGGGTGTGCATTTTATTTCTTGCAGAGAAGGTGAAAAACATGAAACGCAACGCTACTTCCAAGCCTTTTTTTAGCGCTGAACAAATGGCGGCAGCCTTGGCTTCCGCACCCGACACGACGGTACAGGATGCCAGCAATCCCGGCACCCATGCAGCAGATTGGGATAACGCGATTGTCAGCCACAGTCTGGGTGAGCTGCGCGACACACTCGCGCAACGCCGCGCCCGTGGCAAAAATAAACGTCCCACTAAAGAACAGGTGGCGGTGCGTTATAGCCCCGAGGTATTGGCGGCTTTCAAAGCAACCGGACGCGGCTGGCAAACGCGTATGAATGCGGCGCTGGCGGACTGGCTCAAGGCGCATTCTCCGGATGAATTGAAGGCTTAACAAAAGCCTTATTTGACCCTAAGCCCAATGCTGTTCACTTAAGAAAAATTCCGTTCGCCCTGAGCTTGCCGAAGGGCTCTGGGTGTGAAGCTGGTGGTTCGACAAGCTCACCACGAACGGTTAAGTGAACAGTATTGACCCTAAGTAGTTATTTTCGTAAATATACATACGTATTTATATTGACAATTCAGACCGTAGCCTGGATGAAACGCAGTGTTAACCAATGACTTGGCCGTTGTTTTTTGACGGCCTAGTCAGATGGCTATGCAAAGCTATCCGGG
>JACPEI010000011.1 GCA_016183575.1 Nitrosomonadales bacterium | reverse complement strand
GTGTCGTACACCGCCGTGTCGCCGTGCGGATGGTATTTACCGATCACGTCGCCGACGATACGCGCCGACTTTTTGTAGGCCTTGTTCCAGTCGTTGGACAGCTCGTGCATCGCGAACAGCACGCGGCGGTGCACCGGCTTCAGGCCGTCGCGCACATCCGGCAGCGCGCGGCCGATAATCACGCTCATCGCATAGTCCAGATAGGACTTGCGCATTTCCTCTTCGAGGCTGACCGGCAGGGTTTCTTTGGCGAATTTCTGTTCCATGGATTTTGCTTTGACCTAAGGCAATCGACGCATAACAAAGCGCGCATTTTAGCACAGCGCTGCTACCCTAAGTTACCCGCATGATCGGGGGGCGAATATGGTCATGGCAAATCGCTTGGACTGGTCAATTTTCAGCGAACGCCAACAGCCAGGCGGCGATAACACCTGCGCCCGCCATCGTCCAAACCACCGTTGCGCCGCTCGGCAGATCGAACCATGCAGACAGCAATAAGCCGGTGGCATAGCCCGTAAGGCCGATCGCAAAGGCATACGCAATGCGCCGCTGCTTGATGCGCCAAGTGGCGAGTGCCGGGACGATCAGGCTGGCAAACACCAGATACACGCCGACCAGTTGCACCGAGGCGGTGACAGCCAGGGCGAACAGCGTATAGAAACCCAGGTTGCCGAGCCGGGCCCGCTGCCAGCGCCATACCAACAATAGCGCGGCATTCAATAATGCGGTGGCGATGAGTTGGCCGCTGCTTACCCACAGGATCTGCCCGACCAGTAAATTCTTGAGGTGTTCACCGGCGTGGATGTCGCGGCTCATCAGCAAAATGCCGCCGCTGGCGGCGAGCACGAAGGTCAAGCCGATACAGGCTTCCTTGATTTCGGCCAGACGATACTCGATCCATGCGAGCAGTGCCGCGCCGCATAGCGCGCTGGCGGCGGCGATGAGTTGCACCAGCAGCGGCCGCTCGGCCAAACCCAGCAATCCGGCGATGACCACTCCCAATCCGGCAATCTGCGCTACGGCGAGATCGGCGAAGATCACGCCGCGCGCCAGCACTTTCATGCCGAGCGGAATATGCGTGGCAAGCACCAGCAAACCCGCGATGAACGCGGGAAACAGAATGTTAAATTCGATGTTGTTCATGGCGCTCCATAATGGAAAATGCGTCATTATTTCAATCCGGCAAGCAAGCGCTGAATCATGTCGTCAAACAGCGCGAACAGATCGCCGGACTGCGGCGTGCCGCCCACGGTGAATGGGAGCATCACGGCGGAAATATGCGCGCGTTCTGCGATCCATTCCGAGGGGCGGCCATCCTGATAGGCGGCGCGCACCACCATCTTCGCCGGGTGTTGTTGCAGCTGGTTCAACACCTGTCCCAGATACGCGGCGCTGGGTTCCATGCCGGGCCTGGGCTCCAGTTCGGCGATTTGTTTCAACCCCAGCCAATTGTTCAGATAGGGAAAGCCTTTGTGCTGCACGACGATGGGAACACCTTTGAGAGGAGATGCCTGCTTTTCCCACTTGGCAATCGCGGCACGCCATTGCTGATTGAACGTCGCGAGCTGTTGCTGGTAGTGCGCGGTATTGGCCGGATCGAGCTGGATCAGGCGTTTGCTGAGCGCGTCGGCGATCGGCAGGAAATTGCGCGGGTCGGTCTGGATATGCGGATTGCCTGTCGCATGCACATCGCCGTCGGCTCGATCCAGCCTTGTCGGAACCTCCAGCATCTGCACCGCTTGCGCGGCTTCAAAATAACCGCCGCTGCCGGGTTGTACCGCGCTGTTGCCTGATTCGCGCAACACTACCGGCAGCCACGCCATTTCCAGTTCCGCACCGGTGCACACCACCAGATTTGCGCGGCGCGCCTTGGCGATCAGGCTGGGGCGAGCCTCCACACGGTGCGGGTCCTGCAACGCGCCGGTAGCGGTGTAGAGGCTAACCTTATCGCCCGCGAGTTGCCGGGCGAGCGCAGCCCATTCCGGTTCGCAGGCGAACACATTGAGCGCGGCATGGGCGTTGCCGCCGAGCAGCAATAGTAAAAATATGCAGAGCGTCTTTTTCACGATCTTTTCCTTAGTATTGGTGAGCGCCATGTGCGCCCAGACTCATGATGTATTGCACGAAAAACTGGTTGTCGGACAAGCCTTGCCGAGAATTGTCGCGTGCCAGCTGCAGGCGCAGGCGCGAGAATTCGCTGGGGTTGTAATCCACCATCCAGGTGAGGCGCGAAGGATTAAATGCGTAATTGCCGATGACGTTGCCCGCATTCCGCGCCCCTATCGTGGCAACACCCGGGTCGAGCCGGTCATAGCGCAAACCGGTGCGCCAGGCCGGCATGAACTGGTACACGCCTTGCAGATACCAGCCGCTTTGCGTGACACTGAAAATATCGATAACGGGTCCGATGGTGGCAGTATTTATGTCGTAGGCAAGCAGTCCGCTTTCCCTGCGACGGAAATACTCGCCCTGCACTTTCACATAACTGTTGCGGATATTGCCGTTGGGTGCATATTTCCAGACAAAGTCCAGCCCGGTGGTTTGGCTGTCGCCGCTGAAGCTGTTGCTCACGCCGTTCGCCGTCCCGGGCAGATCGGGTACCACATCACTGATACGGTCTGCCGCATGTGTTTTATGCAGCGATGCGCCGACGCGCCAACTGTGCTCGATGCCGATGTCATCGCCGACATGCGCGAACAGCACACCGGAACCGGTGCCATTCTTGACGCGGCCCGAGCCGGGGAAGCCGCGCCCGCGCCCAAGTTCAGCGCCAAGCTCGATGAAGGTATCGGTCGGCGCCAGCCACTTGAGTTGCACGCCGTCCTCGCCCAGTTGGTTTTCCCACAGCGCGGCATATGCCAGCGGCTGATCGACGAAATCCCAGGCGTGGGCATGTTGCTCATTGAGATAACCCAGCCCGGAGAAATAGCGGCCAAACTTGAGATTCAGCCCATTGCCCAGCGCGGATGTCTGAACGAAGGCATTCTCCACGCTGACCCCGCCAGCCGGATCAAGCGCCAGCGTGGCAACGCCGCGATAGTCGGCATCGATGTTGGCGGAAATTCCCAGCTCCGATTCGCCGAGATTGAAGCCTTGCTCGTGCCCCGGATTGGGATTCATCGCGAAGCCGGTTGCCGGAATGGCGGGGTCTTGGCGCAAGCTGCCGTAAGTGCCGCCGAGTATCAGCGAAATGGCCGGGTTAAAAGCACCTTCGCTGCCAGTGCCGGCAACGGCCCCGGGTGCGGCTTGTGCGACACCGGCTTGCTGCGCCGTTGCTTGGGCTTGGGCGGCAACCGTTTCTGCCTGCTTGCTGTTGGCTTCGGCGGCTTGCAAACGCTGTTCGAGTTGCGCGATGCGCTGCTCGTAGCTCTGTTTCAATTGTTGAATCTGCTCGCGGATGGCTTGCAGATCAGCATCGCTCGCGGCGGATGCATTTAACGGATGAACTAACAGCGCGGCAATCGCCACGCTCAAGCAGGTTTTCTTGAACATTTTTTACCCCACAAAAGCAACAAAAAATTCTCGGGCCGCAAGTCGGGTTAGCGGATTTATGGTTCGACAAGCTCACCACCGACGGATGTAACCCGACATTGCGCATATTGGATTACGAAAAACGCTAACCCAACTTACGCGAGAAGATAGTTGAACTTAAACGGAGTAAGGCGGAGCGCGCGCCGCGAACGCGACGAAGGTATCGGAGGTGCAAGAATTGAAGCTGGCGAAATACAGTGTTTCGCAATTTGCGCTGCTGATAAAGTTAACGGTGCTGCTGCCAATCGCGCTGCCGATTTGCGCATAAGCCGCGCACAAATCGCAATATATGTGGTGCGGTGAAGATTGATCCGAGTTTTGTTGCTGTTCTTCCAGCGCGTGCGGAATGCCATGCGTCAAGCCGCCCGCCTGCGCGAACAGCAGGGCGAAAATCAGCAGTAATTTGGTGAGCAATGAGCTACGCATGGGAGCCACTTTAACCAAGAAGATGATCCGGGGCAATGTCAAATGAGCTCACCCGCATGGCCAGTAATATTATTTGGCTGAAGCGGCAAGTTTTTGTTAAAGTCCGCCCCTCGCTAATCAGTGCCTATGCCATGACCAACGCCGACCCCATCGAACTGGAAAAATTCTCGCTGCTGGCCCACAAGTGGTGGGACCCGAACAGCGAGTTCAAGCCGCTGCACGACATCAACCCGCTGCGCCTGAACTATATCGACCGACACGCCGGCCTGGCCGGAAAAACCGTGCTGGATGTCGGCTGCGGCGGCGGCATCTTGTCGGAAAGCATGGCCGGGCTGAATGCGAACGTCAGCGGCATCGACCTTTCCGACAAAGCCCTGCAAGTCGCCAAACTGCATCTGCTGGAAAGCGGCCAACATGTCAACTATCGCAAGATTGCCGTGGAAGACCTCGCCGCCGAGCAGCCCGGCCATTACGATATCGTCAGCTGCATGGAAATGCTCGAGCATGTGCCCGATCCGCAAAGCATAGTTACGGCTTGCGCGAAGCTGGCCAAGCCGGGCGGCTGGGTATTCTTCTCCACGCTCAACCGCAATCCGAAATCCTATCTGTTCGCCATCCTCGGCGCGGAATATGTGCTGAAACTGCTGCCGCGCGGCACGCATGACTACGCCAGATTCATCAAGCCCTCCGAACTGGCGCAATTTTGCCGCAATGCCGACTTGAGCGTAACCGACCTCATCGGCATGAGCTACAACCCCCTCAGCCAGGTTTATTCCTTGGGCAGCGATACCGATGTGAACTACATGATCGCCTGCCGCAAGGACTGACGGTGATTAAATCTTTTCTGTTCGATCTCGACGGCACCTTCGCCGACACCGCGCCCGACCTCGCCGCCGCACTGAACCACACCCGCGCCACGCGCCATCTGCCGCCGCTGCCGCTGGAGACCATCCGCCCGCAAGCCTCGCACGGCTCGCGCGGCCTGCTCAAAACCGGCTTCGGCATCGAACCGGATGCGCCGGATTACGGCGCGCTGCGCGACATCTTCCTCGACTATTACGCACGCAACATTTGCGTGCATACCCGGCTGTTCGCCGGCATGGCGGAACTGGTTGCCGCTTTGGAACAGCGCGGCATCCAGTGGGGCATCGTCACCAACAAACCGCACCGCTACACCGTGCCGCTGATGCAAGCTCTCGGCTATGCCGAACGCGCCGCCTGCCTGATCAGCGGCGACACCTGCACGCTTGCCAAGCCGCACCCCGACCCGTTGCTCAAAGCCTGCGAAATCATCGGCGTCACGCCCGGGCAATGCCTGTATCTCGGCGACGACCTGCGCGACATGCAGGCCGCCAACGCCGCCGCGATGCGCGGCATCATCGCCCGCTACGGCTACATCGGCGACGGCGCGCAACTCGACAGCTGGGAAGCGCACGGCATTATCGGCACCCCCACGGAACTTATCGGCTGTCTCACCCTCTGAGTCTGCTACAATCTGTACCGTTGTGTAGCAGTAGCAAAATCGAACCGGGGACGACTTGGCTTCGACGTGGGTTGCAAAGCAGTGTAGGGCATACCGAGGACCCGCCACCTCGTAAATCAGCTGGAAAAAACTAGTCGCAAACGACGAAAACTACGCTTTAGCCGCTTAGTCGGCTGAACCTCACACCCTGCTGTCCATGGAGGGGCTCGACGTTTTGTCCGTTCGCAAGAGCGGGCAAGACTGAGATGAGTGAGGTAAATTACATGGAATCGTGCCGGTCAGGGTCACTTTGATCGGAGCTAAAAACAAGGTGACTCGTCCCGTACCAGCCCGCCGGTTGGCGTGTCCGGGATTAAATCAAACAGCCAGGCTAAGTATGTAGAACTGCCTGTAGAGTGCTTGCGGACGCGGGTTCAATTCCCGCCGTCTCCACCAACAAAACAAAAAGCTCACCCCTTGGGGTGGGCTTTTTGTTTTGATAGCGACACGTTGGAAATTGAACCCAAAACCGCAGTTGATGGGTTTGTAGATGCGAATTTATTCGCATGCTCAACAGGTTATGTGCGAATAAATTCGCACCTGCAAAAACTGCACAATCCATTGAAATACAATAATATTTTTCACCAACTGCGGTTTTCAGGCTGAATCCGCTTGTCGTTAGGGGTATACCCTGCCGTTCTAACTCATCGGCTAATTCACTGCACCCGCCCCGCCTCCAGCCGCAACTGCCTGCCGCAGCGCCGCGCCAGCGCTTCGTCGTGTGTGACCAATATCAATGTCGTGCCCTGCACGCGGTTGAGTTCCAGCATCAGCACGATGACCTGCGCGCCGGTGGCAGCGTCGCGGTTGCCGGTGGGTACATCCGCGAACAGGATTTTCGGCTGGGTGACGAAGGCGCGCGCCAGCGCGACGCGCTGCTGGTCGCCGCCGGACAGGTGTTTGGGCAGGTGGTGGGCGCGGGCGGAGAGTCCCACCTGGCGCAGCGATTCGACGGCGCGTGAGCGCGCATCGGCCACACCGCGCAACTCCAGCGGCAGCATGACGTTCTCCAGCGCATTCAGCGCGGGCAGCAACTGGAACGACTGGAACACGAAGCCTGCCGCCGCGCCGCGCAGCCGCGCGCGCCCGTCCTCGTCCAGCGCGAACAGGTCGTTGCCGTCGAGCAGCACACTGCCGCTGCTCGGCATGTCCAGTCCGGCGAGCAGGCCGAGCAGGGTGGACTTGCCGGAACCGGACGCGCCAAGGATCGCGAGGCTCTCGCCCGCCTCGACCGCGAAACTAACCTGTTGCAGGATGGTCAGCGGCTGGCCTCTGCCATCCAAGGATGGGCTTAACACTTGCTTGGTGAGTTCAACTGCCTGCACAATCGTCGCCATGAAGACCCTATTCTTGAAAATTATCCTGCTGGTTGCCGTGCTGTGGCTGCCGCTTTCCGCCTATGCCGCAAAAAATATTCTGGTGTTCGGCGACAGTTTATCAGCCGGATACGGCATCGCAGTAGCGGAAAGTTGGGTGAACCTGCTGCAGCAGGAACTGGCGCGCAGCCATCCGGAATATCGCGTGGTGAACGCCAGCATCAGCGGCGAGACTGCGCAGGGCGGGCGGCAACGCATCGCCGGGGCGCTGCGCGAGCACCGCCCGGCGGTGGTGATCGTGGAGCTCGGCGCGAACGACGGGTTGCGCGGCTACGGCGTCGCCGGCATCGAAATCAATCTGGGCAGGATCATCGAGGAGGCCCGCGCTGCCCGCGCGAAGGTGCTGCTGATCGGCATGAGGCTGCCGCCGAATTACGGCGAGCCTTACGTTGCGCAGTTCGGCAAGATGTACCCGAAGCTGGCGAAAAAATACCGCGTCCGGCTGCTGCCGTTTTTATTTGAGGGCGTCGCGCCGCAGCAATTCCAGGCCGACAACCTGCATCCCACGAAAGAGGCGCAGCCGCTGCTGATGCGCAATGTGCTGAAGGAGCTGGAGCCGCTACTACGCTAGCGTAACAAGGTTCCGCCTTGCACCGAAAATCCGAGCGCGCTCGCCACGCCCGCGCCGAAGCGTTTTGCCAGACGATCCGCGAAATTTTCCTTCGTCGTGAAGTCCACGATCTTCTCTGCCTTGACGACATCGCGCGCCACCGATTCCAGGCTGCCGAATCCATCCGCCAAGCCCATCTCTATGCCCTTCTGTCCGTTCCATACGAGACCGCTGAAGGTGTCCGGCGTTTCCTTGAGGCGCTTGCCGCGCCCCTGCTTCACCACGTTGATGAACTGCTGATGGATTTCGGTGATCATCTGTTTGGCGTATTCCTGATGCGCCGGATTGGCCGCCGAGAATGGTTCGAGAAAGCCCTTGTTGGCGCCGGCTGTAATCAGGCGGCGCTCCACGCCGAGCTTCTCCATCGTGCCGGTGAAACCGAAGCCGTCCATCAGCACGCCGACCGAGCCGATCAGGCTGGCCTTGTCCACGAAGATCTTGTCCGCCGCCACCGCCACGTAATAGCCGCCTGAGGCGCAAATGTCCTCAACCACCGCATACAGCGGAATGGCCGGATACTTGGCGCGCAGACGGCGGATTTCGTCGTTGATCTGCCCGGCCTGCACCGGGCTGCCGCCAGGGCTGTTGATGCGCAGGATCACGCCCTGCGTGTTCTTGTCCTTGAACGCATCCTGCAGGCTGGGAATCAGGTTGTCGGCGCTTGCCTGGCTATCCGGCGCGATCACCCCCTGCATGTCCACCAGCGCGGTATGTTTCCCGGTGCTCAGCGCCTGCTCGGACTTGCCCATCCAACCCATCACCAGAAACAGGATGATGAACAGATAACCGAAGGTCAGCGTCTTGAAAAAGATGCCCCAGTGCCGCGCGCGGCGCTGCTCCTGAACCGCCGACATCGCCAGCTTCTCCAGCACGCCGCGTTCCCAGTTGTTGTTTTGCTCCGACATCGCAATTCCTTTAATAAGTTGTCAAGCGTTGGCTTTCAGCCATGCGCGCAATTCCGCAAAATCTTTCACCAGCGCGAGCGGATTCAATTCCTGCAACTGCTCCGGCGGGTGCGCGCCGTGCCCCACCGCCACCACATCCACTTGTGCATTCTGCGCCATCTGCACATCGTGCGTGGTATCGCCGATCATCAGCGCGCGCCCGGCAGTAACCGCCAATTCATCCAACAGTTCCAGCAGCATGGCCGGATTGGGTTTGGAAAAGGTCTGGTCTGCGGTGCGCGTCGCGTGAAAATATTGCTTCAGGCCGGTGGATTCCAGCACCCTATCCAGCCCCATGCGGCTCTTGCCGGTCGCCACCCCCAGCCAATAACCCGCGCCGTGCAATTCCGCCAGCGTCTCGCGCGCACCTGCGAACAGCGGAATCGCCGCATCCTGGATCAGGAAATGCTGGCGGTAACGCGCCACCAGCGGCTCATACATGGACTCCGGCGTATCCGGCACCGCATGGCGCAACGCCTGGATCAAACCCAGGCCGATCACATGGCGCGCGGTTTCATCGTCGGGAACCGTCAAACCCAGGTCGCGGCATGCCGCCTGGATTGAACCCGCGATCACCGCAGTCGAATCCATCACCGTGCCGTCCCAGTCGAACACGATCAAATCGTAACGCTTTGCCATAGATTTACCATACTTGGCGCATCAAGGGCGCGCCAAAAAAGAGGCGCGGATATTACCATCACCTGTGCCACAATGCGCGCCATGCAAACGACTACACTCACCCATTGGCTGTTGTATTGCCGCCCCGGCTTCGAGCAGGATTGCGCGCAGGAAGCCCTGCGCCAGGCGCGCCAGCAGCGTCCCATCCTTGCGGAACAGCCCGCCATCATTGCCGACAGCGGCTACGTCGTGGTCGCGCTCAACCAACAATCGTTGTGTTACCGCGAACTGATTTTTGCGCGCCAGCTGATCCGGCTGCATCACACCATCGCCGCCCTGCCCGAGCGCGACCGCCTGACCCCGATCCTCGCCGCCGTCGCCGCGCTGCCCGGCAGCTTCGGCGCGCTGTGGCTGGAAGTGCCGGACACCAACGATGGAAAGCTGCTGTCCACCTTCACCCGCCGCTTTCAGCCGTTGCTGGAAAGCGCGCTGCGCGAACAGGGCCGCTTGCAGGACGACATCCCGAACACCAACCAGCATCTGCCGCGCCTGCATATCTTCTTCGCTGGCAACTTTTCTGGCAAATCCTCCGCGTTGATCGGCACCAGCGATCCGCGCAACAGCGCGGCGACTATCATGGGCATCGTGCGCCAGTCCATGCCCGCCGAAGCGCCGAGCCGCTCGACGCTGAAACTGGCCGAGGCCATCGAGGTGTTTATGGATCGCAGCGAACAGACGCGTTTGTTGCGGCAAGGCATGCAGGCAGTCGATCTCGGCGCCGCGCCCGGCGGCTGGACCTGGCAACTGGTCAAGCGCGGCATCCGCGTGACCGCGGTGGACAACGGCCCGATGAAAGGCGTACTGGCGAAGCATCCGCTGGTTGAGCACCTCAAGCAGGACGGCTTCAAATACGCGCCGCGCAAAACGGTGGACTGGCTGGTGTGCGACATGGTGGAAAAACCCTCCAAAGTCGCCAAGTTGATCGAAGAGTGGTTTGCGGCAGGCTGGTGCAAGCACGCGATCTTCAATTTAAAACTGCCGATGAAGCAGCGCGTCGTCGCACTCGACAGCGCGCTGGGCGGCATCCGCACTCGCCTGGACGAGGAAGGCATCAATTACAAAATGATCGCGAAGCAGCTTTACCATGACCGCGAAGAAATCACGGTGTTTTTGACCAAGACCAAAGGCTAATTGGCGTATTCGTAGGGTGCGCTGTGCGCACCTTGGATCAGGGCGCGATAAATCACGCCCCCACACCCGCATCCAGCCGCGCGATAAAACTCTCCAGCTCCTTCGCCAACGGCGCAACCAATTGCATCGACTCCCCCGTCAGCGGGTGACTGAACGAAATCGAATGCGCATGCAGGAACATGCGCTTCAACCCCTGTTTCATCAATGCCTTGTTGCGCGCGAAATCGCCGTATTTGTCGTCGCCGGCGATCGGGAAACCGAGATGCGCGAGATGCACGCGGATCTGATGGGTGCGTCCGGTCTTGAGTTGCGCCTCCAATAAACTGAATGCCGGCAGACTGAATTCCGGCCAGCTCTTCAGCAGCGTGAAGATGGTATGCGAGGCCTGCCCGTCTTCCCTGACCATCACGCGCTTTTCGCCCTGCGGGGTATCGAACTTGTGCAGCGGCAGCTTGACATGCTGCTTGACGTTCTTCCATTGCCCCAGCACCAGCACGAAGTAGCGCTTGTCGCTGTTGCCTTCGCGCATGATCTCGTGCATCGCCGTCAAAGCGGAACGCTTTTTCGCCAGCCGCAGCACGCCCGAGGTTTCGCGGTCGAGCCGGTGCACCAGTTCCAGGAATTTGGCTTGCGGACGCGCGCGGCGCATCTGCTCGATCACGCCGAAACTCACCCCGCTGCCGCCATGCACCGCCACGCCGGAGGGTTTGTTCACCGCGAGCAGCGCATCGTCCTCATAAATGATCGGGAACTCCACCGCCGGGATATGCGCCTCTTCGATCCCGTGTTTTTCCGCGACGCGGATCGGCGGGATGCGCAGCCGGTCGCCGAGCTTCAAACGGTAAGTCTGATCAACGCGCTTCTTGTTGACCCGCACTTCCCCGCCGCGCAGGATGCGGTACACATGGCTTTTGGGCACGCCTTTCAGGTTCCTGAACAGGAAATTGTCGATACGCTGCGCCTCGCCGCTCTCATCAATTTCCATATAGCTCACAGAATCTTTGCTTAAACCATTCATTTTGCTTATACTTCGCCGCTCGCGCGTTTTGGGATTTGGGTAAGTTTGGGATAATTTCCCCGCCAGGAAGAGTTTTGGCACAAGCGACGGCGCATTGCGCCGCCACCCTACCAGCCGCAGCCCGGTTAATATCACTCACCGGTACCAGCAGTGATAGTAATTGATTTATGCGCTCAAAGCACCTGTGGATTTTTCGTGAAGCAGCCAATATATTGCTGCCTCGCCCCCTAAGGAGATTCTGAAACAGCCGGAGAGACAAGATGCAGTGCAATAATGCATCCCTCAACCGCCGCTACAGAAACCCCTAAGAACAATTTTTTAAGACCAGCTATTAATCAGAGAACTTAATTGATCAACCGTTTGCACAATACAAGACTTAATGCACGATTGCTCACTAGTGTATTCATCTGGCGCGCCTAATCGCGCGTAGCCTGGTCTCGCCCGTGTCAGAGCGCGGGAGACAACATAATGAAACGCATGCTATTCAATGCGACGCAGCCGGAAGAACTCCGCGTCGCGATTGTTGACGGTCAGAAACTCATCGACCTCGACATCGAAACCGCCGGCAAGGAACAACGCAAGAGCAACATCTACAAGGCCGTCATCACCCGCCTCGAACCCAGCCTCGAAGCCTGTTTTGTCGAATACGGCGGCAACCGCCACGGCTTTCTCCCCTTCAAGGAAGTCGCCCCGCAGTATTTCCAGCCCGGCAGCGGCAACCGCCCTTCGATCAGGGAAGCCGTGCGCGAAGGCCAGGAACTGCTGGTGCAGGTGGAAAAAGACGAACGCGGCAACAAGGGCGCGGCGCTGACCACGTTCATCAGCCTGGCCGGCCGCTATATCGTGCTGATGCCGAACAACCCGAGCGGCGGCGGCGTATCGCGCCGCATCGAGGGCGAAGAGCGTGACGAGTTGCGCGAAGTGCTGTCGCATGTCGAAGTGCCGCAGGGCATGAGCATCATCGCGCGCACCGCCGGCATCGGCCGCACCCAGGAAGAATTGCAATGGGACCTCGACTACCTCAAGCAATTGTGGGATGCGATTGAAGGCGCGGCGAAATCCGAAAAAGCCCCGTCGCTGATCTACCCGGAAATCGGCGAAATCCTGATCGACACCGAAGATGTCTACCAGCAAGCCCTGGCGTTCATGAGCACGGTGATGCCGAATAACGTGGACCGCATCAAACGCTATGTGGACGATGTGCCGCTGTTCTCGCGCTTCCAGATCGAACACCAGATCGAATCGGCGCATGCGCGTGAAGTGCGGTTGCCCTCCGGCGGCGCGATCGTGATCGACCATACCGAAGCGCTGACCGCCATCGACATCAACTCGGCCCGGGCCACCAAAGGCTCCGACATCGAGGCCACGGCGCTCAACACCAACCTCGAAGCGGCTGAGGAAATCGCCCGCCAACTACGCCTGCGCGACCTGGGCGGGCTGATCGTGATCGACTTCATCGACATGGAAAGCAGCCGCAACCAGCGCGACGTGGAGAACCGTTTGCGCGACTCGCTGCACCATGACCGCGCGCGCGTGCAGACCGCCAAGATCTCGCGCTTCGGCCTGCTGGAACTGTCGCGCCAGCGTCTGGCGCCCAGCCTGGGCGAAAGCAACTACATCGCCTGCCCGCGTTGCAGCGGCATCGGCCATATCCGCGGCACCGAGTCTTCCGCACTGCACATCCTGCGCATCATCCAGGAAGAGGCGATGAAAGAAAGCAGCACCGCTATCCATGTGCAGGTGCCGGTGGATGTCGCCACTTTCCTGCTCAACGAGAAACGTGCCGACATCCATCGCATCGAATCGCGCCTGAAAGTGGCGATCACGCTGATCCCGAACCCGCATCTGGAAACGCCGAACTACACTATCAGCCGCCTGCGCCTGGACGACATGACCGCCGACATGCTGCAGGCCAGCTACAAGCTGGTGGAAAAGCCGGTTGAAGAAAAGCCGCTGACCTCCGCGCAGGAGCAGCAAAAAGCCACGCGCGCGCAAGCCGTGGTGCAAGGCATTACCCCGGCGCAGCCCGCGCCGATGAAGGTTGAGGAAAAGAAAAAAGCCCAACCTTCGATTCTCGGCAAGTTCTTTGGCTGGATCAAGACGCTGGGAGCGGAGGAACAGCCCAAGGCCAAACCGGTTGCCAGCGCGCCACGCAGCCAGCCGCGCCGTGAACGCGGCGAGCGTAGCGAACGGAGTGAAGGCGGCAAGCGTCGTGAGCGCGGAGAACGCGGCGAGGGGGGCAGCGCCCGCCGCGAGCGCGGCGAGAAGCCGGTACCGGCTGTAGCCGCAGCAAAGCCTCAAGAGCCACGCCAGCAGGCCGAACGCGAACCGCGCCCACAAGGTGAGCCGCGCCAGCCCCGGCCACCGCGTCCGCCGCGTGCAGCGCCGGTGCCGCAACTCGAGGAGAAACCCGTGCTGGAAAGCCAGATTGCCGCGCCTGCCGCCGAACAAGCCGAAGAAGGCAGCGCACGCGAAGGCGCCCGTCGCCGCGGTCGCCGTGGCGGTCGCCGCGAGCGCGAACGCCGCGACAACACCGTACCGGGCGGCGAAATGCAGACAGGCAACGGTGAAACTGCTGTCGCGGAACAAGCCGCTGCAACCGCTGCACCGGTCGATACTGCTCCGGCAAAATTGAAACCTTCCGAGTACATCGCCTACCCGGAAGGCTGGACGCCGCCCGTAACGCCGAGCCCCGTAATGCCGAGCGAAGACATTGCCATGCCAGCAACGCAACAGGACGTGGCGGCAGTAGTAACTGAAATTACCGCGCCCATAGCGGCAAGCAGTGGCGAAAACCTGGTGCAAATCGAGACCGATCAGGGCAAACTGCAAGCGGTAGCGAACATTCCCGCCGGCTACGCGGACAAACCGGCGACGCGCCGCCGTACACGCCAGCATGAAGTTTATGTAGAGAATGAACCTCTTGAGCAAGTAGAAACGCAACGCCCGCAAGCGTAGCTCCGGTCAGGCAAAAATCGAAAACCGCACGATGAAAGTCGTGCGGTTTTTTTGTCTTTATACCAGCCAAATGATCTCAAAATATGACAAGCATCTTGAGATTATCAAGCAGTGGCTGATGGGTTGAATGATGGCGAGCCCCATCAGATTCGCAGCCCGGCTTAGTAATTATTTTCGTAAATATACGTACGTATTTATATTGACATTTCAGACCGTAGCTTGAATGAAACGCAGTGTAATCCTGGAGTGCGACACTCCGTTCTTCCCGGATTCCGCTGCGCTGCATCCGGGCTACAACTGCAACTTGAGAAATACATGTGTGAACTTATGAAACGGAGTACTTAGGCTCAGAATTCTTCGGCAACCGCCGAACTTGAGGAAACGATCCAACCCTTCGGCAACCTTTTATCTTGAGGCAATGCGTAATACACCAAACCGGCTGCGCCAGGATATTGCCCTATAATTCGCGCAATTATATCCACCCACCTATAGAAACCCGATGCTTGCCTACCTGCTGCGCCGCATTCTGTATGCCGTGCCGATCCTGATCGGAGTGAACCTGCTCACCTTCACGCTATTCTTCGTGGTGAATACGCCAGACGACATGGCGCGCATGCAGATCGGCATCAAGCGCGTCACGCCCGAGGCCATCGAGAAATGGAAGCTGCAGCGCGGCTACGACAAGCCGTTGCTGGTCAATAGCGCCGCCAGCGGCGCGGGCAAGCTCACCGACACGATTTTCTGGCAGAAATCCGCCAGTATGTTCGCCTTCGATTTCGGCTATTCCGACGACGGGCGCAGCATCGGACGCGAGATTGTCACGCGCATGGGGCCGAGCCTCGCGATCGCGCTGCCAACTTTTTTCATCGGGCTCGTTGCCTATGTCAGCTTCGCGCTGCTGATGACGCTGTTCCGCGCCACCGCGCTGGACATCGCGGGCGTGGCGTTGTGCGTGCTGCTGATGTCGGTATCCGGCCTGTTCTACATCATCGGCGGGCAGTTCCTCGTCAGCAAGCTGTGGCATCTGGTGCCGATCTCCGGCTACGCGGGCGGCGCGGACAGCTTCAAGTTCATGGCGCTGCCGATCCTCATCGGCGTGGTCGGCGGCATCGGCTCCAGCAGCCGCTGGTATCGCACCATCTTCCTCGAAGAGATCGGCAAGGATTATGTGCGCACCGCGCGCGCCAAGGGCTTGTCCGAGCTGGCGGTGTTGTTCCGCCATGTGCTGAAGAACGCGATGATTCCGATCCTGACCGGCGTGGTCGTGGTGATTCCGCTGCTGTTCATGGGCAGCCTGCTCACCGAGTCATTCTTCGGCATCCCCGGCCTGGGCAGCTATACCATCGACGCGATCAACGCGCAGGATTTTAGCGTGGTGCGCGCGATGGTGTTCCTCGGCTCGGCGCTGTATATCGCCGGGCTGATACTGACGGATATTTCCTACACGATGGTTGATCCGAGGGTAAGGCTGTCATGAGCTTCATGCCGATCATTTTGTGGAGCGATGCACTGGTGTTCCTGCTGCTGGCATCAGGAATCGCGACAGCGTGGTATGTGCGGCGGCGCGAGCATCTGCTGCTGCCGTGGCGGCGTGTAGCGCAGAATGCGACGGCGATGGTGTCGCTGCTGGTGCTGTCGCTGTTCCTGCTGGTGGGGCTGCTGGATACGCTGCATTACCGCGCCGCCCTGCCTGAAACCAATGGCGGCGAGACGGTGTACTCGCCGGAGGTGCTGAGCGTGTTCGACAAGCTGGTCGAGCCGTTGCGCCTGCAGACCGAGAAAACCTATTCCGCGCCTTTCGCGCTGACACTGTACGCGAAAGAAAGCATCAGCGACGCGCAGGGCAACGTGCTGCACGACTACCCGCGCCTGCGCTACGGCGGCGCGCATCTGGCCGATGTAGCGCAGCGCAATGGCGACGTGGTGAAGCGCGCGTTAACCGGTGCGCTGGGCGGATTGCTGGCCGGCCTGCTGATCGCGCTGGGCAGCAGACGATGGCTGGTGCAACACGGCCTGCCGCTGCGCCCCATGCTGATCGCCACGCTGCTCCTCGCCGCCCTGATCGGCGCGACCGCCCATCTCGCCGCCGCCTATCATGTGCTCGGCACCGACAAGGTCGGGCAGGACGTGCTGTACCTGTCGCTGAAGAGCATCCGCACCGGCCTGATCATCGGCACGGTGACCACCCTGGTGATGCTGCCGCTGGCATTGTTCCTCGGCGTCGCGGCAGGCTATTTCCGCGGCTGGGTGGACGATGTGATCCAGTATCTCTACACCGTGCTGAGCTCCATCCCCAGCGTGCTGCTGATCGCGGCGGCGGTGCTGATGATGCAGGTGACCATCGATACGCACCCGCACTGGTTCGACAACTCCGCAGCGCGCGCCGACCTGCGGCTGGTGTTCCTGTGCCTGATCCTCGGCGTGACCAGCTGGACCGGACTGTGCCGCCTGCTGCGCGGCGAGACGCTGAAGCTGCGCGAACTGGAATACATCCAGGCGGCGCAGTCGTTCGGCGTCTCTTCGCTGCGCATCCTGACGCGCCACATCATGCCGAACGTGATGCATATTATTTTGATCGCGCTGGTGATGGATTTCAGCGCGCTGGTGCTTGCTGAGGCGGTGCTGTCCTATGTCGGCGTCGGCGTCGATCCGTCGATGATCAGCTTCGGCACGATGATCAACGCGGCGCGGCTGGAGATGGGGCGCGAGCCGATGGTGTGGTGGGCGCTGACGGCGGCGTTCGGTTTCATGCTGGTGCTGGTGCTGGCGGCAAACCTGTTCGCCGACGCGGTGCGCGATGCGTTCGATCCGCGCCTGAACCGGACGGAGGCAGTGGCTTGAGCGCCTTGCTCGAAGTGAATAATCTGATCACGCAGTTGCGCAACGGCACGCGCATCGTGGACGATATTTCTTTCGGCATTCGCACGGGCGAGACCTTCGCGCTGCTCGGCGAATCGGGCTGCGGCAAGTCCATGACCGCGCTGTCGCTGCTGCGCCTGCTGCCGGACGGCGTGGTGCATGCGGGCGGCACGGCGCAGCTGGATGGCGTGGAGCTGTTCGGCTTGCGCGAACGCGAGATGCGCGGCGTGCGCGGCGGCACCGCGGCAATGATTTTCCAGGAGCCCGGCTTAAGCCTGAACCCGGTGCTGACCGTCGGCCAGCAGATCGCCGAGGCATTGGCGTTGCACCAGGACTTGCGCGGTGCGGCGGCGCAACAACGGTGTGCGGAATTGCTCGCCCAGGTCGGTATCCCCGATGCGGCGCGGCGCGTGGTGGAATATCCGTTCCAGTTTTCCGGCGGGATGAAACAGCGCGTGATGATCGCGATGGCATTGGCCGGACAACCCAGGCTGTTGATCGCCGACGAGCCGACCACCGCGCTGGACGTGACGATCCAGGCGCAGGTGCTGCAGCTGTTGCGCGACACGCAGGATGCCACCGGCATGTCGCTGCTGCTGATCACCCACGACCTCGGCGTGGTCGCGGAAATGGCGCACCAGGTCGGCGTGATGTATGCCGGGCAGATCATCGAGCAGGCCAGCCGTACGCAGTTGTTCGCCAAGCCGCTACATCCCTACACGCAACAATTATTCGCCGCCTTGCCCGATGCGGGGCGGCGCGGAGAGCCGCTGGCCGCCATTCCCGGCAGCGTGCCACCGCCGGGCAGCATCACGCGGGGCTGCCGCTTCGCGCCGCGCTGCGGCAAGGCATGGGAGTTATGCGGCGAACAAACGCCGGAATGGACGATGCTGGAGGATGGGGGGGGGGTGAGGTGTCACCTTTACGGTGAAGGGAGAAGAGGGAAGAGAGAAGGGGAAATTCAGAAAGGCAGTGAGGCGAAGATTGAATCAGGGGTTTACCCTTCCCCCTTATCCCTTCCCTCTTCCCTCCTTGAGGTCTCCGACCTCAAGGTCCATTTCCCGATCCGCAAAGGCATCCTGCAGCGCGTGGTCGGGCAGGTGAAGGCAGTGGACGGGGTGTCGCTGGCGATCCCGCAGGGGCGCACACTGGCACTGGTCGGCGAATCCGGCTGCGGCAAGACCACGCTGGGCAAGGCACTACTGCAATTGATTCCGCCCACGGCGGGCAGCGTGCAGCTGGCCGGGCGCGAGTTGACCGGGCTCGCGGCGCGCGAATTGCGCACGCGTGGTTTTCGTGCTCCGGGCGCGGCGATGCAGATGGTGTTCCAGGACCCCTATGCTTCGCTGAACCCGAAAATGCGTGTCGCGGAAATTCTCGAAGAAGGCATGGCCGCGCTGAATATCGGCAGCGGCAGTGTGGCGCGCCAAACGCTTATCGACACCCTGCTCGACCAGGTCGGCCTGGCGCGCAGCGCCAAATGGCGTTATCCGCATGAATTCTCCGGCGGGCAGCGGCAGCGCATCGCGATCGCGCGCGCCCTCGCCGTGTCGCCGCAGCTGCTGATCTGCGACGAACCGACCAGCGCGCTGGATGTGTCGGTACAGGCGCAGATTTTGAATCTGCTGAAATCGCTGCAACAGGAATTGAACCTGAGCTATTTATTCATCACCCACAACCTCGCGGTGGTGGAATATATCGCGCATGAGGTATGCGTGATGTACCTCGGGCGCATCGTCGAACGCGGCAAGACGGAAGAAGTGCTGCGCGCACCCAGGCATCCCTACACGCAAGCCCTGTTGTCAGCCGTGCCGCGTATCGATGGCAAAGGCCGTGGGCGCATCCGGCTTGATGGCGATTTGCCGTCGCCCGCCAACCCGCCGCCTGGCTGCCATTTCGCGCCGCGCTGTGGGCTTGCTAGCGCACGTTGCCACGAGGCCTCTCCGGAGGAACGCAATGTCGCGGCAACGCATAGCGTACGCTGCCACCATGCATGAAAAAAGTTTGTGTTGACGTGCCGGTGTCTTTGGATTAAAAAGGTAACAGAGTATCCGGGAATTGCCGGGCGATTGTGTATTATCAAGTGGTGGTTTTTTTATTGTTTAAGGAGCGAATCATGAATGCCAAATTAGCAAACGTAGAAAACGAAGTCAGCAAGGAAAAGCTCATGCAGGATTTGCGTGTCGTAGTGGCGGATGCCGAAGAGTTGTTGCGCGCAACGGCCGGCCAGGCAGGTGAAAAAGTGTCGGCGGCGCGCGAGCGCATCCAGGAAAATCTGGCAGCCGCCAAACAGCGTCTTGCTGTTGCGCAGGATGCTGTGGTCGCCAGGACTAAAGAGGCGGCAAAAGTGACCGACGAATATGTGCATGAAAATCCATGGAAGGCCGTCGGCATCGCTGCCGGAGTAGGGTTGGTTATAGGTATGCTGATTTCGCGCGGACGTTAAGCAATGGCTGAAGCAGGTGCGGGGCTGATGGGCTCGATCAGGCAGTTGCTGTCCACGGTAACCTCCATCGCTTCGACGCGGCTTGAACTGCTGGCAAATGAGGTACAAGAGGAGCGTCTGCGTTTAACGCAGATGCTCCTCTTCACTTTGTTCGCGCTATTCTGTTTCGGCGTGGGCATTCTGCTGCTCACGGCTTTCATCGTGGTGCTGTTCTGGGATGATCATCGCCTCGCCGTGCTTGGCGCGCTGAGCGCCCTTTTCTTTGCATTGGGCGCGCTGACGGCGATGCTGCTGCGCAGCAAGGCGCAGGCCAAGCCCCGATTATTTTCCGCCAGCCTGGCTGAATTGATCAAGGATAGGGCGCAACTGGAAACCGGCCATGAATGAGCAGATGCTCGCAGTGATGCAGCGTCGCGGCGAACTGCTGGCGAGCATCGCCGCCCAACGTGAACAGGTCGCGCAGATCGGCACACGCTGGCAAGCCCCGCTGGCATTGGCGGATCAAGGATTAGCCGTCGTGCGTTTTCTGCGTTCCAGGCCTGTGCTGGTCGCCAGCGTGGTCGCGCTATTTGTGATTCGCCGGCGCGGCGTAGTTGGTTTGATGAAGAGCGGATGGCGGATGTGGAAAGGATACCGCTTCCTCACCGCGCTTGCGGAAAGATTATCGTCACGAAACTAGGTTCCGGGATGTCCGCTGTTTATAACAACGCTTACGCGTTTTAACGTGCCGTTTTTGGCTGTGCCACTTTGTGCCGCCTTGTGCAGGCGACCGGCGGATTTGCTCAGACGGCCTGAAGGCTTGCGGGATGCCGCTTGCACGATAGTGATGGCTTGGCCGATCCTGAGTATTTTCAATGATCCCTTGTTCCACTGTTTCAGTTTGCCAATGCTGACATGGTAACGACGCGCCACGCTGGCAATCGTATCGCCCTTGCGCACGATATGTTTGATGGTACGACTAGCACCATCATTGAAGGGCGAGAGGTGCATGTTGAAGACTGAAAACTCATCCTCCGCTTCGCTTTCTTCGCCATTGATTGGCACCAGCAGAGTTTGCCCGGTGCTGACCTTGGCACGCCCCGACAGACTGTTCACCGATTTGAGCTTCTCCACGGAAAGTCCCAAGCGCGGGGCGAGCTTATCGAGACGCTCGCCCTTTTTGGGTTGATAAGCCTGCCAACTGACCAGCGGCTTATCGTAACTCTCCAGATTGGCGCGAAAGGTCTCAACGGCGCCTACCGGCAGCAGAATCAGATCGCTGTTGTCTTGCAGGATGACAGGGCGGTTATGTGCGGGATTGAGCGCGGCGAATTCTTCCATCGGAATGTCGGCCAGCTGTGCGGCCAGTTTCACGTCAATATGCTTGGCAGTTGAAACTGCCGCGAAATAGGGTTCATCGTGGATTTCTTCCAGCACCAGACCGAAGCTGGCTGGGTTCGCGATGATATTCTTGACCGCCAGCAACTTCGGCACATAGTTGCGTGTTTCATCCGGCATTTTCAGGCTGGTGTAATTTACCGGCAACCCCCGCTTGCGATTGCGCGCCTGGGCGCGTTGCACTGCACCCTCGCCCCAGTTGTAGGCAGCCAGCGCCAGCTCCCAGTCGCCGAACATGTCATGCAGTTTCTGCAGATAATCGAGCGCGCCGTTGGTTGCGCTGATGACATCACGCCTGCCGTCATACCACCAGTTTTGCTCCATGCCGAAACTCTTGCCGGTGGAAGGGATGAATTGCCAGATACCCGAGGCGCGGCTGGTTGAATAGGCGCCGGGATTGAAGGCGCTTTCTATCATCGGCAGCAGCGCAATTTCGCTGGGCATGCCGCGCCGTTCCACTTCGACCGTGATATGGTAAAGATAGCGGCGCGCGCGGTCGGTCATGCGCGCCATGTAATCGGGACGGCTGGCGTACCATTGCTCATGCTTCGCAACCAAAGGGCTGTCCAGGTCGCGCATCGCGAAACCGCTGCGGATGCGCACCCAAAGGTCGCCTGGCGCCAGCTCATCGTCCGGGATGAGTTCCAGCATGATATTGCGCGCATTTGAGAGTGTCGGAGGAGTGGCGGGGTCGATAGTAGAAGAGGCACTCAGCGCAAGTTGCTCTTCCGCGTGCGCGATTGGGAAGGCTAAAGTGCCAAGGGCAAGCAGTGCAGAAAAAATCAGTCGAATCAATGGCACTTGCGCCCTCCCTGAGGTTAAACCTGGCGCGATAGTAGTCGAAGTGCTGCGGCCGGGTCAATCGAAACAGTATAAGCAAATTGGACGGGCAGTAGGGCAGGTCTGATAACCAGCCACTTGGACACTGTTCCTTGGTGGCCTAGTGGATTGGCTAGTAGTTACATCAGACCTGCCCTTTTTTAGTCCATGTAGGGTGCATTCCATGCACCAATGGCAATGGTGCATGGAATGCACCCTACAATATTTCGTTATTGATCGAAATTTGGAATTTACCTACACCGAAACCCGGCCAGTTTAGTGAACCGCATTTTTTAACGGTTCCAGTATGGCCGGATTTTGGCTCCGACGTAACCTGAAGATTAGTCTCCGCCGAAATCCAGCTAATTAGTGTACCGCATTTTTTAACTGTTCGAGAATGGCTGGATTTTCAAGAGTAGAAATATCCTGGGTAATTTCCTCCCCTCTGGCGATGGCGCGCAGCAGGCGGCGCATGATTTTGCCGGAACGGGTCTTGGGCAGGTTGTCGCCGAAACGGATTTCGTCGGGTTTGGCGATCGGGCCGATTTCCTTGCTCACCCAGTTGCGCAGCATCTCGGCGATTTCCCTGGCCTTGGCCGGATTATCCGGGCGCGCGCCCTTCAGCACGACAAAGGCCGCTATCGCTTCACCCTTGATTTCATGCGGTTTGCCGACCACGGCGGCTTCAGCGACCAGCGGATTGGCGGCCAGCGCCGACTCGATTTCCATCGTCCCCAGGCGGTGGCCGGAGACATTCAGCACATCGTCGATGCGCCCCATGATCCAGAAATAGCCGTCTTCGTCGCGGTGCGCGGAATCGCCCGCCAGATAGTAGCCGTGCATTTCTTCCGGGAAGTAGCTCTTTTTGTAGCGCTCCGGGTCGCCCCAAATGGCGCGGATTTGCGACGGGAATGGCCGTTTGATGACGAGGAAGCCGCCGTTCCTGTCATGCACCTCATTGCCGGCTTCGTCGACGATGGTCGCCATGATGCCGGGCAGCGGCAGCGTGCAGGTGCCGGGCTTGATCGGCATCGCGCCGGGCAGCGGCGCGATCATATGCGCGCCGGTTTCGGTCTGCCACCAAGTGTCCACGATCGGGCAGCGCGAGCGCCCGACCTCGGTGTAATACCACATCCATGCCTCGGGGTTGATCGGTTCGCCGACCGAGCCAAGCAGGCGCAGGCTCGACAGGTCATATTTCTTCGGCAAGTCGCCGCCCAGCTTGATCAGCGAGCGGATCGCGGTCGGCGCGGTGTAGAAAATCGTCACCTTGTGGTCCTGGATCATTTTCCAGAAGCGCCCGGCATCAGGGTAAGTCGGCACGCTCTCGAATACCACCTGTGTCGCGCCCATCGCCAGCGGGCCGTAGGTGGTGTAGGTATGGCCGGTGACCCAGCCCACGTCGGCGGTGCACCAGAAAATATCGGCAGGCTTGTAATCGAACACCCATTGCATCGTCAGCTTTGCCAGGAGCAGGTAGCCGCCGCTGGAGTGCTGCACACCCTTGGGCTTGCCGGTGGAACCGGAAGTGTAGAGGTTATACCCTGCCCCGCCGCCAGCTCGTGCCACCAAATGTCGTGCCGCGCGTTCCATGCGGTTTCGCAGGCGGCGCGCCGGTAGACGATGACGCTGTGCACCATCCCGCAATCGCCCATCGCCAACGCCTCGTCCACCGCCGGCTTCAGCGGCATCACCTTGCCGCCGCGCATTTGCGCGTCGGCGGTGATCACCGCGCACGCCCGGGCATCGGTAATGCGCTCGTGCAGGCTCTTGGAGGAAAAACCGGCGAACACCACCGAATGGATCGCGCCGATGCGCGCGCAGGCCTGCATCGCGATCACGACCTCGATGCTCATCGGCATGTAGACGACGACGCGGTCGCCCTTTTTGATGCCGCGCGATTTCAGGCCGTTGGCGAACTGGCAGACGCGTGTGTGCAAATCGCGGTAATTTATTTTCGTCACCGCGCCGTCGTCGGCCTCGAAAATGATCGCAGTCTTTTCCGGCTGGCTGGCGAGATGCTTGTCGAGACAGTTATAGGAAACATTCAATTCGCCGTCTTCAAACCACTTGAAGAACGGCGCGTTGCTCTCGTCCAGCACCCTGGTGAACGGTTTTTTCCACAGCAAAGTCTCGCGCGCCAGCCTGGCCCAATAGCCCGCATAGTCCTGCTCTGCCTCTTTGCACAAGGCCCGATAGCTTTCCATGCCGGAGACATTTGCCTGTTTGACAAACTCATCGGAAGGGTTGAAAACACGAGTTTCATGCAATATGGACTGGATGTCGGACATGTGATCTCCTGATTGGCGTTCGTTGTGTGATATTCGGTAAATGTAGTTTTTACCATACTGCCTGTCAACCAGGTCGACGTCACCGGTCGCGAGGAGAAGGCTTGCCGTGCTTTTTCACGCCGAAAGGCGCTTCGAAATGCCAAACTGCGTTAAAATTGTCATCATATTCAAAGACAGTTAAATTGCCTCCGGCAAAGCCGAGGGTTTACCCAACTGGATTAAAGGAACGTCATGCCTCCATCCCCAAGTAGAAAACCAGCCAAAACGGCAAAAAAAATCGATACCAAACTGTTCGTGCTGGACACCAACGTATTGCTGCATGACCCGACCAGCCTGTTCCGTTTCGAGGAACATGACATCTGCCTGCCGATGTTTGTATTGGAGGAGCTGGATAACAAGAAAAAAGGCATGACCGAAGTCGCACGCAACGCGCGCCAGGCGAGCCGATTCCTCGATGAAATCGTCAGCGATGCGCCGCACAGGATAGAGGAAGGCATCGCGCTGGAATCCGCCGCGTACAAGGGCTGCACCGGAAGGCTGTTCCTGCAGACCAGTTTCATCAAGCACGAACTGCCGCAGCATCTGGAGCTGGGCAAGGCGGACAACGCGATCCTCGGCGTGGTCATCGGCCTGCAAGAACAGCAGCCGCAGCGCGCGGTAATCCTGGTCAGCAAAGACATCAACATGCGCATCAAGGCACGCGCGCTGGGTCTGGAGGCGCAGGATTATTTCAACGACAAGGTGCTGGAAGACACCGACCTGCTCTACACCGGCGTGCTGCCATTGCCGGACGATTTCTGGGACAGGCACGGCAAGGACATGAAGTCGTGGCAGAAGGAAGGCCACACCTATTACCAGATACGCGGCCCGCTGTGCGCGGCGTTTTTCGTCAACCAATTCGTCTATCAGGAAAACGCCACGCCATTTCATGCCGTGGTGCTGGAACAGGACGACAAGACTGCGTTGCTGCGCACGCTGACCGATTACACGCACAGCAAGAACAACGTCTGGGGCATCACCGCGCGCAACCGCGAACAGAATTTCGTGCTCAACCTGCTGATGAACCCGGAGATCGACTTCGTCACGCTGCTCGGGCAGGCGGGCACCGGCAAAACCCTGCTGACGCTGGCGGCCGGCTTGCTGCAAACGCTGGAAACCAAGCTGTATTCGGAAATCATCATCACCCGCGTGACGGTTCCGGTGGGTGAAGACATCGGCTTTTTGCCCGGCACAGAAGAAGAAAAAATGACGCCGTGGATGGGCGCGCTGGAAGACAATCTCGATGTGCTGAACCAACCCGACGAGGACGGCGGCGACTGGGGGCGCGCCGCGACGCGCGACCTGATCCGTTCGCGCATCAAGGTCAAATCGCTCAACTTCATGCGCGGGCGCACTTTCCTCAACAAATATCTGATCATCGACGAGGCGCAAAACCTCACGCCCAAACAGATGAAGACGCTGGTGACCCGCGCCGGCCCCGGCACCAAGGTGGTGTGCATGGGCAACATCGCGCAGATCGACACGCCCTATCTCACCGAAGGCAGCTCCGGCCTGACCTATGTGGTGGACCGCTTCAAGGGATGGGCGCACGGCGGGCATGTCACGCTGATGCGCGGCGAACGTTCGCGGCTGGCGGATTATGCGGGCGAGGTGCTGTAGGGGCGCGATGAATCGCGCCCCTACGTGAATGGTTTTTACATCATGGACAAAATCGAGAAATCCGATGCCGAATGGCGCGAGGAACTCTCGCCGGAGCAATACGATGTGTGCCGCCAGTGCGGCACCGAACCGGCCTTCAGCGGCGCGTACTGGGATTGCCACGACCCCGGCATCTACCGCTGCGTATGCTGCGGTGCCGCATTGTTCGCTTCGGAAGCCAAGTTCGATTCCGGCTCGGGGTGGCCCAGTTTTTCGCAACCGTATAAACCTGAAAATGTTATCTCACGCACCGACACCAGCCACGGCATGCAACGCGTGGAAGTGCTCTGCAAGCAATGCGGCGCGCATCTCGGGCATATATTCCCGGACGGCCCGCCGCCTACCGGGCTGCGCTTCTGCATCAACTCGACCGCGCTCGCGCTGGACCGAAATTAACCCTTTATCATCCATATGAAACTGCTATTTGATCTATTCCCCGTCATCCTGTTTTTCGTCGCTTTCAAGTTCCAGGGCATTTATGTCGCCACGGCAATAGCCATTGCAGCAACCATCGCGCAGATCATCTGGACAAAATTCCGGCACGGTAAGGTGGACACTATGCTGTGGGTGAGCTTCGCCATCATCGGCGTGTTCGGCGGCGCCACGCTGCTGCTGCAGGACGAGACCTTCATCAAGTGGAAACCGACCGTACTGTACTGGCTGTTTTCGGTCATTTTGCTGTTCTCGAGCTTATTGTTCAACAAGAACCTGATGCGCACGCTGCTGCATGAAAAAATCGCCCTGCCGCTGCATATCTGGCACCGCCTGAACCTGAGTTGGAGCCTGTTCTTTGCGGTGCTTGGTTTTATCAATTTATATGTGGCCTTCAACTATTCCACAGACAGCTGGGTGAATTTCAAGCTGTTCGGCTTCACCGGCCTGATGGTGGTATTCATCCTGGCGCAAAGCGCGTGGCTGGCGAAGTATGTGGACGAGAAGAAGGAAAACAACTGATGAAAACTCCATAATGTGGTACGCAATCATCGGGCAGGACACCCCGGACAGTCTGGACAAACGCACGGCGGCACGCCCCGCGCATCTGGTGCGCCTGCAGGCACTACAGGATGAAGGCCGGCTACTGCTGGCAGGCCCCTTTCCTGCTGTGGATGCGGTTGATCCCGGTGCGGCGGGCTACACCGGCAGTTTGATCGTTGCCGAATTCGCGTCGTTGCAGGCAGCGCAGGAATGGGCGGCGGCTGACCCATATGCCGCCGCCGGCGTGTTCAGGCAAATCACCGTGCAGCCATTCAAGAAGGTGCTGCCCGCATGAGCGCGCGTGTGGCTGTGATGCACCGGCACCTCGCCGCGCTTGACCCCGTCCTGCTCGACATCATCGATGAAAGCAGCAAACACGCGGGCCATGCCGGTGCGCGCGATGGCGGCGGGCACTATGCGCTACGCATCGTCTCGGCGCAGTTTGGCGGCAACAATATGATGGCGCGCCACCGTATGATATATTCCGCGCTGGGAGAAATGATGAAGCGCGAAATACACGCGCTCAACATTCAGGCGTATACGCCGGATGAAATTTGATTATCAATTTTTGTTTATTTCAAGGAGAACTCGTAATGTTGAAAACTGGCAAATTTGCGGCGCTGGCAATTCTGGGCGCACTGGCGATTAACCCCGCCTTCGCCGAAGACAAATCCGCCGCCCTGGTGAACGGCGTTTCCATCCCGCAGGCGCGCATCGACCTGCGCGTCAAGGCCGCCGCCGCGCAAGGCCAGGCAGACAGCCCGGAACTGCGCAAGGCGATCCGCGATGACATGATCAACCTCGAAGTCATGGTGCAGGAAGCCGCAAAGCTCGGTTTGGACAAAAACGCCGACGTGATACAGCAAGTCGAACTGGCCAAGCAATCCGTACTGGTCGGCGCATTCGTGCAGGACTACGCCAAGAATCACCCGATCAGCGAAGACCAGCTCAAGCAGGAATACGACAAGCTGAAAACCAAGCTGGGCAACAAGGAATACAATACCCGTCACATCCTGGTAGAAACCGAAGCCGGGGCCAAGGACATCATCGCGCAACTGGGCAAGAAAGCCAAATTCGAGAAACTCGCCGCAAAATCCAAGGATACCGGTTCCGCAGCGCAAGGCGGCTCATTGGGCTGGGCGGTGCCGGGCAATTTCGTTCCGGAGTTCGCCAATGCGCTGCTCAACCTGAAAAAGGGCGAATACACCAAAGAACCGGTGCAGTCGCAATTCGGCTGGCATGTCATCAAACTGGAAGACACACGTGACTTGAAAGTGCCGCCGTTTGAAGAGGTCAAGCCGCAACTGCAACAGCGCCTGCAACAGCAATCAATCAAGAAAGCGATTGATGAATTGCGCGCCAAGGCCAAGATCGAATAGTTAGTAACTCTGCAGAAAAAATGGGATGCCGGTGGCATCCCATTTTTTATTTGGGGATATTTTTTAATTATCTCAACCAAGAGAGCCGGGCGTGGCGGCTACTTTGCTGAAACGCCCAGCTCCGCGCACAGCCTGCCCATCATCGCCGCTCCGGCGGCCATGCGCTCCTCGATGGCCGGCGCGCCGGAGAGCAGGTGCGTCCAGCGGTTTTCGCGCGAGCCTGGCTGGCGCGGCAACTCCACCACCAGGCCGCCCGCCGCACGTTCGGCCAGCTCGACCAGAAAACTTTCGACCGAAGAAATGTCTGCGAACTTGTGCAGCCGCTCGCAATTGAGGCGCAACTCCCCGGCCGTCTGCGGGCCGCGCAACATCAGCATGGCCAGCAACGCGGTGGACTGTGTGGGGATATGCAGCACCCGCTCGATGTTGTGCGCATAACGCGACGCCCTGCCCCCGCTGGTTTCCATGATCAGCGACAACCCCCGCAGGCTATCCAGCACCGCCAGCACTTCCGTTTCGGCAGCATCGATAACCGGATCGCGGCTGCTCTTCTGGTTACAGCCTGAAACCAGCGAATTCAGCGTCAGCGGATAAGAGTCCGGCACCGTGCGCTGCTTCTCGGCAAGCACACCGAGGACACGGGTTTCAAGGAGGGAGAGAACGGGGAGTGTCGTGGACATCAATTATCCTGAAAAAAGCAGTTAACGGTTTTGTAGGTCGGGTTTGCTTTGCATAGCCATTCGACTAGGTCGCCAATAAAACGGCAACCAAGTCGCTGGTTAAAGCCCGACCTACGCCTGATGGGTAATCCGGGTTAAAGGAAGATTCAAATATTCCGGCTCTTCTTGATCAAATCATGGGCAAGCTGGATTTCTTTTGTCTGCTCGGTGGCCATTGCGATCATGTCTTCCGGCACGCCCTGCCCGATCAACTTGTCCGGGTGGTATTGGCTCATCAGCTTGCGATAGGCGCGCTTGATCTCCGCATCGCTGCTGTCCTTGGTTACCCCCAGCGCCTTGTAGGCGTCATCCAGTGCTGAGGCAGTGTTGGCCTGCCCCCCGGCGAAGTGGGATTGATTCAGCACCATGTCCAGCAACTGCCTGAACGCGGCCTGGTCATAGCCCAGGCGAGCGGCGATGTCGGCCAGCAAGGCTTCCTCAGCCGGATGGAAATGCCCGTCCGCCAGCGCCATCACGATCAGGTAAACCAGCAACACCTGCTTCAGATGCTTCGTGTGCCCGCAGATCGCCATGAACCGCTTGCAGGTAGCCTCGATGTCGAACGCCGGAGCGGCGCCCCGCTTGAACAACGCAATCGCCTGTGATCGATGCTCCGCAGTCATGCCCAGTTTCTGCATGAACTGCTCGACATGCGCGATCTCGCCTTCAGAGACCTGCCCGTCGGCCTTGGCCAGCTTGCCCATCGAGATGAACACCGTCTCAAGGAAAACCGCCTGACGCAGCGCATTCTGCAACGGGTTCATCCCGCCCGAGCCATACGCCCTCATGCGGTCAAAAAATCCCCCGACGAACAGCCCGAACAGCGCCCCGAAGAATCCGAAAAAGAAATAACCCGCAATGACGCCGATGAGCTTGAACAAGATAACTCCAGAAATAAGCCACAACCAAGGCGCGCATTATACCTGCGCCGCCGTGTCCGCCCTCCCCGCGCCGCCAATTGACGAACCTGTCTAGTCGGGCATGCAAGTATTCGCCCCCTTGCTTAAGCGATTATTTCAACTGCCGTTCCTGCGGGTACCAAGTCAAACAGTTCGATCAGGTCGGCATTGCGCATCCGGATGCAGCCATGCGAAGCGGGAACGCCGAGTTGCGCCGAGTCCGGCGTGCCGTGGATATAGATATAGCGGCGCATGGTATCGTTTTCACCCAGCCGGTTGAAACCGGCTTCGCAACCGGATAGCCACAGGATGCGCGTCAGTATCCAGTCGCGTTCGGGAAATTGCGCGCCCAGTTCCGGCGTGTAGATTTCGCCGGTCGGGCGGCGGCGCACGAACACGGTGTTTTCCGGTTGCCCCGCACCGATCTTGGCGCGGATGATGTGTTTGCCGCGCGGCGTGCAATGGCTGCCGCATGTTTCGCCCGCGCCGTTCGCGGCGGTGGAAATAGTGTAGCGGCGCAGCAGCTTGCCCGCGTCATCGAGCAATTCGAGCTGCTGCGCAGCGATGTGAATATTGATTTTCATTGCGCCTTCTGCTGAGCGCGGCGCAGCGCGAAAAAATTGCTGAGCATGGCACCGCATTCTTCCGCCAGTATGCCACCCGTCACTTCGGCATGATGATTCAAGCGCCGTTCGGCGAATACGTCCACTATGCTGCCGCATGCGCCGGTCTTGGGGTCGCTCGCCCCGTATACCACCCGCGCAATGCGCGCATGCATGATCGCGCCGGAGCACATCAGGCACGGCTCCAGCGTGACGAACAGTTCGCAGCCCACCAGCCGGTAGTTGCCGAGCCGCTGCGCCGCGTCGCGCAATGCCATCATTTCGGCATGGGCGGAAGGGTCGTGGCGCGAAATTGGCGCATTGAAACCGCGTCCGACAATTTCGCCGTCTTTCACCACCACCGCTCCCACCGGCACTTCGCCGGCGGCTTGCGACTGGCTGGCAAGCTCCAGCGCGTGGCGCATGTAATCGGCATCGGTCATCAAATGTACACTCGTAAAAACGGGCGGCAACCGTAGCACAACTTCTGCCGTTTGACGAGGCGGTAGGGGCACGGCGCGCCGTGCCCCTACTTGCCGCGCCGCCCCGACTTGGGCGAGAACAAAGCCGGCTGCGGCATGGATTGATGGCGTGCCGCTTCGGACAGGTGCTGCTGATCGGCGGGTTTTTGCGCCGCGCGCGGTTTGGGCTGACCAGTACGTGCTTGCGGATCACGCTGTTGCGGGTTGCGTGGTTGCGGGTTGCCCGGCTTCCGGCCTTGGCCGTCACGCGCCGGTTGATTGCGGTTTCCTGCGCCCGCCGGGCGCGGAGTGCTTGCGGTTGTATGGCTGTGGCGCCGTTGCCCGTGCGCCGGGCGTGGCGGGCGCGGGGCTTCGGCGGGAAGGTTGGCCGGCTGCACGAAGCTGTCCACTGCCACTTTCCGGATCTCGCGCTTGATCAGCCGCTCGATACTCTTGAGAAACGGCAGCTCTTCGCTGTCCACCAGCGAAATCGCCGCGCCGCTGCTGCCCGCGCGCCCGGTGCGGCCGATGCGGTGCACGTAATCTTCCGGAACGTTGGGCAATTCAAAATTCACCACATGCGGCAGCATGTCGATGTCCAGCCCGCGCGCGGCGATGTCGGTGGCGACCAGCACCGGCAGCGAGCCGTCCTTGAATTGCGCCAGCGCTTTGGTGCGCGCCGGTTGGCTCTTGTTACCATGGATCGCGGCGGCGGGAATGCCGTCCGCATTCAGTTTTTCCGCGAGCCGGTTCGCGCCGTGTTTGGTGCGGGTGAACACCAGCACCTGCTTCCAGTCGTTGTGCTTGATCAGGTGGGCGAGCAGGTAGCTCTTCAGCTTCTGCGGCACCAAATGGACGCTTTGCTCGATTAGTTCCACAGTGGAATTGCGGCGCGCCACTTCGACATAACCGGGATTGTGTAGCAGGCCGTCGGCCAAGGTCTTGATCTCGTCGGAGAAGGTCGCCGAGAACAGCAGGTTCTGGCGCTGTTTGGGCAGCAGCGCGAGGATCTTCTTGATGTCGCGAATGAAGCCCATGTCCAGCATGCGGTCGGCTTCATCCAGCACCAGGATTTCGACGCCGGACAGGTCGAGCGTTTTCTGCCCGACATGGTCGAGCAGCCGCCCGGGCGTGGCGACGAGGATGTCCATCTGTCCGCGCAATGCCTTGATCTGCGGATTGATGTTCACGCCGCCGAACATCACCATCGATTTCAGCGCCAGGTATTTTCCGTAGGTCTGCACCGATTCTTCGACCTGCGCGGCAAGTTCGCGCGTCGGGACGAGGATCAAACAGCGCGGCCTTCCGGGGCGCTGATTCGCAACGGGTTTTGCGGTGAGCAGATGCAGGATCGGCAGCGTGAAACCGGCGGTCTTGCCGGTGCCGGTCTGCGCGCCGGCCAGCAGATCGCCGCCGGCCAGCACCAGCGGGATTGCCTGCGCCTGCACCGGAGTGGGGCGCAAGTAGCCGGCATCGGCAATGGCGCGCATCAAAGGTTGCGCCAGATTCAGGTCGGCGAAAGTAATTTCATTGGATAACGGGATAGTAGTGTTTGACAAAGTTTGGCTCCTGCGACGGCCTGCCGCCCAAAGAGCGGCACCAATCGAGGCAGACGAATAAGTGATCGAAGAGATCGGGAGTGAATCAAGAGACCGCTGCACTGATTGGTTTGGTGCAGGGCGGCGCGCATTATACCCGTACTGCGCCAACCGGAGGGGCGGAAGATTGTGATAAATACCCAAACGGACTTTAAGCGGGGTGAACTCGCAGGGGGAAACCATGCCTGTGCCGGGGCGGTTCCAGCGCAACAGCACTTCCATGCCGACGATCCTGATTCTGTTGCGGCTAGCAGTGAAGCGCCAGTTCGTCCCGCTCCAGGGCGCGCTGATTCATGTCGGGCGAGAAAAACAGGCAGCCGTCATGCGCTTCGCCTTGCTTGACGCAGTACATTGCAACATCGGCATTTTTGATCAGGGTCGAGAATTTTCTGTGCGACATTATCGGTATTAAGGTTGACCAAAATGCCGCCAGCCTTTATCTTACGCGGTTCTTTTTGGCATATATCTAAGGTGTTTGTGATGGAGTTGACCGGCGCGGAGATACTTATCCGCTGTTTGCAGGAGGAAAAGGTCGAATATGTGTTTGGCTATCCCGGCGGGGCGGTGTTGTTCATTTATGACGCACTGTTTCAGCAGGACAAGGTCAAGCATGTTCTGGTGCGCCACGAGCAGGCTGCGGTGCATGCGGCCGACGGTTATGCGCGGTCTTCCGACAAGGTGGGGGTGGCGCTCGTCACCTCCGGGCCGGGGCTGACCAATGCCGTGACCGGCATCGCCACCGCCTACATGGATTCCACGCCGATGGTGGTCATCAGCGGCCAGGTTCCGACCGGCGCGATCGGCGAGGACGCCTTCCAGGAGGTCGATGCGGTGGGCATCACCCGGCCCTGTGTGAAGCATAACTTCCTCGTCAAGGACGTGAAGGACATCGCCTCGACCATCAAGAAGGCGTTCTACCTCGCCAAGTCGGGGCGCCCCGGCCCGGTGCTGGTGGACATCCCCAAGGATGTGTCCAACCACAGGACCACTTTCGAATACCCGGCCAGCGTAAACATCCGCTCCTATCATCCGGCAGGGAAGGGCGACAGCGGGCAGATCCGGCACGCCGCGCAGATGCTGCTGGAAGCCAGGCGCCCGATGATCTATGCGGGCGGCGGCGTAGTGCTGTCCGATGCCTCCGCGCAACTGACCGACTTGGTGCGCCTGCTGGACTTCCCCTGCACCAATACCTTGATGGGCTTGGGCGGTTTTCCGGCCAGCGACAAGCATTTCGTCGGCATGCTCGGCATGCACGGTACCTTTGAGGCGAACATGGCGATGCAACATTGCGACGTGCTGCTGGCGGTTGGCGCGCGCTTCGACGACCGCGTGATCGGCAACGTCGAACACTTTGCCCAAGTGCCGCGCAGGATCATCCATATCGACATCGACCCGTCCTCGATTGCCAAGCGCGTCAAGGTGGATCTGCCCATCGTCGGCGACGTGAAGCTGGTGCTCGATGAGCTGCTGGACGTGCTGCGCGGCAGCAGGCAAAAAACCGATGCTGCGGCCGTTGCCGCGTGGTGGAAGCAGGTGGATGAGTGGCGCGCTACAGGCGGCAAAATGCGCTACAGGGATTCCACCGAAATCATCAAGCCGCAGTTCGTCATC
>JACPEI010000049.1 GCA_016183575.1 Nitrosomonadales bacterium | reverse complement strand
GAAATCGTATTCGTCCTCGATGTCGCCGACGATCTGCTCCAGCACATCCTCGATCGTCACCATACCGGACACGCCGCCGTATTCGTCCGCCACCAGCGCGATGTGGTTGCGGTTGCTGCGGAAGTCGCGCAGCAGCACGTTAAGCCGTTTGGCTTCCGGCACGAACACCGCCGGGCGCAACATGTCGCGCACGTCAAACTCTTCCCCGGCGTAATAGCGCAGCAGGTCTTTCGCCAGCAGGATGCCGATGATGTTGTCCTTGCCGCCGTCGGTCACGGGAAAACGCGAGTGCGCGGTCTCGATGACAAAGGGGATGAATTTTTCCGGCGGCTCGCTGATGTCGATGACATCCATTTGCGCGCGCGGGATCATGATTTCGCGCACCTGGCGTTCGGAGACTTGCAGCACGCCCTCCATCATGGACAGCGCATCGGCGTCCAGCAGGTTATTCTCGTAGGCGGAATGCAGCAGTTGAATTAATTGCCCGCGGTCTTCCGGCTCGCGCAGCAGAAATGCGGAAAGGCGTTCCAACAGGCTGGGTTTGCTACTTTCTGGGTCATCCATTTGTAATATGTGTTGTTTGATAAGGATCGGGATAATGCAATTTTAGCATCAGAGCGGTTTCCAATGCTTCCATCTCGGCGGCATCAATATCATTGAGGTGGTCATGGCCCTGTAAATGCAGGGCAGCATGGATGGCAAGATGGGCGTAATGGGCAAGCAGCTCCTTGTGCTGCGCGGCGGCTTCCCGTTCCACCACCGGCGCGCAAATAACCACATCGCCACAAAGAATCTCCTCCCCTGACAAGGGGAGGCCGGGAGGGGTTTGTTCATCGTCGTATACGAAGGTCAGCACGTTGGTGGCGTAATCCTTGCCGCGGTATTTTTTGTTCAGCTCGCGCCCCTCGGCCTCATCCACGATGCGCAGCGTCATGCGCACATCGCGTTGCAATGCAGACTTGACCCAGCGGCGCAACTGCGCGCGCGTCGGCATAATTTGTGCGTCGCAGGCGTATTGCACGGCCAAGGAAAGTTTATGGGCAGCGTTCATCGCTTGATTCATGATGAGCCAGACACCAGCTCGCCACGCAAGGTATGGCGCACCACTTGCGTGATTTTCACATGGGCAAAGCGGCCGATCATGTCCTGTGATCTGACAATATCCGGCGGACCGGGGAAATTTACCACGCGATTATTGTCGGTGCGCCCGGCCAATTCCCGCGCATCCTTCTTCGACACGCCTTCCACCAGCATGCGCTGCGTCGTGCCGAGCATCGCCTGCGCCACCGCCGCCTCCTGTTCCATGATGCGATCCTGCAAACGCTTCAGGCGCGCGGCCTTCACCTCGTGCGGCGTATCATCGCGCAGCTCCGCAGCCGGTGTGCCGGGACGCGGGCTGTACAGGTAACTGAAGCTGTTGTCGAAGCCCACCTCGTCGATCAGCTTCATGGTCGCCGCGAAATCCTGCTCGGTCTCGCCGGGGAAGCCGACGATGAAATCCGAGGTGATGCAAATATCGGGGCGCACCGTGCGCACCCGGCGAATGATGGATTTGTATTCCAGGACGGTATGGCCGCGCTTCATCGCCGCCAGGATGCGATCCGAACCGGATTGCACCGGCAGATGCAAATGGCTGACCAGCTTGGGCGTGGTCGCATACACATCGATCAGGCGTTGCGTCATTTCCTTGGGATGCGAAGTGGTGTAGCGCAGGCGCTCCACGCCCTCCAGCGCGGCAATGGCCTGCAGCAGAAAGGCTAAATCCACCGTATCGCCGCCCTCCGTCGCGCCGCAATAGGCATTCACGTTCTGGCCGAGCAGGGTGATCTCCTTTACGCCTTGTTCGGCCAGCACCTGCACGTCGCGCAGCACATCGGCAAGCGGGCGCGACACTTCTTCGCCGCGCGTATAGGGCACCACGCAATAGGTACAGTATTTGCTGCACCCTTCCATGATGGAAACGAATGCCGTGCCGGAGGCCGCTTGCTGCTCTTCCCCCTGCGACAAGCTCAGGTCTGGGGCGGGCAGGTGATCGAATTTTTCGATTTCGGGAAAACTGATATCCACTTGCGGGCGACCGGTATCCCGACGTGCCTGCAACAACTGCGGCAAACGGTGCAAAGTCTGCGGGCCGAACACCACATCCACATACGGCGCGCGCTTCACGATCGCTTCACCTTCCTGGCTGGCTACACATCCGCCCACGCCGATCAGCAAATCCGGCTTGGCCAGTTTTAGCGTACGCACACGCCCCAAATCCGAGAACACCTTCTCCTCCGCCTTCTCGCGGATCGAACAGGTATTGAACAGGATGACATCGGCCTCTTCCGGCTGATCGGTCTGTTCCATGCCCGCGCAGGCACGCAGCAGGTCCGCCATCTTGCCCGAGTCGTACTCGTTCATCTGGCAGCCATAAGTTTTGATATAGAGTTTTTTGGTCATGCTGGAATATTGGCTGGATAATCGCCGCCTGATCTCAGGGAATCCGGCAGGGGAAACAACGGGCTGAATTTACGCTCAAATTCCATGCGGGAGCGTTGAACAATTCTAGCAAAAAAGGGCTTGTTTGCCCAATGGATTATGCTACGATTCGCCTCGCTTGGACTTGCTATCATGTTCAAATCAGTTCTCTCGGGAGGAGAAAAATGGCGATTATCGCCGACATAGCATCAATCGGCACCGCAGTGGCAGCAGTCCTGTTTTCCTTGTGGATGCTGAAGCAACTGTTCACCGGCAAGTAATACAAAAGCAAATAAGAAACCAGCTTCGGCTGGTTTTTTATTGGCTGCAGCGGCAGATGAAATCACCTCATGCCTTGAAGGCTTCAACGCGGCCAGATTCGCACCACCCGACGGTTGACAGACGGTATATCCTCATCCTTTCCCGTTGCCAACACAAAGCATCCTCGCGCCCGGAAGTGAAACTATGCGCGTAATTTGGTAGAATCAGCCGTTGCCTAAACCCGCGCACCCGAGGAATTGAATAACACGATGAATATGTTCAACCGTTTTAGCAAAACTCGCCTTACTCGTTTTGGAGAAGCTCGCCTCGCTCGTTTTCACCATCATGCCGCGCTGTTTGCCGGCGCATTGCTGTTAAGCGCCAGTCTCGCTGTTTATGCCGATGACATTCAGGATGCCCACAAGCTGTTCAAGCAAGGGCAGCACAGCCAGGCGCTGGACAAGGTAAATGGAGTTTTGGCCGGCAAGCCAAAAGATGCACAGGCGCGCTTCCTGAAGGGGCTGATCCTCACCGAGCAGGGCAAGACCGCCGAAGCGATCAAGACATTCTCGGCCCTGACCGAAGACTATCCGGAACTGCCCGAACCGTATAACAACCTCGCCGTGCTTTATGCCGGCCAGGGCCAGTACGACAAGGCCAAGCTGGCGCTGGAAATGGCGATACGCACCCACCCCAGCTATGCCACCGCGCACGAGAACCTCGGCGATATCTATGCCAAGATGGCCAGCCAGGCTTATGACCGCGCGCTGCAACTGGATCGCAGCAACACCGCGACGCAGACCAAGCTGGCCATGATTCAGGATTTGTTTGCCGGCGGCACACGCGGCAAAGCGGCACCGGCGCGCAACAACCCTGCCCTGAGTAAAGCCGAAGGGCCTGTCCTGAGCAAGGCCGAAGTGGCCGCGCCGGCCAATGTGGCGGCAAGCCAACCCGTCGAGTCCGAGCCTGTTGCGCCTGCCGCAACCAAGCCTGCACCCGCCGCGACGAACAACAGCGGCGAAGTATTAAAAACTGTCAATGCCTGGGCTGCCGCATGGTCGGCCAAGAATGTGAAGAAATACCTGTCGTTCTATGCCGCCGATTTCAAGGTACCGGATGGCGAAAGTCGTGCGGCTTGGGAAGCTGCTCGCCATGAGCGCATCGGCAAACCGAAATCCATCCAGGTCGGCATCAGCGGCGCGACGGTGAACTTCAGCGACAGCAATCATGCCACCGTGAAGTTCCGCCAGTCCTATCGCGCCAGCCACATGAAAACCTCGGGCAACAAGACCTTGCTGATGGTGAAATCCGGCGGCAACTGGCTGATCCAGGAAGAACGCACCAAGTAAGCCATGCTGCCCCGGACACTGTTTTCTTTGTTGTTATGCGGCTTGCTGACAGGCATGGTGCATGCCGCGCCGGACTTACGCAATGCCGAAACCTCGCACAACAGCGAAGCGCATCTGGCAAAAAGCCTGCAAGCCATCAAGAACAGCCGCCTCGATATCGCGCTCAACGAAGTGGACAGCCTGTTGCGCATCAACCCCAATTTCAAGCTGGCGCACCTGGTCAAAGGCGACGTGCTGATGGCCCGCGCCGGCGCGATCGACAACTTCGGCAGCGCGGCGCATGCGCCGCGCGACAAGATCGAGGACCTGCGCGACGAAGCGCGGGTGCGCCTGCAACGCGTTCTGTCCCGATCGGACATCAAGCTCATACCGCGTTTCCTGTGGAAGCTGGATGCGCGGCAAAAATATGCGCTGGGGGTGGACACCAGCCGCGCCACGCTGTTCGTTTATGAAAATGTGAATGGTGAACCGCGCTATGTCACCGACTTTTACATCACCATCGGCAAACTCGGCACCGAAAAATTTGCCGAAGGCGACAAGCGCACCCCCATCGGCGTGTATTTCGTCAAGGCCGAACTGCCGAAGAGCAAGCTTGCCGATATGTATGGCAGCGGAGCCTACCCGCTCAGCTATCCGAACGAATGGGACCGCAAGAACAAGCGCACCGGCAGCGGCATCTGGCTGCACGGCACACCCAGCGGCACGTATAGCCGTCCGCCGCGCGCCAGCGACGGTTGCGTGGTGCTGACGAATGAAGATCTGAACAAACTTGCCCCCTATCTGCAAGTCGGCATCACGCCGGTCATCATCACCAACCAGATGGACTGGAGCAACGAACAGGACCAGGGTGAGCGCGATGCGCTGCTGCAGGAGGTTGAACAATGGCGCAAGGACTGGGCCAGCCTCGATACCGGCGCCTACCTCAGGCATTACTCGCGCGATTTCTCCAGCGACAGTGCGGATTACGCGGCATGGGCGAAACAGAAGCAACAGGTGAACAGCGCAAAATCCTGGGTGAAGGTCACTCTTTCGAATGTCAGCGTGTTCACCTACCCGGAGCAACCCAACATGGTGGTGGTCAATTTCGAGCAGGACTACAACAGCAGCAACTTGTCCAACCGGATGAAAAAGCGCCAATACTGGATCAAACACAACAACCGCTGGCAGATCGTTTATGAAGGAGCCGCCTGACATGAAACGCCTGTTTACCGCCCTATTCGCAGTGCTGCTGTGCTGCGCAATGCAACCCTCCCATTCTTTAACTCAAACTCAAGGCAAAAAAACCATGGTCAAACTACACACCAATCACGGCACCATCACGTTGCAACTGGATGCCGAAAAAGCCCCGAATACCGTGAAAAATTTTCTGGAATATGTGAACAGCGGCTTTTACAACGGCACCATTTTTCATCGCGTGATTGCCGATTTCATGATCCAGGGCGGCGGCTTTGAGCCCGGCATGAAGCAGAAGAAAGTCAATGCGCCGATTCAGAATGAGGCGGCGAACGGCCTGAGCAACGACACCTACACCGTCGCCATGGCGCGCACTTCCGACCCGCATTCCGCCACCGCACAATTTTTCATCAACACGAAAAACAACCGGTTCCTCAACCATGTTGCGCCCAATATGCAGGACTACGGCTACTGCGTGTTCGGCAAAGTGGTGGAAGGCACCGAAGTCGTGGATGCGATACGCAAGGCCAAGACCGGCTTCCGCGCCGGACATCAGGACGTGCCCGAAGAAGACATCATCATCACCAAAGCGGAAGTGGTGAAATAAATCAGGATCGAGGATCGTGGATCGAGTATTGAGGTGGAACCACTGCACCGCTTTTAACTCGATCCTCAACCCCCGATCCTCGCTCCTGTAATGCCCCATTCCTTATTCATCTCCGACCTGCATCTCAGCGCCGACCAGCCGCACAGCATGGCGGCGTTCCGGCGCTTCATCGCCGGGCTCGCGCCGCAAGCCTGTCCTGATGAAACTACTAGCCATTCGACTAGGCTATCAAAAGACGATAACCAAGTCGCTGGTTATGAGCCCAGTCGAAGGGCCGAAGCGCTTTACATCCTCGGCGACCTGTTCGATTACTGGGCAGGCGACGATGATCTGGAGAATGAATTTCACGCTCAGGTGATTGCCGCATTGCGCAGCCTCGCGCAGCACGGCACCCGGATTTATCTGCTGCGCGGCAACCGCGACCTGTTGATGGGCGAGGCGCTGGCGAACGCCTGCCGCGCCACGCTGCTGAACGACCCGGCGCTGGTCGATTTATACGGCACGCCGACGCTGCTCAGCCACGGCGACATGCTGTGCACCCATGATGCCGAATATCAACGCTACCGCGCCCAGGTGCATGACGCAGATTTCCAGCGGCAGTTCCTCGCAAAGCCGCTGGCGGAACGCAAAGCCTATATCGCTCAACTGCGCGAACGCAGCATCGCGGAGAAGCAAAGCAAGGACAGCGCGATCATGGATGTAAGTGATGAAGCGGTCGCCGCGCTGCTGCGCGAGCATGGCTACCCACGGCTGATCCACGGCCACACCCATCGCCCGGATCGCCATCAGCATATGGTCGACGGGCACATTTGCGAACGCTGGGTGCTAGGTGACTGGCATCAACAGGGCTCGGCGCTGCGCTGCGACGCGCAGGGGTGCCGCTCAATCAGCTTTTGATTCCTTGGGAGAACACAGCTTCTCGCACGGCACGCCGTCACTATTGCCGTCCAGTGTCTTGATGCCGCAATGCGTCAGATAATGCCTGGCTTCTTCGCACGAAGCCATCTCCGAACAATACTTCTTGCTGCCGCAGATGATGCCGAGCGGAGTTGCCGGAGCGACGTTTGACAAGTCAGCCGCAGGGGGCTGATCGCCGATGATGCCTGGATGCAATTTGCGCCACTCCCACGGCGGAGTCGGATTGCTGAGCGCCCACAAACCGCGCGGAACTTGTTTGGCTTCTTCCTGCAATGCGACCAACGCTTTGTTGCCGTGAAAATGCGAATACTCCCATGCCATGCCGCGGCGGATTTGTTCGGCATTCACATCCAGACCATTCAAGCCGAGATGCGCGACCATGCGCCCGTATTTGTCCACCGCCTGGCTGGACACCTTCACCTGCTTGCCCAGCACCATATCGGAGAGCGAACGTCTGGATGATTCGCCGAAGCTCTGCATTTTTTCCGGCGCGTCGATTTCGGCAAGCCGCACTTTAGCCGGGCGGTTGCCCCCGCATCGGGGACGCTGTAGGGTTCCCGGAGCCTTTGGCTCCACCCTCTCGCAGTTGCGCAACACCAGCAAGGTGTCGCCATCCAGCACGGCGATCACCTTGCCGGAGAAGTCGGCCGCTTCCGCGATGCCACCGATACAAAGCAGCAGGGCGCATGCCAGGCAGCGCAAACCGTTCATCATGGCAGCACGCTCCTGATGACGGCCAGGCACAGCAGGGCATAGCCGGCGGCGAGCAGATCATCGAACATCACGCCCAGCCCGCCGTGCCAGTTGCTATCGAAATAGCGGATCGGCTGCGGCTTGACGATGTCGAAAAAACGGAACAGCACGAAGGCCAGCAGCGACCATTCCCAACCCGGCGGGGTAAAAAACAGCACCAGCAACATTGCCACGATCTCATCCCATACGATGCCGCCGTAATCGGCGACACCCAATACTTTGCCGGTGATGTTGCACGCCCACACGCCGACGGCGAATGCGCCCGCCAGCATGAGCATAAACATCGCGTCCGACAGGCGCGGCGCGAGATACCAGTACATCGGAAAGGCGGCCAGCGTGCCGAATGTGCCGGGTGCCTTGCGTGCCAGCCCGCTGCCGAAGCCGAACGACAACAGATGCGCCGGATGGCTCAGCACAAACTGCAAGCTGGGTTTGACGAGCAATTCACCGGAAGTGGTCATAACCGCAAGCCTCGACGTTGAGTGGATTACCCGACGCATCGTGCACGATACAGCCGCGCCCCGCAACAATTTTCCCGATACAGGTCAGCGGCAGGTTATGCCGCGCGGCAATATCCGCCAATTCCGCATGGCGCGCGGCAGAAACGGTAAAGCACAACTCGTAGTCATCGCCGCCGGACAATACGAACTGCTGAAACAACTTAACCCCCCTCAATCCCCCCTTGTCATGGGGGAAGCCTAGCTCCTCCCCTGACAAGGGGAGGCTGGGAGGGGTTAGGCACGCTCGCAACACAGGCGAAACCGGCAGCGCCGCAAAATCAAGCTGCGCACCCACTTGTGAGGCCTCCAGGATATGCCCGAGATCGGCGAGCAGGCCGTCGGAAATATCGATTGCGCTGCTGGCGATGCCGCGCAACGCCAGCCCCAACGCCACGCGCGGTTGCGGCCGATGCAGGGCCGGCAGGCAGGCGGCGAGTTCGGCAGCGGACAATGCGATGCGGCCTTGCAGATGCGCCAGCGCCAGCGCCGCATCGCCGAGGCAACCCGACACCCAGATTTCATCGCCGACCTGCGCGCCGCTGCGGCGCAACGCTTGTTGCGCGGGCACTTCGCCGAAAATGGTCACACATAGATTGAGCGGTCCGCGCGTGGTGTCGCCGCCGACCAGTTCCACATCATGCTGCTGCGCCAGCGCGAAGAAACCCGCGCTGAATTGCGCCAGCCACGCCTCATCCGCCTCGGGCAACGCGATGGCCAGCACCGCCCAGCGCGGCGCGGCGCCCATCGCCGCCATGTCGGACAGGTTCACCGCGAGGGTCTTGTGGCCCAGCAAAAACGGGTCGGCATCGGGGAGAAAGTGCGTTCCGCATACCAGCATGTCGCTGGATACCGCCAGCACATTGCCAACACTCACTTGCAGCAGCGCGGCATCGTCGCCCACCCCCAATATTGCATGGGGCGTATCCCTGGTAAAAAACCGGCGGATCAGATCGAATTCAGACATGGTTTGTAGGATGGGTTGAGCGCAGCGATACCCATCATTTTACGTTAACAGATTGATGGGTATCGCTGCGCTCAACCCATCCTACGACCAACGTCTACTTATTGCGCGCCGCAAATTCAGGCGCACGAACTTGCGGCGCCAGCTTGTCCAGCACACCGTTGACATATTTGTGGCCGTCGGTGCCGCCAAAGGTCTTGGCTAGTTCAACCGCTTCGTTGATGACGACTTTGTAGGGCACCTCGAGATGTTGCGATAATTCGAACGCCCCCAGCAGCAGCACGGAAAATTCCACCGGGCTGAGTTCGGCAAGCGGCCGGTCGAGATGCGGGGCGAGCAACACCTCAATATCGGCATGCTGGCTCAATGCGCCGCGCAGCAGCTTGGAGAACAGCTCCTTGTCATAGCGGCCCAGGTTTTTTTCGCCTTGAATCTGCTTTTCGATCTGCGTCTCATCGCCCGCAGTGACGCGCCATTGATAAACACCCTGCAACGCCAGTTCGCGCGCGCGATGGCGCGGGCTTTTGTTTGGCGCTTTTTTTACTTCATGGTCAGCGGCCGGATTGCTCATGCCCAGGTTGCTCATGCCAATTCCCGCAGCAGATTGGCCATCTCGATGGCTACCAGCGCGGCTTCGCTGCCCTTGGTGTGCATGCGCGCGATCGCCTGCTCATCGGTGTCGGTGGTGAGAATCGCATTGGCAACCGGCACACCGCATGCCAATTGGACTTCGTTCACGCAGCGCGCCGACTCATTCGACACCACCTCGAAATGATAGGTGTCGCCGCGTATCACCGCACCCAGCGCAATCAGCGCGTCAAACTTCTCACTTTCCGCCATGCACAGCAGCGCCAGCGGGATTTCCAGCGCGCCGGGTACCGTGGCCAGCGTAATATCGGCCTCTGCGACACCCTGTTGCGCCAGTTGCACACGGCATGCGCCGAGCAGGCCTTCGCATACTTCGGTATTGAAACGGCTTTGCACGATGCCGATGCGCAGGCCGCTGCCGTTGAGATTTTTTTCCAGTTCTTTCATATCAGCCTCTGTAATTCCGGTCGGGTTAGCGCAGCATAACCCGACGGTTCCCTTGTTGATTGATGAGCAAACGTCGGGTTACGCTGCGCTAACCCGACCTACCAACTCCGCTATTCGTGATTGGCGTACCCCACCACTTCCAGGCCGAAGCCGGTCATGCTCGGCAGCTTGCGCGGTGTGGCCATCAGGCGCATCTTGCCCACGCCGAGATCGCGCAGTATTTGCGCGCCGATGCCGTAACTGCGCGGATCCCAGCGCAACACCGGATGCGCCTCCTGCGTTGCGACGGCACGCGCCAGCAAATCCTGCGAAGTTTCTCCATGGTGCATCAGCACCAGCACGCCGCATGGGGACTGGCTGATTTTTTTCAGCGCATCATGCACGCTGGTGGAATGCGAATAGTCGACCTGTTCGAGAAAATCCATCACCGACAGCGGTTCATGCACGCGCACCAGCGTTTCAACATCGGGGCGAATCTCGCCCTTCAGCAGAGCCAGTTGGGCACGCTGCGTGGTCTTGTCCACATAGGTAAACAAATCGAACGGGCCGTAAGCCGTCTGCACGCTGCGTTGCGCCACGCGTTCGACCAGTTTTTCGTTATGGCTGCGATATTCGATCAGGCTGGCGATCGTGCCGATCTTGAGCTGGTGCTGCTTGGCGAACTCGATCAGATCCGGCAGCCGCGCCATCTCGCCGTCATCCTTGAGAATTTCACAGATCACCGCTGCCGGCATCAGCCCGGCCAGTTGCGCCAGATCGCAGCCCGCCTCGGTGTGCCCGGCGCGCACCAGCACCCCGCCGTTCTGCGCCATCAGCGGGAAGATATGGCCGGGCTGCACGATGTCGGAAGGCCGCGCATTCCGGTTGGCCGCCGCCTGGATGGTGCGCGCGCGGTCGGCCGCCGAAATGCCGGTGGTCACGCCCGATGCCGCCTCGATGGACAGGGTGAAATTGGTGCCGAGCGGCGAACCGTTCTCGCGCACCATCAGCGGCAAATCGATCTGTTTGCAATGCGCCTCGGTCAATGTCAGGCAAATCAGGCCGCGACCATGCTTGGCCATGAAGTTGACCTTCTCCGGCGTGACGAATTCGGCGGCAAACACCAGCTCGCCCTCGTTTTCGCGGTCTTCCTCGTCCACCAGCACGACCATGCGCCCGGCGCGTATCTCCGCGATGATTTCCTGTATCGGTGCTATGTTGGGCATTATTATTTTTTCTCCGCCTGCATCATGCGCTCGACATAGCGCGCGATCAGATCTATTTCCAGATTAACTTTCGAACCCGCTTTCAGTTCGTTCAGCGTCGTCGCTTCCAGCGTATGCGGGATCAGGTTCACGTCGAACTCCGAACCCGCGACGTGGTTCACGGTGAGGCTCACGCCGTTGATGGTGATGGAACCCTTGGTCGCGATGTATTTCGCCAGCTTCTGCGGCGCGCGCACCGCCAGCCGCCAGCTCTCGCCGATGTCGTTGAACGCGACGACTTCGCCCACGCCGTCCACATGCCCGCTGACCAGATGCCCGCCCAGGCGGTCGGACAGGCGCAAGGCTTTTTCCAGATTGACATGGCCGCCCTGCCGCTCCAGCCCGACGGTGCAATTCAGCGTCTCGCGCGACACATCCACGGTAAAAACCGCCCCGTCTTTTTTCACCACGGTGAGGCATACGCCGTTCACCGCGATGCTGTCGCCGATCCGCACGTCATCCATGCCGAGCGCTTCGGTCGCCACGCTCAGGCGCAGGCCGCCGTCGCGGTCTTCCGCACGGGTAATGAGGCCAACATCGGCAATGATTCCACTAAACATTCATTCTCCTTGATGTTACTCCACGAAACCCCTCCCGCCCTCCCCTTGTCAGGGGAGGAGTGCTTCCCCCCTGACAAGGGGGGATTGAGGGGGGTTTGCCTTTTCCACCTTTGCCAAAATGCGCAGGTCTTCGCCGACCTGGCGCATATCCTGCCACTTGAGATCGACACGCTGATCCAGGCTGGTCAGCTCGCCCAGTTGCGCCATGCCGCGCGCCGCATCGCCCAGCAATTGCGGCGCGAGATACAGCAGCAATTCATCCGCCAACCCGGCGCGCAACAATGCGCCGTTCAGGGTGCTGCCCGATTCCACCAGCACCTCGTTGCAGCCGCGTTGCGCGAGGTCGCGCAGCATGGCCGGCAAATCCACCCGTCCCTCGCCGTCCGGCATCACCGTCACCGTCGCGCCCAAATCCTGCAATACGGCCGTTTTCCGCTCGTTGCGCAGCGCCGTATAGATCAGCGTATTGCCGCCGTCATACAACACCCGCGCTTCAAGCGGGATGCGCAACTGGCTGTCCAGCACCACCCGCAGCGGCTGGCGCGGGGCGGTGGCAAAACTTGCAGCGGCATCTTCCGGTGTGCAAACCACCGCCTGCTCACCCCTCCCGCACCCGGAGGCTTCGCCACACCGTGTCGGGGTGAGCGCATCAATTTCGCGCACATTCAACCGCGCATCATCCGCCAGCACGGTATTGATCCCGGTCAGCACCGCGCAGGAACGCGCGCGCCAGCGCTGCACATCCTGCCTTGCCGCGTCGCCGGTAATCCACTGGCTCTTGCCGTTGCTCAGCGCGGTGCGCCCATCCAGGCTCATCGCGATTTTGCTTCTTACCCACGGCGTGCCGCGCGTCATGCGCGCAAAGAACCCGATGTTCAATTCGCGCGCTTCCGTTTCCATCAGCCCGATTTCCACCGCGATGCCGGCCGCGCGCAACCGCGCGATGCCCGCGCCAGCCACCTCGGGATTCGGGTCCTGAGCCGCAACCACCACGCGCGCCACGCGCGCTTCGATCAACACGTCGGCACAGGGCGGCGTGCGTCCGTGATGGCTGCAAGGCTCCAGCGTGACATAAGCCGTCGCGCCGTGCGCCGCTTCACCCGCTTCGCGCAGCGCATGAACTTCGGCATGCGGCTCGCCGGCACACCGATGCCAGCCCGCACCGACGCTTTCGCCATCACGCACCAGCACGCAGCCGACGCGCGGATTCGGGCTGGTGCCGTACAAGCCAAACTCCGCCAGCCGCAATGCCTGCGCCATCCACTGACAGTCCTGCGGGGTAAACATCGTTAATTCAGAAAACGGCAACTAGCCACTGATGGACACGGATTCACACGAAAAAAATCCTTATAGCCCCGAGTTATTTCGTTTTTTTTCTGGGCGTACGGCATTTCCCTTCCATTGGTTTTATTATCCGTGATCATCCGTGTTAATCCGTGGCTAATTTACTTTTGGTTTGCGGCGCGCCGGCGACTTGCGCACCGCCTCGACCGCTTCGGCGAAATCGCCGACATCCTGAAAACTCTTGTACACCGAAGCGAAACGGATATAGGCGACCTTGTCAAGCTTCAGCAATTCCTTCATCACCATCTCGCCGATCTGGCGCGAACCGACTTCGCGCTCGCCCAATGCGAAAACTTTCTGGGTCACGTGATCGATCGCCGCATCCACCAGTTCGGTCGGCACCGGACGTTTGTGCAGCGCGCGGCTGAAGCTGGTGCGCAGCTTTGCCGCATCGAATTCGCTGCGCATCCCGTTCTGCTTGACCACCTGCGGCATGCGCAGCTCCACCGTCTCGTAAGTGGTGAAACGCTTGTCGCACGACTGGCAACGGCGGCGGCGGCGGATGCTGTCGCCCTCCTCGCTTTCGCGGGTATCCACTACCTGGGTGTTTTCGCCTTTACAGAAGGGACACTTCATTGGTGAGTAGGGAGTGGGAAGTAGAAAGTGGGAAGTGGTTTCTCCACTCCCCACTGAGGCGCGAAGTGCCGCTCCACTTTCCACTTTCCAGCTTTAGTTTCCATACACCAGAAACCTGTCGCAGCTCCTTGAAACCGCGCGTGGTCATCGCCGGGCTGCCGATGCGGATGCCGCTGGTCACGAACGGTTTTTGCGGGTCGTTGGGGATGGAATTCTTGTTCACCGTGATATGCGCGCGTCCCAGCGCGATTTCGGCATCCCTGCCGGTGATATTCTTGGCCTGCAAGTCAACCAAAAACAAATGGCTGTCGGTGCGCCCCGACACGATGCGCAGGCCGCGCTCCTGCAGCACCATCGCCATCACGCGCGCATTGTCCACCACCTGCTTCTGGTAGGCCTTGAATTCCTTGCTGGCCGCTTCCTTGAACGCCACCGCCTTGGCGGCGATCACATGCATCAACGGGCCGCCCTGAATGCCGGGGAAAATCGCCGAGTTCAGCACTTTTTCATATTCCGCCTTGGCGAGAATAATGCCGCCGCGCGGGCCGCGCAGGGTCTTGTGGGTGGTGGTGGTGACGAAATCCGCGATGCCGACCGGGCTGGGGTACACGCCCGCCGCGATCAGGCCGGCGTAATGCGCCATATCCACGAACAGGTACGCGCCGACGCTGTCGGCAATTTCACGGAAACGTTTCCAGTCGATCACCAGCGCATAGGCCGACGCGCCCGCCACGATCATCTTCGGCTTGTGCGCCGTTGCCAATGCCTGCACCTGGTCGTAATCGATTTCCTCGTTCTCGTCCAGGCCATACTGGATGGCGTTATACAGCTTGCCGCTGGCATTGACCGACGCGCCGTGCGTCAAATGCCCGCCATGCGCCAGCGATAGACCGAGGATGGTATCGCCGGGTTTCAGCACCGACATGTACACTGCCTGGTTTGCCTGCGAACCGGAATTCGGCTGCACGTTGGCATATTCAGCGCCGAACAGCGCCTTCACGCGGTCGATCGCCAGTTGCTCGGCCACGTCCACATATTCGCAGCCGCCGTAATAACGCTTGCCGGGATAACCCTCGGCGTATTTATTGGTCAGCTTGCTGCCCTGCGCTTCCATCACCGCCGGGCTGGCGTAATTTTCCGAGGCGATCAGCTCGATGTGATCTTCCTGGCGGCGGTTTTCATTCTGGATCGCGACCCACAATTCCGGGTCGGTCTGGGCAATGGTATTTTTGCTGGAGAACATGGCGTTTATTCCTGAAATAATGAAAGCGGGAAAGACGCGCATTCTACCATGCAGGCGGGGGAGGCTGGAATTGTAGGATGGGTGGTGTGTAGCGATGCCCATCAATTGTGGCTATGATGGGTATCGCGATGTCCAACCCATCATTCCGCGCTGCCGAACCGCAAGCGCGCCCTTCGGAACTCACAAAACACGAGATAGGTGGATTCCGGGTTATCCGCCAACGATCTGATCGTCTTCCATCTTGCTGCGCAGGATAAATTCGATCTGTCTGGCGGTGCAGTTACCACGACGAATCCAGACGGTTGCAATGTGAACCCACCGATTTTCCCTTATTTCATGCGCTTCACGGCACTCAGCGCAAGAAGGGCCACACTCGGGTGCGATCGGTTTTAATTCCCTCCGGATTCGGATGCGCCAATATTTTTGAATAGTATGGTCTATTCTCTGGCAGGCAACAAAAGTTCCTGGCTTGACAGGGCGATATGATTTTTCTTGAGATATGCAAGAAATTCCAAGGCCGAGCTGTTTGCATCCAGGTCAGCCGCATGGTTAGGCAACAAAAAAATGGAAATATCACGTTCCACAATCTGAAGGCCGCTCTGCGAAGCAGTATCGATGATGTACTTGATTTTGTCGACCAGCTTCTCCTCAGCAGGTGCAAAAGGTATCAAAATCCAGAAATCAGCCCCGTCACGCGCGACCAAATCCGATTTGCGGAAAGCCTTGCGTAAAGTATGCAATACCTCGTCAAGCTTTAGCGCTGCTTTTTGTGCCCCATAAGTTTCGCCGAGGATTCTGGGAGTTTCGTAATCAATATAGGCTAGACCAAAATGCAGTTCCTCAGAGTAGCGTCTTGTAACTGCCAGCAGCCATTCCAGCGTAAAAAGAAATTTCTCACGTGCCTCGATGTCTTCAAGTGACATAAGCCCCTCCCGCTTGAATTATTGATGAATCTGCAAAATCACCGCGCCAGTTGGCGCCATGTCGTTGATCTGGAAATGCATTCGAAAACTCAGCTGCTACCGCCAACCTTTGCGCTTTAAATTTTAAACGCCTATCGCAATTTGAAGATACTAACAGGAATACCGGAAAAGTGTGCCAGCACAAACTGGCAAGTGTCAACGGCCTCGTTGCTTTCGGGCCTGCATACAGCGAGCCCTGTTGGTTCGCATCGTCATGCTGTTCGGACTGTCCGCTTGCCCGTGTCTCGCCCGCCGCCCAAATACGGCTTCGATCTCGCGCTGGAAGCGTTCGCTTCCCAATGCAAAATTGCCATTGTAAAGCGCTCTGTCCGAGCGCTCTGTCCGACGATTTCTTTATCGAAATGCGTGTTGAAAAAATCCTGTGGCCTTTTTATCGCAAAATAACCGGCATCGCCAATTCCCGCATTTGGTGCCTACCGTCCCGCCACGGTCATGCCTTCCACCAGGATCGACCCGCACTGCCGCGAGCCTTGCACCAGGATGTCGTTGCCGACCGCAACGATGTTACGGTACATGTCTTTCAGGTTTCCGGCGATGGTGATTTCCTGCACCGGATACTGGATCTCGCCATGCTCCACCCAGAAACCCGCCGCGCCGCGCGAGTAATCGCCGGTCACCGCATTGACGCCGCTACCCAGCAATTCAGTGACCAGCAGTCCGCGCGACATGGTTTTGAGCAGCCCGGCAAAATCGAGTTCTCCGGATTGACCTCCAGACGCTTTCAGGATCAGGTTGTGATTGCCGCCCGCATTGCCGGTGGTGCGCAAGCCGAGCTTGCGCGCCGAATAGCTGCCGAGGAAATAACCGCGCAGCACGCCGTTCTCGACAATCGCGCGGCGTTGCACCCGCACACCCTCGTTATCGAACGGGCTGGAGGCCAGGCCTTTGCGGATGTCCGGTATATCTTCGATGTTGATATGCGGCGCAAAAACCGGCTTATCCAGCTGATCGAGCAGGAACGAAGATTTGCGGTACAGGCTGCCGCCGCTCACCGCGCCGACGAAATGCCCCAGCAGGCCCGATGCGATCGGCGCCTCGAACAGCACCGGCACCTGCATGGTGTCGAGCTGGCGCGCGTTCAGGCGGCGCACGGTGCGTTCCGCCGCAATCCGCCCGACCTGCTGCGCATCCAGCAAATCCTTGGCATCGCGCGCCACGCTGTACCAGTAGTCGCGCTCCATCGCGTCGTCCTTGCCGGCGATCACCGCGCAGCTGAGGCTGTGGCGCGAAGTAGGGTAGCCGCCGATAAAGCCGAGGCTGTTGGCATGCACGAACTGCGCCTCATGCAAATTAACCGTCGCGCCTTCGGAGTTGCTGATGCGTTTATCGGCATCCAGCGCGGCCTGTTCGCAGCGTTTGGCCAGCTCGATCGCATCATCCACCGGCAGATCCCACGAGTGGTACAAGTCCAGATCGGGGCAGTCGCGCGCCAGCATGTCCGCATCCGGCAATCCCGAACAGTCGTCTATTGCGGTATAGCTGGCGATCGATAGCGCCGCATCCACCGTGTCGCGCACCGCCTGCGGCGAGAAATCCGAGGAACTGGCATTGCCGCGCTTCTGGCCGATATAGACGGTGATGCCCAGGCCTTTATCGCGGTTATATTCGATGGTTTCCACCTCGCCCTGGCGCACCGTGACGGCCTGGCCGAAACCTGCCGAAACTTCGGTGGAGGCGGCTGATGCGCCGCGCTGTTTGGCATAATCCAGCATGTCTTGTGCGATGTTGCGTAACGCATCGGCGGAATGGGAGAAACGCGGGTTAGAAGATACCGGGGAATTCATAAGCAAAGCGGCTAATTGGCGAAAAGCGGTATCATAGCAGCATCGGCCTTCCACATTAAGGCCAGCCACATTAACTGTTATGACCACGCACAATAAAACCCCCAAAGCCCACGGCGAAAACGAGCCGCTCTATATTCACCTGGGAGATGACGAGGATGAGCATGACGTTGCCGAGGAACATGATGCCGGGGAACACGATGATAGTCACGTAGAGGTCATCCGTCCCCATGCGCGCAGTACCAGCGGTACATATACCCGGGGGCGCGGCCTGCGCAATCAACCCCAGGTTGCGGAGGATGATGAGGAACTGCCTCCGAGCAAGACCAAGATCAAAAAGCAGATGCACGAGTTGCGCGACCTCGGCAAGGAATTGACCGAGCTGGGCAAGGACCAAATCGCGCAACTCGACATCCCCGAGAACCTGCGCGACGCGATCCGCGAGATGAAGAACATCAACAAATTCGGCGCGCAGCGCCGCCAGATGCAATACATCGGCAAGCTGATGCGCGAAGTGGATACCGCGCCCATCCTCGCCAAGCTGGACGCATGGAAGGGAAAGTCGCAACATCACATCGCGTATATGCACCAGCTGGAGCGCTGGCGCGACCGCCTGATGGAAAACGACAGCGCGTTGACCGAGTTGCTCGCCGCTCACCCGCAAGCCGACGCGCAACGCTTGCGCGCGCTGATCCGCAACGCGCAAAAAGAAATGGAAGCCGGGAAGCCTCCTAAGAACTACCGCGAAATTTTTCAGGTGCTGCGCGAGATTATTCCCGAACCAGCGTGAGGCGAGTCGCATAGACCGGAGGCTTGCTGGCCCTTCCCGCACCAGAGGGCTGCGCCCCACCGTGTCAGGGCCACCCCTCAGTCTGGCTTGAAGTCGTACGGATAGGTTTGCAGCACTGGCTTCATCAACATATCTTCCTGCAGGATGTGCTCAACCATCCATTCACTCAAAAAATAAGAGTAGTACACCGCTTCACTTTCTGACCACGAGCCATTTTTGGCCACCAGTTCTTCTCTCATCTGCCGAAGCTCATTTTGCACATATTGATGTTCCAGCCTGTTTTGAGTAAAGTCAAAACCGATTGCCTGCGCAATCTTTTCCTCATCTGCAAAATGAACAGCTACGCAATCCTCGAGCAGTTTAAACGACCGTGGCAGGGTGGAGCTGTCCCTCACCCTGATCGCACTTTCCACATCGTTGATCACTTTCAGCAAATTTCTGTGTTCAGAATCGATCGTTGCATTTCCGACACTCAACTGCTTTGACCATTCCAGTTCCATCATGCCCCCTGCGATATATCCGATCAAGGATTGCTGCCAGTTCAAACACAAACCTTTTACATCTTACCCTGTCGGACAGACGGCGGCATAGAACCGAGTCAGAGAGTGTTGCGCCGACAACCCTGCTAAACTGCGCGACTAAATTTTCAATATTTAATTTACCATGCTTATCACCGAATATCGTTTAGAACTCGTCATCCAGGCACTGCGCGCCATCCTGCCGCTGGCGCACCCCGCCGACACCACGCTGCGCTATTTTTTCAAGGACGAGCGCATCGGTTCGAATGAACGTGAACTGGTCGCCGAGACCGTGTTCGGCGTATTGCGCCATCGCCTGCTGCTGGAAATCACCTGCGCCGGCAGCGCTACGCCGCGCCGCATGGCGCTCGCCTGGCTGGTCAGGTTCGGCGGCTACAACCTGCGCGAGATCGAACCGGTATTGAAGCACGACGAGAAGGAATGGCTCGCCACGGTGAAGGGCGTGAAGGCCGATGACCTGCCGTTGCCGGCGCAGGCCGAGCTGCCGGAATGGCTGGTGGAAAAAATGCATGCCTCCTATTCCGATCAAGACATTCTCGCCATCGGCCTGTCCATGCAGCAAGGCGCGCCGCTGGACATCCGCGTCAACACCCTGCTTGCCAAGCGCGACGATGTGCTGCAACAACTGCATGACAAAAATATCGAAGCCGCCGCCACCCCCTACTCGCCCGTCGGCATCCGCCTCAAGGAAAAAATCCCGCTGAATAAAGACGCGCTGTTCACCGAAGGCAAGATCGAAGTGCAGGACGAAGGCAGCCAGTTGCTCGGCTTCCTGCTAGCGCCGAAGCGCAACGACATGGTGGTGGATTTCTGCGCCGGGGCGGGCGGCAAGACGCTGATGCTGTCCGCATTGATGAATTCGCAGGGCCGTTTATATGCAATGGACACCTCCGAAAAACGTCTCGCCAATCTCAAGCCGCGCCTGAAACGCTCCGGTGCCAGCAATATCCAGCCAATGCTGATTTCACATGAAAACGACCTCAAGGTGAAGCGCCTGTCCGGCAAGATCGACCGCGTGCTGGTGGATGCGCCATGCAGCGGCTTGGGCACGCTGCGCCGCAGCCCGGATCTGAAATTCCGCCAATCGCCCGGCAGCATCGAGGAAGTTACGCGCAAACAGGCCGCCATCCTCGCCTCCGCCAGCCGCCTGCTGAAAAAGGGCGGACGCCTGGTGTACGCGACTTGCAGCATCCTGCCGGAAGAGAACCAGCATATCGTGCAAGCCTTCCTCGAAGCGCATCCCGACTTCGTGCTGCGCCCGGCCGGCGAGGTGTTGAAGCAACAGAAAATCCCGCTGGAGATGGGCGACTATCTGGAGCTGCGCCCGCACCTGCACAACACGGACGGATTCTTTGCGGCGGTGCTGGAGCGTGTTTAAGCCGGTTCGTTCAGCAAAGTAATTCCATTTTTATATCAACAGTGGAATATCGTAGGGTGCATGGAATGCACCCACATAGTTATTGCTGTTTTGAAAAAATGGCAATTAAAACGGAATATCGTCGTCGAAATTATCAAAACTGCTCTTGGCAGCTGGTGCGGCCTTGGCTGGAGCGCTGCTGGACGAGGAAGCGGTAGCAGGTTTATTCTCCACCACCTCGAAGCTGCTGCCGCCAGACGATTTCCTGTCCAGCATTTTCATTTCGCTGGCCACGATCTTGGTGGTGTAGCGATCCTTGCCTTCCTTGTCCTGCCATTTCTCGGTTGTAATTCTGCCCTCGACATAAATCTGCGAGCCTTTTTTCAGGTATTCCCCGGCGATCTCCGCAAGCCGCCTGAAAAAAACGATGTTGTGCCACTCGGTTTTTTCCTGCTTTTCGCCGTTTTTGTCTTTCCATGTTTCGGATGTCGCCAAGGTCACATTGGCAACCGCCTCGCCGCTGGGCATATATCTCACCTCGGGGTCTTTGCCGAGATGCCCTATCAGAATCACTTTGTTCACCGACATGTCATGCTCCTTTCGCTATGAGTTGTTCCACCGCCGCTTCGTCAAACCCATGCCTGTCCACCTTGAGGCAGGCCATATTTTCCGCTGCGACCACCATCACTTCGCGCACCCCGGGAAGTTGCGCGAGACGCCGACGCAATTCTACCGCAGCGGCGTCATCCATTTCCGGCAAATGATACAGCCGGGTGCGCACCGGTGCCGGAGGCTGCATGCCGGAGGCCACCGCCAGCCACACCAGCAGCAGCACGATGCCGAACACAAATACCGCGTCGCCGCCAACAAACTGCATCAGCGCGCCGCCCACTGTCGCGCCGAAGAACGCGCCGAGGAACTGCACGCTGCTGTATACGCCCATCGCCGTGCCCCTGGCGGACAGCGGCGCGATCACGCTGATCAGCGCGGGCAGTTTGGCTTCCAGCACGTTGAACGCGGTAAAGAATACCAGTAGCCCGGCAGTCACGCCCCACAGGCTGTGCTGCGCGAACAGCAGCATGAATTGCGCAAGCACCGACAACGCAATCGCCAGCACGAACACCTGCTTCACCTTGCCTTTCTTTTCCGAGATGATGATAAGCGGCAGCATCAGCACAAATGCCGCCAGCATCACCGGCAGATAAACCTTCCAGTGCTGCGACACATCCAGATCGTCTGCCTGCAGCAGGAACGGCACCTGCATGAACACCGACATCAGAATCGCGTGAACCGAGAAAATGCCGAAATCGAGGCGCAGCAATTCCTTGTTGCGCAGCACTTCGCCGAAACGTTTCCGGTTCGCCTCGGTGTCGCTATGGAAGCGCGTAATTGCCGGATCGGGAATCACGAAGCGCACCACCAGCAAGGCCAGCACAGCCAGCACGCCGGTCAGCGCAAAGATGCCGGGCACGCCAAGCAGGCCGTTGAGCACCGGGGACAAAACCAGCGACAGGGAGAACGTGACGCCGATGGTCATGCCGATCATCGCCATCGCCCTGGTGCGCACTTCTTCGCGCGTGAGGTCGGCGGTAAGCGCCATCACCGCGGCATTGATCGCACCCGCGCCCTGAATGGCACGGCCGGCAATCACCCAATAGATGTTATCCGCCGATGCGGCGATGAAGCTGCCCAGCGCGAACACTAGCAAGCCGCCATAAATGACCGGCTTGCGCCCGTAGCGGTCGGACAGCCAGCCGGCCGGGAGTTGCAGAATCGCCTGAGTTAATCCGTAGGCGCCGAGCGCGATGCCCATCAGCAGATGGCTCTCGCCGCCGGGCAGTTGCTCCGAATACACCGCGAAAATCGGCAGGATGATGAACAGCCCCAGCATGCGCAGACCATAAATGCTCGCCAAGCCAAAGCTGGCGCGGCGTTCAATCGCAGTCATGGTATTTGTCGCAGGCATGGATGATTTTGGGAAGGTGCAAAAAGTCGCGCATTTTAGCAGGATTGGCAACTATCATCCCAACCCGAATCGGTATTATTCGAATCTTGGGTTGTTTGTCTTCATCAGATTATTTTATCGGCGATCTGCTAACGCACATCACGGTCATAATCTTTTTTAATCCAGCAAATGCTTGTTTGGGAAAGCCCCGGATTTCGCGTATATTGGCGGGTCGTTTTCACTCGATAGAAGTTTGCATGGAACAGATACGGATTCGCGGTGCGCGCACCCACAACCTGAAGAACATCAATCTCGATCTGCCGCGCCACAAGCTGGTGGTGATCACCGGCCTGTCCGGTTCGGGCAAGTCCTCGCTCGCCTTCGACACGCTGTATGCCGAGGGGCAGCGCCGCTATGTGGAATCGCTGTCCGCTTATGCGCGGCAGTTTTTGCAGTTGATGGAGAAGCCGGATGTGGACTTGATCGAGGGGCTGTCCCCGGCGATCGCCATCGAGCAGAAGGCCACTTCGCACAACCCGCGCTCCACGGTCGGCACGGTCACCGAAATCCACGATTACCTGCGCCTGCTGTTCGCGCGCGCGGGCGATCCGTATTGCCCGCAGCATGACCTGGTGTTGCAGGCACAGAGCGTCGGGCAGATGGTCGATCACGTGCTGAATTTGCCGGAAGGCACGCGCATCATGATCCTGTCGCCGCTGGTGGTGGAGCGCAAGGGCGAGCAACTGGATCTGTTCGACGAGCTGCGCGCGCAGGGTTTCACGCGGCTGCGCATCAACGGCAAGGTGTACGAGATCGACGCATTGCCGGCGTTGCAGAAAACCAAAAAGCACACCGTCGAGATCATGGTGGATCGGCTCAAGGTCAATAGTGATGCCAAGCAGCGCCTCGCCGAATCGTTCGAGACCGCGCTGCTTCATGCCGACGGGCGCGCGCTGGCGGTGGAAATGGATACCGAGAAGGAGCACCTGTTCTCGGCGAAATTCGCCTGCCCGATTTGCAGCTACTTTCCGCAGTTGTCGTTAAGTTCCGGCGCAATCAAGGGCTGGGACCGGCGCAACCAGTTCTATCACCAGTTGCTCGCGAGCCTCGCGAGGCATTACGACTTCGACATCGAGCAATCCTTCGAGAGCCTGCCGGAGAAGATCCAGCAGGTGATCCTGTACGGCAGCGGCAGGACCGAGATCGCCTTCCAGTACCTCAACGAGCGCGGCAAACCGATGCTGCGCGAACATGCCTTCGAGGGCATCGTCAACAATCTGGAACGCCGCTACAAGGAGACCGACTCGCCCGCGGTGCGCGAGGAGCTGGCGAAATACCTGAACAGCTGCCTCTGCCCGGAATGCAAGGGCACGCGCCTGCGTCTCGAGGCACGCCATGTGCGCGTCGCGGAAATGAACCTGTACGAAATCAGCGCACTGCCGCTGAAGCAGGCGCTGACTTTCTTTCAGGGCTTGAAGCTGCAAGGCCACAAGCAGGCAATCGCGGAAAAGATCGTGCTGGAAATCGCCAGCCGCCTGACCTTCCTGAACAACGTCGGGCTGGATTATCTGTCGCTGGAACGCTCCGCCGAAACGCTGTCCGGCGGCGAGGCGCAGCGCATCCGCCTCGCGTCGCAGATCGGCTCCGGCCTGACCGGCGTGATGTATGTGCTCGACGAGCCTTCCATCGGCCTGCACCAGCGCGACAACGACCGCCTGCTGCAAACGCTGAAAAAGCTGCGCGACATGGGCAACAGCGTGATCGTGGTCGAGCACGACGAAGAGGCGATCCGTCATGCCGACTATGTGGTGGACATGGGGCCGGGCGCAGGCGAACACGGCGGGCTGGTCGTCGCGCAGGGCACGCCGGAGGAAATTTGCCAGAGCGAGCAGTCGCTCACTGGCGACTACCTGACCGGCCGCCGCAGCATCCCGATGCCGGAAAAATCTCTCAAGCCCGACCCGGAACGCATGCTGCACATCGTCGGCGCTTCCGGCAACAACCTGAAGGACATCACGCTGAATCTGCCGGTCGGCCTGCTGGTGTGCGTCACCGGCGTGTCCGGCTCGGGCAAGTCCACGCTGATCAACGACACGTTGTATCCCGCCGTCGCGCAGCATCTGTACGGCAGCAACACCGAACCCGCGCCCTATGCCGAGATCAGCGGGCTGGAATTTTTCGACAAGGTGATCAACGTCGATCAGTCGCCGATCGGGCGCACCCCGCGCTCCAATCCCGCCACCTATACCGGCCTGTTCACGCCGATCCGCGAGCTGTTCGCCGGGGTGCCGTCGGCACGCGAACGCGGCTACGGGCCGGGACGCTTCTCGTTCAACGTCAAGGGCGGCCGCTGCGAATCCTGCCAGGGCGACGGCATGATCAAGGTGGAGATGCACTTCCTGCCGGACGTGTACGTGCCGTGCGATGTGTGCCACAGCCAGCGCTACAACCGCGAGACGCTGGAGATCCAGTACAAGGGCAAGAACGTCCACCAGATTTTGCAGATGACCGTCGAGCAGGCGCATGAATTTTTCAAGCCCGTGCCGGTCATCGCGCGCAAGCTGCAAACCCTGCTCGACGTCGGACTCGGCTATATCACGCTGGGGCAATCCGCCACCACGCTGTCCGGCGGC
>JACPEI010000046.1 GCA_016183575.1 Nitrosomonadales bacterium | reverse complement strand
GCCTCACCAAAAATCCGGATGTATGGCTGCAATCTTTACCTATCCTCAAAATCATCGAATGAAAATGCTTGGCAAAAGTGGGCGTCCATGTATGGATTTGCACCAGCGTTGACAGTTGAAAACTTAATTCGAACCTGCCCCCTTATTGCTGGCTTTCGATGAGCTGGATGAAGTGGCCGACCCGGTGTCGCGCGAGTACTGCGTGATCTCCGCCTACAACACCGGTCCCAGCAACGTGCTGCGCACCTTCTCCGGCTCGGCGAAACAGCGCAACAATGCGATCACCGCCATCAACCGCATGGCAGCGCCCGCCGTGTACGACAGGCTGCGCTCGTAACTCCCCTACGCCGAAACGCGCCAGTATCTGCAGAAGGTGGTGGGTTTCAGGAAGCAGTTTGTCAGCACCAAGGGATAAAAAAACCCGCCACTGGCGGGTTTTATCATTGCAATAGCATTTACTTAACGACCTCAAAACTTGTAGCCTACGCCCAATGTCCAGACGGTACTGCGAGAAGATGAAGTGGAGCTACCAGTTTTGTAGCTATCCAACTCGAATCGCCCAAAAACAGCATTGGTAAAGTTATATTGCGCACCAAGTCCATAGGTTAAGTCGGTTTTAGAACCGCTTGCAGATGCAGTTCCGCCGGGTCCTGTTACGCTGGCCCCACTTCGAATATCTGCAACGCCTAGTTTACCCAGTAAACTAAATTGATTAGCAACGGGCAATATACCAACAGCAGTCAAATTCCAGCCAGAAACACTGCCTGATGCGGAAACTGTCCCAGCGAGATTGCCACCAGTGGCAGTGTATGTTGCATCATTTGAACCGACATAACCGCCTTCAGCAGCAAAATTTTCGTTTATTTGATAGCCAACTTGCAACTTGTAAACTGTTGGCTTGCTATATGAGGATGAAAATCCGACTGCGCCTACGGATGTCAATGCACTATCCAAATCTGTTTTGTTACTGTCGCTTGTGGTTTGACCTGCAGCCCCCAAGAGATAAAAACCGCTATCTGCCGCCAACGCAGCACCAGAAACCGTTGCCATCGTTGCAGCAACGCATAAACCTGCCAGTACCTTTTTCATCGTCATTCCCTTCTTTCATGGTTAAGTTGCTTGCATAAAATACGAATTTCGTAAGTTTGCCGGCCGATATTACGTTCTACGTAAGTTATAAGTCAATATATCTTTCGGTCTATATATTTCGGCCTAGTCATATAGACCATAAACTCCAAGCCTATGAATTTAGGCGAAACAATCAAAAATCTCAGGATTGCGCGACACTGGACGCAAGATGAACTTGCGTATCGCGCCAAGATAACTGCGGCAAATATTTCGCGTATCGAAACAGGAAAACATGGGCCAAGCACACAGCTTCTTGAATCACTGGCTTGCGTTTTTGGTATGAAAATGTATCAGTTGGTTGCGCTTGCGGAAGGTGAAAAACTCCCTGCCGCTCCGCCGGAATACGACTTCACTGAGCAGGCATTACTTCAAAGTTTTCGTTCCATGACACCGAAAGAACAGGAGCTATTCATGGCCATGGGCGAGCGTTTGGCCAAGCTGGGGAAAACGCCTAACTGAACTCCTTGACGATATGCTGCTGCCTGCGGCTGATGGCGAGCAGTTCACGTAGATACTGTTATCCCTGTCAACATCCATGCAACGCAGGGTCGAAGGTTTTACCCGACTTGAGCACTCCGAAAGCGACGTGAACAAGTTTGCGCATCATCGCCCCGATAATGATGCTTGGGCGGTTTACCCGCAGCCGCCAATCGTTCGCGAAAGCGTATACCCCAAGCTGTTTTGTACAGGGCAACCATAGCTGGCATGTAAAGGGATTTGCGCAGAAAGGCATGTCCGACCTTTGACATCCGTGGCTTCATCTTAACGCTTGTGCCGGATTCATGGTGGTGCGGATCAAGACCGGCAAATGCCGCCGCCTGCCTGGCATTGCCGAAACGATCAAGGTCGGCAAAGAAGGCCAGCAAAATCGCGATCGTGCGCTCGCCCAAGCCCGGAATGCTATCCAGAAGAGTCTGTTTGTCTTTCAGGTCAGCGTCGCCATCCATATGCTCGCCAATCTTTTTTGCCAGCGCCTTGATCTCCTTGTCCAGCCATTCGATATGGCTGACGATGCCAGGCTTCACCGCATCGCGCGCCACCTCGAGGCGGTTGCTCTCCTGGGTGCGCATGACCTGCAACGAATCCAGCCTCAGCGCCATCGCGCGCAAGGCTTGTTCGCTGGGCGTCGGAGCCTGCCACGGTTCAAGATTGCGTTCGGCACAAAACCCGGCGATCAGTCTGGCATCAACCTTGTCCGTTTTGCTGCGCACCAGCTGCGACCCTCCAAACGCCTTGATTTGAGCGGGATTGACCACGCTTACCGTCATTCCCTCGGACGCCAGATACTCGGCTACGGCTTCCCAATACACACCGGTGGCTTCCATGCAGACATGCGCTGTCGTCGCGCCATGTTTTTCAAGCCACTCGGTCAATGTCTTGAAGCCTTTTGGATTGTTTTCAACTACCTTGTTTTTGAACTTGCCATCTGGAAGACGCAGGGCGCAGTCCAGCTTGGCTTTTGCTACATCGATTCCCAATACAATTGACCCGTTCATACAATGTCCTTTCATATTTGCGCATAAAATACCTCTCGTGATCAACCTTGTGAATGCGGGCTACCGGCTTGCATAAAATACGAATTTCGTAAGTTTGCCGGCCGATATTACGTTCTACGCAAGTTGCAAGTCAATATATCTTTCGGTCTATATATTTCGGCCTAGTCATATAGACCATAAACTCCAAGCCTATGAATTTAGGCGAAACAATCAAAAATCTCAGGATTGCGCGACATTGGACGCAGGATGAACTTGCGTATCGCGCCAAGATAACTGCGGCAAATATTTCGCGTATCGAAACAGGGAAGCATGGGCCAAGCACCCAGCTATTGGAATCTCTGGCTTGCGTTTTTGGTATGAAAATGTATCAGTTGGTTGCGCTTGCGGAGGGTGAAAAACTCCCTGTTGCTCCGCCGGAATACGACTTCACCGAGCAGGCATTACTTCAGAATTTCCGGGCGATGACACCTAAGGAGCAGGAATTGTTCATGGCGCTGGGCGAGCGTTTGGCCAGCGCCGGGGAAAGCGCCTAACTAAACTCTTTGACGATATGCTGCTGCCTGCGGCTGATCGGGAGCGGTTCCTCCAGCCCTTTCAGCTTCACCATCCAGCCCGCGCTCTCGGCGTTATCCTCGCCGCCTTTCTCGAAGCCTTCGATCGCCTCCTTCGCCACCAGACAGTTGCGATGAACGCGCACAAAGCGTGCGGCAAATTCCTTTTCCAACGCGGTGAGCGATTCTTCGAGCAGGTATTCGCGTTCGGCGGTGCGCACCGTGATGTATTTCAGCTCGGCGCGCAGGAACAGCACTTGCTCGATGGGCACCAGGTGGATCTTGCCGCGTTCGTGGATGGAGAGAAATTTGCGCGGTTCGGGCAGCAGGTCGCGCAGCACTTCGGTTTGCACCGGCACAGCTGCGCGCGCGCGGGTAAGGGCTTCGAACAGCCGCCCCAGACGGATCGGCTTGAGCAGGTAGTCGATCGCGTGCAGTTCGAACGCCTTGATCGCGTAGGCATCGTAGGCGGTGGTGAAAATGATCACCGGCGGCTTGAGTAATTTGTTGAGATGCTGCGCGAGTTCGATGCCGTCCATCTGCGGCATTCGGATGTCCAGCAGCACCACATCGACGGGCGTCGGATGTCCAGCAGCACCACATCGACGGGCGTTTCCATCAGCTTGTCCAGCGCCTCCTGGCCGTTGCCCGCCTCGCCGACCACTTCCAGCGCCAACTGTTCGCTGCAATCGTGCAGCAGGTCGCGCAGACGGTTGCGCGCGGGCGGTTCATCGTCCACGATGAGGACGCGCAAAGCCAACTCGACGGTGCTCATGTTGTTTTCTCCTTCATATACGGCAGCGTGATTTCCACGCGATAGAAGTCCGTGCCGCTTTCAACCTTGTAGCGTGCCTCGACGTCGAACAACAATGCCAGCCGTTCGCGGATATTCTGCAACGCCATTTTGTTGCCGGCATGCGGCGCGGCGCCGCTTGATGCGCGGGGATTCTCCACCCTGAGGCGCAATTCATCGCCGCTGCGGTGCAGCGCAACGGTAATGCTACCGCCTTGCGGCAACGGTTCGATGCCGTGATACACGGCATTTTCCAGCAACGGTTGCAGCAGCAGCGGCGGGATCAGCGCGTCGCCCGGCATATCCTGGATTTGCCAATCCACGCGCAGCCTTTCGTCCATGCGCAATTGTTCCAGCGCGATGTATTGCTTGCTCAACTCGATTTCCTGGCGCAGCGGCACGAGGTCTTGCGCATCCGCCATCGCCATGCGGAACAAGTCCGCCATGTCTTGCAGCGCGGCTTCGGCCTGCCTGGGCTGGGCGCGCACGATGCCGAGCACGGCGTTGATAGTGTTAAACAGAAAGTGCGGGCGGATGCGCGCGCGCAACACCTGCAGGCGCGCCTCGTACAAGGCGCGCGACAGCACCTGGCTGCGCCAGCGGAAATACATCAGCAGGATGGCGCATACCAGCACGCTGAACAGCATGTAACGCAGCGCATCGAACCAGGCGTCAGCGCTGCCCGGCGGGCGATACAGCTCGCCGCCGAAATAATAAGTGGACAGCGTCAACACCACCGCCAGCACATTCACCGCCAGCACACCGCGCCAATAGGCAAGCCGGTTCAGCCAAGGCTGCGCTACCCACAGCAGCAGCAGACAGGCCAACAGAATCGGCGCGAGCAGCGTGGCAATCTGCATCATGCGCAACGGCATGTCCGCCCAGCCGTTTGCCTGTGACAACGCCTGCAGCAGCGCCAGGCCGTTGCCGATCAGCAGGATGCGCAACGTCACGCCGAGGTTGCGGAAGTTGGGCAACGCGTCGGGCAGGGTGTTTTGTTTTATACTGCGCGCCTTATTCATGGTGGGAAACTTTACCGGTTTTCATGCTTCATTCTGGGACAAGTGAGGGTGGCGATGCAAGATCCAACGCAAGATAAAAATCCAATGCAAGATAAAAGTCCAATGCAAGATAAAAGTAACGATACCTGGTCGGGGCGGTTCACGGAACCGGTGGCGGAACTGGTGAAACGCTATACCGCGTCGGTGGGCTTCGACCACAAGCTGGCCATGTTCGATATTCAGGGTTCGCGGGCGCATGCACAAATGCTGTCCGCCTGCGGCATTATCACCGCGCAGGATCTGGACGATATCCGGCGCGGTCTCGCGCAAATCGAAAACGAGATCATCGGCGGCGAATTTATCTGGTCGCTGGATCTCGAGGATGTGCACCTCAACATCGAGAAACGCCTCACCGGTCTGGTCGGCGATGCCGGCAAACGCCTGCACACCGGGCGGTCGCGCAACGACCAGGTGGCAACCGATGTGCGCCTGTATCTGCGCAGTTCGATCGATGATCTGCTGCTTCTGGTCAAGGCGTTGCAGACCGCATTGCTCGACCTCGCCCAGCACCATACCCGCACCATCATGCCCGGCTTCACCCACTTGCAAGTCGCGCAGCCGATCAGCTTTGCGCATCACCTGATGGCGTATTTCGAGATGCTCAAGCGCGACGCGGAACGCCTGCAGGATTGCCGCAAACGGGTGAACCGCCTGCCGCTGGGCGCGGCGGCGCTGGCCGGCACCAGCTACCCGATCAGGCGCGAAATGGTCGCCGACCTGCTGGGCTTCGACGGCGTGTGCGAAAACTCGCTGGATGCGGTGTCGGATCGCGACTTCGCGATCGAATTCACCGCTTGCGCCGCGCTGATTATGACGCATTTGTCGCGCTTCTCCGAGGAGCTGATCCTGTGGATGAGCCCGCGCTTTGGCTTCATCGACATTGCCGACCGCTTCTGCACCGGATCTTCCATCATGCCGCAGAAAAAAAATCCCGATGTGCCGGAACTGGTGCGAGGCAAGACCGGGCGCGTCAACGGCCATCTGGTCGCGCTGCTCACGCTGATGAAGGGCCAGCCGCTGGCCTACAACAAGGACAATCAGGAAGACAAGGAGCCGCTGTTCGACACGGTTGAAACGCTGACGCAAACGCTGCGCATCTACGCCGACATGATCGGCGGCATCAAGGTCAAGCCGGAAGCCATGCGCAACGCGGCATTGCAGGGCTATGCCACGGCGACCGACCTGGCCGATTATCTGGTGAAGAAAGGCCTGCCGTTCCGCGATGCGCATGAAGCGGTGGCACTGGCGGTGCGCTTTGCCGAACAGAAAGGCTGCGACCTCGGCGACATCGGCCTCGCCGAATTGCAGCAGTTCTCCACGCTGATCGGCGAAGACGTGTATCAGGTGCTGTCGCTGGAAGGTTCGCTCGCCAGCCGCAACCATATCGGCGGCACCGCACCGCGGCAGGTGGAGGCTGCCATCGCACGGGCGCGCGCCGATCTCGCAAAATTATAGGCAAAAAAATGGGCGATCATGGATCGCCCAAATAGGAGGAGAGTATGAAAAGTAGAGTTGTTGCCAACCACTAACCCAAACACTCGGCACGAACTATATCCACTCTCTCCAATAATTCATATATGCCGAAATAACTATGCATTTCGGCCTAGTTATTTCGGCTAATATCTCGAACTAGTTCTTTTGGGTACCCTGTTTTACTCATAAGCCAAAAATTTAGGCGGCACTTGGTGGCCAAAAAATCTTATGCTTCCCATGCTCTGCTATGCGAATGCCTGCAAACCGGGATTCAGGGGTTAATCTGAATCAGAGGTTTTCCAGTAATTGCTTGAGCTCGCCGCTCTGGAACATCTCGGTCATGATGTCCGAGCCGCCGACGAATTCGCCCTTGATGTAAAGCTGCGGAATGGTCGGCCAATTGGCGTAATCCTTGATCCCCTGGCGGATTTCCGCATCCTGCAGCACATCCACGGTGAACAATTGTTTCACGCCCAATGCTTTCAGGATGCCCACCGCTTTGCCGGAAAAACCGCATTGCGGGAACTGCGGACTGCCTTTCATATACAGCACCACCGGATGCGTGGTGACTTGTTCGTGGATGCGTTGCTGGGTATCTGTGCTCATGGCGTCTTTACCTGAATTAAATGGTCGGGAATTCTATCGGCGCGGGTAACGCCGCGTCAAGCATAAACCCAAATAATCCATACATGGACGCCCACTTTTGCCAAGCATTTTCATTCGATGATTTTGAGGATAGGTAAAGATTGCAGCCATACATCCGGATTTTTGGTGAGGCTATCGCCTCTATCCCTGATGGAATACGCTGAGTAACGCCAG
>JACPEI010000048.1:55538-75040 GCA_016183575.1 Nitrosomonadales bacterium | reverse complement strand
TGGCTGTCCGGCTCCTGATGCACTTCCCTTAACGGCACGTACACCAGTTCGCGGCGCAGATGGTCGAGGTAGCCGATCCTGAATTCACCGCGCCCGAACTCCGGGTCCCAGTGGATGCGGCTCAGCAATTCATGCAGCGGTATCATGCGTTCCCTCCTCGTAGCACGGATTATATCGCCCTGTTCGAGATCGAAGATACGGAGCTGATGTGGAAATATCCGGAGATCAGAGGACTTCGCCAGCCGACCCTTTGCAGTAGCACCGGGAACGCAACCTATTCTGCGCAATTACAATATTGACTTGGCAAGCAGCTTGAGTTTCACATCAGTTTGAATCGCACCGATAGCGCTATGCTCATCCTTCTACATGCCGCTCCCTGCTAAAATGCGCGCCTGCCCAACATCCAGCCGAAACGCGCAATGGCCATCAAAGCAACCGTCTTCAAAGCCGCCCTCCAGATTGCCGATATGGATCGGCACTATTACGCCGACCACGCGCTGACGCTGGCGCGGCATCCGTCGGAAACTGATGAGCGCATGATGGTGCGGCTGCTCGCCTTCGCGCTCTACGCCGACGAATCGCAGGCTTTCGGCAAAGGCATCAGCAGCGACGAGGAGCCCGACCTGTGGCAGAAAGACCTCACCGGCGCGATCAAACGCTGGATAGATGTCGGCCTGCCCGACGAGCGTGCCATCCGCAAAGCCAGCGGGCGCACCGATCAAGTCGTGGTCATCAGCTATGGTCGCGCGGCGAACATCTGGTGGAACGAAAATCGCGACAAGCTGCAACGCCTGGACAACCTCACCGTGCTCAATCTGGCCGGCGAAACCACGCTGGCGCTCGCCGCACTGGCCAGCCGCAACATGCAGTTGCAATGCACGCTGCAGGAAGGCCACATCATGGTGACCAGCGATGCCGGCATGATAGAGATTGAGCCGAAGGTATTGCAGGGTGCCTTCCGCCGGGAAAACGCAGATTATTGAGCCTTAACACATGCAGTAAGCGCATCGCACCTGATGTTTGGCGCCCACATTCTACGGCGCCGGATTTTGCGTGATCGATACCGCATGAGATATCAGCGCCTTCCCGGTTGCGCCACTGCCACCAAAAATAGCGATGGGGTTAAACTCCGATGCAGACAAGGTATCTATCATAATAGTGGGCTGTAATAGTGGGCTTGTATAAAAGAGACAGCCTGATATATTTAAGACATCGCATTTCAAAAGATGGGGGATTTATGCTCGATGAAAAGCAAAAAATTAACCAGATCATTAGCCTGAGTCAGGAAATTGCCAGGGTAAACGACCTTGATATTCTCCTGGAGCGCATCCTCACGGTGTCATGTCAATTTGCCAACGCTGATGCCGGCTCCATATATATCATGGAGGGGAAATATCTGAAATTCAGCTACACTTTGAACAATACCTTGCAGAAGAGGCTGCAGCCGGGACAGAAGCTTATCTATTCCACCTTCACGACACCCGTCGATAACGAATCGATATGCGGTTACGTGGCGGGCACAGGCGAGATGCTTAACATTCCGGATATCTATGAGCTCAAGGATAACGTCACTTACGCATTCAACGAAAGCTTTGACAATAGCTCCCAATACCGCACGAGGTCGATGCTGACCTTCCCGATGAAGAACCTCAATGGTGAAGTTATCGGCGTGCTCCAGCTGATAAATTCAATGGATGAAGATGGGAGCATCATCCCTTTTTCAAAAGATGATGAACAGTACATCATCCACTTTGCCAACAATGCGGCCATTGCGATAGAAAGGGCCCAGCTTACCCGGGACATCATCCTCAGGATGATCAGCATGGCGGAACTTAGAGACCCAAAAGAGACAGGCGCCCATGTAAACAGGGTGGCCGGATATGCCGTTGAAATATACGAGGTATGGGCAAGCCGCCGCGGTGTATCCAGGACCGAGATTGCGAAGAACAAGGACATACTGCTGATCGCCGCCATGCTCCACGATGTTGGCAAGGTGGCCATCTCGGACTTGATCCTCAAAAAACCGGCCCGCCTCGATGCTGCCGAATACGAAATCATGAAGGCTCACACCTATCTTGGCGCAAGACTCTTTGCCGTATCCCACTCCGATTTTGACCAGGCCTCAGCCCAGGTAGCACTCTCCCACCATGAACGCTGGGACGGAAACGGGTACCCTGGATATATAAACGTCATGACGGGCCAGTGCCTGCCTGGCTATGAGACCGGCGAAGGCAAAGCCATGGGCCGCAAGGGCGAAGAGATACCACCCTTTGGCAGACTGGTGGCCATAGCGGATGTATATGACGCCCTGTCGTCCCAGCGTGTTTACAAGGAGGCATGGGATCAAGAGCAGGTTCTGGATGAATTAAGGAAAGAGCGGGGGAAGCATTTTGACCCGGAAATGATAGACGCCTTCTTTATAGCCCTCGACTCGATCAATGCCGTGGGCAAGAGGTATAACTGACGGCAGGTAACCATAGAATCATTCGGGGATATGGCCCCTTTGATACTTCAGGGTTTGCGGAATAACTCGTCGAGCGGGTTATTGCCTGCAGGGACGCTGCCGGAAACGCGCTTCGCCGCGAACTCCTCCTCGATATTGTCGCGATAGAAGCTCCATGCCGCCCCCGAGCTGCTGAACCGGCGCCAGGTATCCTCGCCGACGCCGCCGTACTGCAGCGTGCTGCCGTCGTCGAGCTGCACTTGCAGCACCCGGGCGCGCGCATCGTAGCCGATGGCGCGCAACCTGCCCGAATTGATCTTCTTCATTTCCATGGTGGTATTTTGGAACTATTTCTAGTCCCCGCGGAATTCATAGGGACGGAGCTCTATTGAATTTTTGAAAAGAATGAGGCTCCGTCCCCATGTCATTACCCTGAGTTATTCTTTTGGTGCTTCCGATTGCGATGCTGGCAATACTGAGAGGCCTAGCATAAGCTGCCCGAATGGTTGCCTGCCTGTGATCCATGCGACAGCTTCACGAATCGCACCATAGAGTACGCTATGTGCAGTGATCATTACTCCGCGAATGGCCTCTTCTTTAGAAAGTTTGGCATCTACCGAAAATACGCCAATACATTCCATGTCGGTAATGTAAGGATATGCAATATCTCCGTCGATGTTGAATTTTGAACTCATACTAACTTGGTATTTCCCTTCCTGCCCATCAATAGGAACCAGATTTATTGCGTTCGCTGGCCCAGGTATCTTCTGCGCAAGGTTGCCTGGCTGATGATCAGGGATTGCGATGACAATAGAGCGCGTAAACATGACGCGCTCGAGTTGTATGGGGTGTTGGATATTGCTCATATCAGGCGGCTCTAGACTCTATTTCTGAATTACTAGCAAAATGATCAGCAAATTCTGTAACCGTAGTACAAACTGCAGTTACTTGTGAAGCACTGCCTGTTACAGGAAATGGAATGACTTTATTACCCCAACGTTGTGCCGCAACAGTCTTCGCAGCAACAGACTCATTCACAACCTCAATCTGAAGGCGCGAGCCAGATGCTCGACTCAGCTTAACCATCGTTTCAATGGTCATATTGGTATCACCACGAAATACCTTGGAGATATACGCGGCACTAGTACCAATTTTTTCCGCAAGCTTGGCATAGCTCAAACCTGCTAGTCGAATCTGTTTTTCAAGCTTCATCGCAAAATCTAATTTTGCTGATTCCACCCAATAGGCATCGGTCTTTTTTCTTTCGGCAAGGTAGGTTGCCAGTTTTTTGTTAATCGCCATTTTCATTCTCCTCGATCACGATGAGTGTGTTCTGTTTAACGGCTTCCAAGTATTCGTGTTTGAGACGTATCGCTTTTTTGACGTGCTTTGGGTCAACGGTTTGTGACTTTTTAACCAAGGCTGATGTACAGATAATCAAGAAACCCTCTTCAGGCTTGAAATAGAACAAACGCAAATCGCCTTTGATCAACTCGTAGATGTTCTCATTTGCATCTACGCGATGAGATAGTTTCGTGGAGATATCGGCTAGCCCCTCCTTGCTGATTCTATCCAACAAATCAAACAATCCATCCGCACTTGCTTGGTAGTTTGCACCCAGACTCGTCAACATATCAATCGGTTCACAGGCCTCTGCATTGCCTACAGCGCCAATCCTGTACTGATCTGAGTGGGTCACCAGTATCTGCATAGTATTAACCTATAGGTTAATTGTCAATCTCAATAGTAGGCAGTATTTTGGATAGCTCAATATAACCATAACCTTACCTGCTAATCGGCTTATACCGAATCCGCTTCGGCTTCGCGCCTTCTTCGCCCAGCCGCTTCTTCTTATCCGCCTCATATTCCTGATAGTTGCCATCAAAGAACGTCCACTTGGAATCGCCTTCTGCCGCGATGATGTGGGTGGCGATGCGGTCGAGGAACCAGCGGTCGTGGGAGATGACCACCACACAGCCGGCGAATTCGAGCAGCGCGTCTTCGAGGGCGCGCAGGGTTTCCACGTCGAGGTCGTTGGAGGGTTCATCGAGCAGCAGCACATTGCCGCCCGAGATCAGGGTCTGCGCGAGGTGCAGGCGGCCGCGCTCGCCGCCGGAAAGCTGGCCGACGATCTTGGCCTGGTCGCCACCCTTGAAGTTGAAGCGGCCGATGTAGGCGCGCGCCGGGGTTTCGTATTTGCCCACGGTCAGTATCTCGTTGCCGCCGGAGATCGCATCGAACACGGTCTTGTCGTTATCCAGCGAGTCGCGTGCCTGGTCGACGTGCGCGATCTTGACGGTGCTACCGATCTTCACTTCGCCGGAATCCGGTTTTTCTTTTCCGGTGATCAACTTGAACAGCGTGGATTTCCCCGCGCCGTTCGGGCCGATGATGCCGACGATCGCGCCCGCCGGAATCTTGAAGCTGAAGTTGTCGATCAGCAGGCGGTCGCCGTAGGCCTTGCTCACACCGTCGAACTCGATGACCTCGTTGCCGAGCCGCTCGCCGACCGGGATGAAGATTTCCTGCGTCTCGTTGCGTTTCTGGTGTTCCTGAGAATTGAGTTCCTCGAAGCGGGCGATACGCGCCTTGGATTTCGCCTGGCGTCCTTTCGGATTTTGCCGCACCCATTCCAGCTCCTGCTTCATCGACTTGGTGTGAGCGTCGAGCTGCTTCTGCTCGGTCTCCAGCCGCGCGCCCTTCTGCTCCAGCCAGCTCGAGTAGTTGCCCTTCCACGGGATGCCGTGGCCGCGATCCAGCTCGAGGATCCACTCGGCGGCGTTGTCGAGGAAGTAGCGGTCGTGGGTGACGGCGACCACGGTGCCGGGGAAGCGCACCAGGAATTGTTCCAGCCATTCCACCGATTCGGCGTCGAGGTGGTTGGTTGGCTCGTCGAGCAGCAGCATGTCGGGCTTTTCCAGCAACAGTTTGCACAGTGCGACGCGGCGCTTCTCGCCGCCGGAAAGGTTCTTGATGACGGCATCCCATTCCGGCAGGCGCAGCGCGTCGGCGGCGATTTCCATCTGGTGTTCTGCATCGCTGCCCGATGCGCCTGCTCGGCGGCGAGCACGTCGAAATCGGCGTCCGGCTCGGCATAAGCGGCATACACTTCGTCGAGTTTCTTCTGCGCCTGCATCACTTCGCCGAGCGCGGATTCCACTTCTTGGCGCACGGTGAATTCCGGATTCAGCTGCGGTTCCTGCGGCAGGTAGCCGATGCGGATGTTCGGCTCGCGCTGCACCTCGCCGTCGTATTCCTTATCCACGCCAGCCATGATGCGCAGCACGGTGGATTTGCCCGAACCGTTCAGGCCGAGCAGACCGATTTTCGCGCCGGGGAAGAAACTGAGGGAGATGTCCTTGATGATCTGACGCTTGGGGGGGACGATTTTGCTCACGCGGAGCATCGACATTACGTATTGGGCCATTTTGCTTTGCTGTAAGAGTGTTTGCGGAAGAGGCGTAGCTTAACCGATAGCGCGGTGCTTTGGGAGTCTTGGCAGGGGCTGTTCGGAATGGAACGAGAACTGATTCCATGCTCGACTTCCCTCTCCCCAACCCCTCTCCCGCGTGCGGGAGAGGGGTTATTCAGTGCTGCTTGGACGTAGCTGGCGCCCCGGCCGACGTGTGATAAGATGAGGCCGCCGTTTTTGTAAACGACCCTTACACCAAACAACAGGAGACGCCAGATGAAGATCACCATGAAAAAGCTGTTGGCCGAACTCAACAAAGACCTGGAATGGGAATACTCGGCGGCCGTCCAGTATACGCAGCACGCCTCCACGATCAACGGCGCGCAGTTCGATTCGATCCAGAAGGAGCTGCTGATCCACGCCCAGCAGGAAATGGCGCATGCCGTCATGCTGTCCGACCAGATCGACTTTCTCGGCGGCGTGCCCACCGTGGACGTGGAGAAGCGCGAGATTTCGAAGGACAGCGTGGAAATGCTCAAGCAGGATCTGAAGGGCGAGGATAATGCGATCAAGCGCTACAAGGAGCGCATCGGCCAGGCCGAGGCGCTCAAGGAATACGGCCTGCGGCGCGTGCTGGAAGACATCCTGATCCAGGAAGAAGAGCACAAGCGCGATCTCGTCAACGCGCTTTCCAAATAATCCAAAAACCGTTCGCCCTGAGCCTGTCGAAGGGCCTTCGCAAACCAGCCAGCGTAGCGTGCGCTGTGCGCACGACATATTCAAGAATCGTGCGCACAGCGCACGCTACATTGACTTTCACTCCTTCCGCCTGCGCACCGCCGCCTTGCGCAGTTCCTCCAGCAGCAGCATGCCTATCCCGAACGGGACGATGAACAGCCAGACTTCGACGCCCGGCGGCGCGGTGCCGAACAGCGCGTTGCCCCACGGCGTGTAGTCGATCAGCACCAGCAGCAGCAGTTCGAAGCCCAGCCCGTACCAGATCAGGGGATTGCGGCGGTGGCCGCGGCCGAACGTGGACATCGTCGGATGGCGGCACAGGAACACGTTGACCACCTGCATCGCGATGATCGCCGACAGGCAGGCGGTGGTGGCCTGCAGGTAGAGGTTGGCGTGGAAACCCAGCATGGCCCCGTACTGCCAGCCGCCACCGTGCAGCACGAAGAAGAATGCCGCCATACCAGCAATCGCTTCCAGCGGGCCGAGAAACAGGTAGGCGCGCAGCAATATCCCCCAGTCGAGCAGCCGTTCGCTGCGCGGCCGTGGCGGGCGGCGCATGGTATCCGGGCCGGGTTTCTCCGCGCCGAGTGCTAACGCAGGCAGCATGTCGGTGCCGAGGTCGACCGCGAGTATCTGGATGATGGTCAGCGGCAGCGGAATCCTGAACAGCACGAAGGCGAGGTACGGCACCAGCTCCGGCACGTTCGACGTCAGAATGTAGGTGAGAAACTTGCGCAGGTTGTCGTACACCGCGCGCCCTTCCTCGATCGCCGCAACGATGGTGGCGAAGTGGTCGTCGAGCAGCACGATGTCGGCCGATTCCTTCGCGACATCGGTGCCGGAGATGCCCATCGCGATGCCGACGTCGGCACACTTCAGCGCCGGCGCATCGTTCACCCCGTCGCCGGTCACCGCGACGATCTCGCCCTTGCGTTGCAGAGCCAGCACGATGCGCATCTTCTGGTCGGCGCCAGTGCGCGCAAACAGTACTTCCGGCTCGTCGAGCAATATTTGCAGATCGGTTTCCGACATGGTGAGCAGCTTGTCGCCGGTCACCGCAACGGGATTCTGTGCCAGCCCGATCTCGTGCGCCAGCGCGCTGGCGGTGTGCGGATGGTCGCCGGTGATCATGATCACGCGGATGCCGGCGGCGTGGCAGGTGCGGATCGCCTCGGGGACGCCCTCGCGCGGCGGGTCGGCCAGCCCGATCAGCCCGGCGAAAATCAGCTCGGTCTCGTCAACGTGAAACTCGCGCAGCGAGACCGCGTCCCTCTCCCCCGCTTGCGGGGGAGAGTTAGGAGAGGGGGCAGGGTGCGCGGCATGTTCCGGCAGCTCGCGCCAGGCGAGCGCAATCACGCGCAGTCCTCGCTCCGTCATCTGCTCATGTGCGCTGAGCAGCATGGTGCGGCCGGCTTCGTCCAGCGGCAGACATTTCCCTTGCAGCAGCATTGCGCTGCACAGCGGCAGCACGCTCTCCGGCGCGCCCTTGCAGTACAGCATGTGCCCCTGAGGCGTATCGCAAATCACCGACATGCGCTTGCGCTCGGTATCGAATGGGATTTCATCCAGACGCGGAAATATCACGCCATTGGATGGCACGCCTTCAAGCAATGCCATTTCCATCGGGTCGCCCTGCCATGTCACCCGACCGTTCTGTTCGACGCGGCGCAAGTTATGGCAATGGCGCATGATCGCGAACAGCGGTTCGGTTGCGCTTATTGATTCTTCCGGAAATAAATTGAAGGCCGTTCGGGCTGAGCCTGTCGAAGCCTGTCCTGATTCAGACGCAGTTGCCCGTTCACCCTTCGACAGGCTCAGGGCGAACGGATTCTGTTTTTCATTGCCGTCGGTCAAAAATATTTCTGATTCCAGCAACTCTCCGGAATAAAACACCTGCCGGATGCTCATGCGGTTCTGCGTCAGTGTGCCGGTCTTGTCGCTGCAGATCACCGTGGCAGCACTGGGCAGCAATCCTTCCGGCACGTTCGCGACGATGATGCCGATCGCGAACACCAGGTTTTCCCAGAACGACAGGCCGATCATCTGGCCGATCAGGAAGAACAGGACGCCGAGCAATGTGGCGAACAGCGCGACCAACCGCGACAGGCGCAGGATTTCCTTTTGCAGCGGCGACAGCGGTTCGCGCGCGGCCTGCGTGAGGCGCGCGATGTTGCCGAATTCGGTATGCATGCCGGTGGCGTACACCATCGCCTTCGCTTCGCCCGAGATCAGCGAGGTGCCGGCATGCAGGATGTCGCGCCGCAAGGCGGCCTGCTCTTCAGGCTCGGCAGACGCATTACGCGCCATCGGTTTCGATTCGCCGGTGAGATTGGCGGTGTTGACGCGCACGCCGAACGCTTCGATCAGGCGGCAGTCGGCGGGCACATCGTCGCCCGCCGCGAGCAGCACCACATCGCCCGGCACCAGCTCCGCCACCAGCAACTGTACCGCCTTGCCGTCGCGCAACGCGGTGGTGTGATGCGGCAGCAGATTGCGCAGCGCGGCCAGCGCCTTTTCGGCGCGGTATTCCTGCCAGAACGAGAACAGCCCGTTGATCAGGATCACGCCGAGCACCGCATAGCCCAGCATCGCCATGCCCTGCCCAGGATCTTTCCATTCGGCGAAAAAAGCCAGCCCGGCGGCCAGCCACAGGATCAGCGCGAAGAAATGGGTGAATTCCTTGAACAGCTTGCCGATAAACGGCTGCGCGGCGATTTCCTCAATCTGGTTGGCGCCGTACCTTGCCAGCCGCCGCCCAGCCTCGGCCTGGCTCAGGCCGTCCGCGCTGCTGTACAGATGCGCATAGAGCTCCTCGATGGCGCGGCGGTGCGGGTTCACGATGCCCGCTCAGCGGGCGCGCGCCTTGTCCAGACGCAGATAAGCGTTTATTTCCACAGCTTCGAAAAACGCCCGGCCGGCCTGCCGCTTATCGCGCGCAGCCGTTCGTAGAGTTCGCGCTCCTCGCCGGAAAGCTTCTCCGGCACATGCACCTCGATGCGCAAATACAGTTCGCCGTGGTGCCCGTTGCCGAATTCCGGCAGGCCTTTGCCCTTGAGGCGCAACACCGCGCCGGGCTGGGTGCCGGGCGGGATGGTCACGCTGGCCGAACCGTCCAGCGTCGGCACTTGCAGCGTGGCGCCGAGCACCGCATCGGTCAGCGGGATGGTCTCCTGGCGCAGCAGGTCGGCTCCGACCCGCTCGAAACGCGGGTCGCTGCGCGAGCGCACCACGACGAACAGATCCCCGGTGATGCCGCCTGCCTCGGGGCTAGGCATCCCCTTGCCGGGAATGCGCAGCGCCATGCCTTCCTCGACCCCTTTCGGGATCTTCACCGTCAGGTCTTCTTCCTGTTCCACCTCGCCGCTGCCGCGGCATTTGGGGCAGGGGTGCTCGATGATACTGCCGCGCCCGTGGCAGGCGGGGCAGATGCTGATCTGCTGGATCAGGATATGTTCCTTTTCCTTGCGGCTGCTGCGGGTGATGCGCCCGGTGCCTTTGCAGGTCTCGCAGGTCTTGGTCGCGCCGCCCTCGGCGCCCGTGCCATGGCAGTCGGGACAGGCGGACGGGCGGTTTAGCCTGACTTTTTCCTCGCCGCCGCTCGCGACCCGCTCCAGCGGGATGTATATTTCGACCTCGATATTCGCACCGCGCGCGGGGCCGGCGCGCCGGCGGTGGAAAAATCCCTCGAACGGGCCGCCGCCGAAGTCGAAGTTGAGTCCGCCGAAAATATCATCGAAATTGATGCCGCCGAACAGGTCCTCCTGGCTGAAGCCCTCGACGCCGGCGAATCCGCGCGCATCGTATTCGGCGCGTTTTTTCGGGTCGGACAGAATGGCGTAGGCTTCGGCGATTTCCTTGAAGCGCTCCTCGGCTCCCGGCTCCTTGTTGCGGTCGGGATGGTATTTCAGCGCGAGGTTGCGGAAGGCGTCCTTGATCGCCTTCTGGTCGGCATCCTTCGCGACGCCGAGCACCTCGTAGTAATCACGCTGTTCAGAAATATTAGTCACCTTAAAAAATTACTTGTTCTCATCGCATTCAGCTTCGGGTGCGATTCAAACTAATGTGGTGGAATATGTAGCCCGGATGAAACGTAGTGCAATCCGGGAATGCGGCGCTCCGTTCTTCCCGGATTCCGTTGCACTCCATCCGGGCTACAACACTACCTTGCCGCGCGTGATGTCGCCTCAACGAAGGGCGCGAAACGGATCAAACCGGTTCTTTTTTTGCTTCCGGTTTTTTCTCCGATTTTCGTGCAAACGACGCACTGATCTCGGTCAACTCGGCCAGCCGCGCCGCGACCCGGTGATTGACGCTGCCCTCCGGATACTCGCCTTTGGCATCGGCTTCGCCGGCCGGCAAGCCGGTCAGGGTGGCGATGGCCTGATCGACATTTTCCACGGCGTAGATCCTGAACTGTCCGGCTTCGGCGGCCGCCACGACATCGCGGCGCAGCATCAGGTGCTTGACGTTGGCGGCCGGGATCAATACGCCCTGTTCTCCGTTCAAACCGCGCGCCGCGCAGATATCGAAGAACCCCTCGATCTTTTCATTGACCGCACCGATCGCCTGCGCCTGGCCGAACTGGTTCACCGAACCGGTTACCGCCAGCGACTGCCTGATCGGCGCATTCGCAAGGTTGGAAAGCAGCGCGCATAGTTCGGCGAGCGACGCGCTGTCGCCCTCGACCAGGCCGTAGGACTGCTCGAACACCAGGCTGGCAGAAAGCGCCAGCGGCTGGTTTCTGGCGTAGCGCGCGGCAAGAAAAGAAGAGAGGATCAGCACGCCCTTGGAGTGGATCGCGCCGGAGAGCTTCACTTCACGCTCGATGTTGACCAGCTCCCCTTCGCCCAGCCTTGTGGTGGCGGTGATCCGGGTCGGCTGGGCGAAGGCGAAATTGCCCAGTTCGATCACCGACAGGCCGTTGATCTGGCCGGTCACTTCCCCCTGGGTCGCAATCATCCACGTATCGCGCAGGATCGCCTCATACAGCCGGTCTCTCAGCCTGTCCTGCCGCCGGATCTGGGTATCGATCGCGCGCTGCACATCGGCGGCTTGCACCACCGCTTGGCCGGCCTCGCGCGCCCAGTAATCGGCCTCGCGCAGCAAATCCGCGACACTGCGCATATGCGTGGAAAGTCTTTCCGCATCGCCGGCCAGGCGCGCGCTGTGCTCGATCACCCTGGCTACCGCGCTGCGGTCGAACGGCAACAGCGCTTCCTTGCGGGTCAGCGTGGAAATCAGCCGCGCGTAGAGCAGGTGGGTGTCGGCATTGCGTTCGATGCGCTCCTCGAAATCCGCCGCCGCCTTGAACAGCTCGCCGAACTCCGGGTCGTACTCGTGCAGCAGGTAATAAAACAGGCGGTCGCCGAACAGGACCACCTTGGTGTCCAGCGGAATCGGCTCGGGCTCCAGCGACACGGTGCTGACCAGGCTGTACATCTGCCCCAGCGATTCGATATGAATCTCGCGCGATTGCAGCGCCCGCTTCAGCGCCTCCCAGGCGAACGGCTGCACCAGCACCTTGCGGATGTCCAGCAGCAGGTAGCCGCCGTTCGCGCGGTGCAGCGCCCCCGGTTTGATCAGCGTGAAATCCGTGACCAGCGCGCCGAACTGGGAGATATGCTCGACCCGTCCGACCAGATTGCTATAGGTCGGGTTGTCCTCGCTGACGATCGGCGCGCCGGGCTTCTTGCCGTTGGTCACCAGCACGTTCACCCGGTAGCGGTGGAAGCTCTGGTGAGTAACGATGGTCATATCGCCAAGGGTGGAAGACTCCTCCTGCTTGCGGAAGTCATCCACGTTATCGACCATGTCCTGCTGCACCAGGTCGAAATATTTCAGCACTTCGGGCAGGCCGGCATAGGCCTGCCGCAACTCATCCATCGAGTGCTCTACGGCGGACAGCGTAGTTTCCCGATTGATCTGCTTGACCCGCTCGTGCCGCTCCCTGCGCCATTGCGGCATCTGCCGCAGGATTTTTTCCAGCCGCTCCTGCAGCCCGGCGATCGCGGCCTCCACCCGTTTCTTTTCCTCATCCGGCAGCTTCTCGTATTCGTCCGGCGGAATCACCTCATGGTTGCGGGTCGGCGCAAAGGCGAATCCATCCGGGGTGCGCAGCAGCACGATCTCCTGCTTATCGGCATCCTCTCCCAGTTCCTTGAACACCTGCTCCTGCCGCTTGCTGAACTCCTCCTGGATCGCCGCTGCCTTGGCGTGGTATTCATCGCCCTCGAACAACGCGGGGATTGCGCTGCGCAAATAATCCACCAGTTGCTCCATCGCGAGACGCAGCTCCTCGCCCCTGCCGGATGGCAGCCTGAGCGCCTGGGGTTTGTGCGGCTGGGCGAAGTTGTTGAGATAACACCAGTCGTCCGGCCCATGCTCGCCCCCCGCCTTTTTTTCGAGGAACTGCTGCACCATGCTGTGTTTGCCCATGCCGGAGGGTCCGAGCACGAAAAGATTGTAGCCGTCATGGCGGATGCCGGCGCCGAAGCGCACTGCATCCATCGCACGCATCTGGCCGATGATTTCCGTCAGATCCTCCAGGTCGGCCGTGGTCTGGAATCCGAACTGTTCGGGGTCGCAGGAATGGTGAAGCTGTTGCGGCTGCAGGGGGAGAGGGGTAGTCATTTTTATTTTTTCACAGGTTCAATAGCATCCGTAGGGCGGGCTATACACAGCCATGCAACTAGTGTTATGTCATGCATGATATGCCGCATTGATATGGGTTGTTTTTCGTAGGGTGGGTTAAGCGCGTAGCGCGAACCCACCGGAAAACTGTGGATACACGCCTTCGGCGTTTTATCCACCCTACCGACTACAGGTTTTTAACATGTTCCGTTAATTCCGTGGCGCATCACTAGTCGCCGGTTAAGCCCTACCTACATTTATTTCCGGCTCGTCCGGCTTATAAACAGATGGCACTGCCTTGCTTTAACCAGAAAATCCCATCAGTTTTTTACTTGTTTTCCCGATACTCGGCATCTACTACCTTGCCGCGCGGCCCAGAGCCGCTCGGGCGCGGCTCGCCCGTCGCCGCGCCGACATTGGGCGGCGGCTCCGGCCCTTCCCAGCGGGTTTCCGCGTAGGGTTGTCCTTTGCTTGCCTGCCCGGATTGCGAATAGAGCACCGCGCCGGCTTCCTGCAGCACTTTCTTCAGCGCTTCGGCGCGCTCGGTGGCGAGGGTGACATCTTTTTTGAGTAATGCCTCCTTGGTCTCGCGCAGCGCGGTTTCGATGCGTTTCTTCAAATCGTCGGTGAGCTTGTCGGAAAAATTGGCGAGCATCTTCTCGGCCTCGTAGCAGCCGGCATCGGCGGCATTGAGCTTCTCCGCATCCTCGCGCCGTTTCTTGTCCGCATCGGCATAGCGCTCGGCATCTTCCACCATGCGCTTCTTGGTGTCTTCAGGAAGCCGCGTGGAACCGGTGATGCTGATCGACTGCGACTTTCCGCTGGCGGTGTCCTTCGCTGCAACGCTGAGGATGCCGTTGGAGTCGATGTCGAAAGTCACTTCAATCTTGGGGACGCCGCGCGGCGCGGGCGGCAAACCGGTCAGGTTGAATTCGCCGAGGCTGGTGTTGTCCCCGGCCATCGGTCGCTCGCCCTGAAAGACGTGAATCGTGACGCTGGTCTGCATGTCGGCGGCGGTGGTGAAGGTCTCGCTGCGTTTGACCGGGATCGGCGTGTTGCGCGCGATCAGCGGCGTCGCGATGCCGCCGAGCGTTTCGACGCCGAGGGTCAGCGGCGTCACGTCCACCAGCACGATGCCGCTGACTTCTCCGCCCAGCACCCCGGCCTGAATCGCGGCGCCGGCGGCGACGCATTCCATCGGGTCCACGCCCATCTCGGCCTTGCGCCCGAACAGATCCTCGAAATAGCTGCGCACCACCGGCATGCGCGTCGGGCCGCCGACGAACACGATCCTGTCCACGTCTTTGGGCGTGATGCCCGCATCGTGCAGCGCCTGCTCGACCGGGCCTTTGCAACGCTCGATCACCGGGCGCACCAGGCGTTCCAGCTCGGTGCGGTTCAGGTCCAGTTCGAGGTGGCGCGGCTCGCCGTTGACGGCGGCGAGATAGGGCAGGCTGAGGTGAGTGGTGACGCTGGTAGTGAGCTCGATCTTCGCGTTCTCTGCCGCTTCGATCAAACGCGCGGCGGCCTTGCGGTCAGGACGCACATCCACGCCGGTGGCCATCTGGAAGCGTTCGGCGAGATGCTCGAAGATGCGCTGGTTCATGTCGGTGCCGCCGAGCTGGGTGTCGCCGCTGGTGGCCTTGACCTCGAACACACCCTTGCCGAACTCCATGATCGTGATATCCAGCGTGCCGCCGCCGAGATCGATCACCGCAATGCGCAATTCCTCACCGAGCCGGTCGAGGCCGTAGGCCAGCGAGGCGGCGGTCGGCTCGTTGACCAGGCGTATCACTTCCAGCCCGGCGATGCGGCAGGCGTCCTTGGTGGCGGCACGCTGGTTGTCGTCAAAATAGGCCGGCACCGTCACGACGGCCTTTTCCACCGGCTCGCCGAGAAACGCTTCGGCATCGCGCTTGATCTTTTGCAGCAGGAACGCCGAAAGCTGCTCCGGCGAATAATCCTTATCTCTCAGGCGAAAGTTTTCGCGCCGGCCCATCCTGCGCTTGAACGCGCTGGCAGTGCCCTCCGGATTTGCCGCTGCCTGGCGCCGCGCGGGTTCGCCGATCAGCATCTGGCCGTCGGCGGTGAGCGCGACATAGCTGGGAAACGCCTTGCCGCCGATGCTGATGCCTTCGGCGCTGGGAATGATGACGGGACGTCCGCCGCGCAGCACGGCGGCAGCGGAATTGGAAGTGCCGAGATCAATACCAATGATAGCCATGATTTCCCTCTATATGTATTTCCATATGGGGGCAATTTCTGCCGCCACGGATGCACTGTGTTTATTCTAACTGCTCTTCGAAAAAATTTATCTGTTTATTTAATCTTCCCTATGCCCGCCATGGCCGTCGCTCATCCCGCTTTGATCCCGGTCCGGATACGCGACAGCACCGGCCGATGAATCAGGGATAGTCGATATCCAGTTCATCGCCTGCGTAATGTTTTTGCATCTCGGTGACGACTGTTTTAATGCCGGCTTTCGACAGGATTTTCTTGACGATGGTGCTTCTATATTCGTCCATGCGTTCACGCAGTATGGGCTGATATTCAGGCGGGATGATTTTGAGCCATGCGTTCCAGCCCGCCTCGATATCCGGCCGTGTTTCCCGGGCGCGGCGGATCAGATTCTCGATCTCTTTTTGCCCGGTACGGGCGACGATACGCCCGTCGCCGAGAATCGCGAAAATGACGGCGATGGCGATAACCGCATGGGCATCGAGGTCGGTGTCCTTGACGGGGCCGGCGAAATGTTTTTTGCGCAGCCATTTTGCGCAATCGACGATGCTTTGGTTGCTCTTCCGATCGAGCCATTCCTTTTTATAGATATCGTCGCCTGTCCATGCCGAGTTTGGGTCGGCACGGCATATCTCCGAAAAGAGCGCTTTGACATTGAGCTGCCGCACTAACGGGTCGCTGTCGAAATCCGAAACAAATGTGTGATAGGGCAGGGCGGATAATTCCCTGATATGCCGAAATCCCATCTGGAATACATATTCGGCGCCGTGGTGCAGCAGGAAGGTTAATTTGGACTCGCCGTCTTCCGGAAGATTGGCCCGGCTGATTCCCAGCGAGATGCAGCCGACAGTCAGGTAAAACGCCTCGAGCAGGCCTTCCGCCATCCTGTCATTGGTGAATTTTTTGGCGACGAGCACGGTGATGCCGCTCAGCTCATGGATGAGGGTCTGCGCCGCCTCCTGATGATCCGCGCGTTGTGCGAGCGTTTCGAGCGCTTGCACCAAATGGGGAGGGCGCGTAGTGAGGTGGGCGAGTTTCATGGATGATGTTTTTTGTCGGGCATGATGATTAAACTCAGCAAGCAGCCCGGATAAAACGTAGTGCAATCCGGGGGTGGATACGAGGCTCCCCGGATTTCGCTATCGCTGCATCCAGGCTACGAATCTGGCAGATCACTTGACTGGTATTAGAGACGATTGTGTCTCACGCAAAGATATCCTCGCCCAGGCTCGGGCGGCCGCCTGTTTTTGGCGCGCTGACCGGTTTGCTCGGCACTTGTTTGCGCAGACGCAACAGCAGTTCATGGGTGGTTCGGGCCAAAGCATCTTCATGATCCTGTTCTTCGTCATCGCCTTCTTCAGATCTTGCGCGCAATTGGTTCTCGCCGGACTGCCAGTCGGGGAACATTTCAAACAATACCCGATCCCAGGCATCCGCATCGCTGCGTGCAATCTCCAGCGCGAGCGGAATCACGTCGTGATCCGAAGTCGTCTGGCCGCTGTTATGCGCGCCGCGAGCGTGGATTTCATTGGCGATTTCGATGATCTCCTCGGCGGCCGTCGAGAACAGCACGGCAAAAGCCGTCGTTCCCCAATCGGTCGATAATGCCTGGTGGATAAGCGCTGCGCGCCGCCCCGGATCTTCGCCGGAGAAAACGACCCCATGGATATGCGCGAACAGGGATTCGGTCAGCACTTCCGGCTCATCCTCGATCATCTCCGCGCTCCAGGTGGCGGCGAAGAAGGCCAGGCTTTCCGCCCAGGCCTTGGGCGAAATCAGCAGCGTGGCCAGCGACAGCTTGCCGCCATCGAAAGCGGCAAGGTGCATGGCAGCCACCTGCGGCTCCAACGAGTCCAGCACTTGAACGACGGCAAGATCGCCGAATTTTTCCGCCGCGTCGCTGAATGCCTCTTCCGCATGTTCGGTCGAGCCGGCCAGAACCAGCTCGGTGACCTGCAGGCTGATCGCCGGCAAATTTTTGTTGTCAGTCATTCCCGTCCTCGCGTGTATCGAATAGATCAATCACATCCTGGCTCGGCACGCCCCGCTCATCGTCCTCGCCGTCATCCATATCGCTTTCCTCTTCTTCTTGCAGGGCTTCATTGTCCACATCGGCCCAGCGCTTGGTATTCTTGAATAGGAATGCCGTGATGACCGCCTTGCGCGCCAGTTCCGGATTGTTGGCGAAAACGGTAGCCAGAGCCTTGCTCGCCCCGGCGTCCGCGCACGACACCATCGCGACCGCTTTCGCGGCATCGCCTTTATCATATTGTTTGCATTGCGCCAACAGCCCGGCGGGATCGTCAAAGCACAGGTGGTCGGCAAGCGCGAAGCTCAACAGATTCACATCGTCGATCTCGGTGCCTTTCGCGTATTCGCCGATCAGCGACTTGATGACGCTCGCATAATTCTTCCGGTCTGGCGGCTCGCCCAGCGTGTCCTCGATCTGGATACCCAGCTCGCGCGACTGATAGGCAAATTCGTGATGGATATTATTTTTCATGGGGTTTCTTAAGGTGATGAGTTGTGCTGAAGAATAATTCCGCAGCGATTGAACAGTGAATTCCACAGCGCGAGCGCCTCTTTTTCCGGATCGATGATGATGCGGTTGTTGAGGCTCTGATTATAGTCGGCCCTTTTTTTGGGGTCGGAAAGCAGCTCGTACGCCGTTTTGATCGCGTTGAACCGGCTTTCTGCGCCAGGGTGCGTATTCCTGTCCGGGTGATGGCGCATCGCAAGAGAGCGGTACGCCTTTTTGATCTCTTCGGCCGAAGCGGTCGGAGATACGCCGAGAATGTTATATGGATTTTCCAACGGAGGCCCCCTGTGATGAGTCGATTTTACACATTGGCCGGAGCGGGAAAAGGGCGCAATACAGCGCGCCGCGCGCTGCATTCATGACGGGTGAGTCCGGCGTTGCGGGTTGGGGAATATCGGCCATGCGCGCGCTCAGGCCTTGAACCGGCGTGCCGGAAAAGGCTTGCGCTGCCCCGGACGCTTGTTGTTGGCTTCTGCCGCTTTGGGTTTCGGCACCAGCATGTTTTTGCCCGTAGTTTTTCCGGAAGCCCGGTGTGCCAGAACGGCTGCGGTCAGTTGTTCCGCCGCAACCAGGATGGGCGGGTGTTCCTCCTGCGGGTTGTACGCGGACAGGTTTTCCTTGATGCCGAGGATGCGTTCCTGGGCGTCGGCTTTCCTGGGCTGGCCCGTCATGATTTTCTGCGCATCCGGCGTTAGCGTGAAGCCGCCCTCCGCTTCGCGGATCAAACCGTGCATGGAGAGCCGATGAAACGCCTCTCCCAGCTTTGATTCGGAAGGAATCGAACCCTGGATCAGATCGGCCGCAGCGATGATCTCGGCAAGTTCAGCCGGCCGCCTTTTCGATGCGAGGGCCATGGCCAGCAAAAGAAGTGCATCAACATCGTGGACTGGATACATCGCGAACCTTTGAATAAAGATGGAACAAGAACCGGCAGGCCAGAGGCGTCAAACGCGCCGTGGCGGCAAAAAACGCCAACCGGACGCCAATCGCCCCTCGCGAGGAAGAGAGTGTAATGGTTTACGGCACAAGAAGCGGCCCGAAGGCCGCTTCTTGTTCATTGCCGGACGACGCTTACTTGACGATAGCGTTCAGTTCGCCCTTGATGTAGCGGGTTGCCATCGCGTCCAGCGAGATCGGCTTGATCTTCGCGGCCTGCCCGGCGCAACCGAAGGCTTCGTAGCGCGCCTTGCAGATTTCCTTCATCGCCTTGGTGGTGGCGGCGAGGAACTTGCGCGGGTCGAAGTCCTTGGGGTTTTGCGCGAGGTAACGGCGGGTCGCGCCGGTCGAGGCCATGCGCAGGTCGGTGTCGATGTTGACCTTGCGCACGCCGTGCTTGATGCCTTCGACGATCTCCTCGACCGGCACGCCGTAGGTTTCGCCCATTGCGCCGCCGAATTCATTGATGATCTTCAGCCACTCCTGCGGCACGGAGGAAGAGCCGTGCATCACCAGGTGGGTGTTGGGAATGCGTGCATGAATTTCCTTGATGCGGTCGATGCGCA
>JACPEI010000048.1:0-55511 GCA_016183575.1 Nitrosomonadales bacterium | reverse complement strand
TGGGATCGGTCAGCAACTGGTCGTGGGAGAGCACGCCCTCCGCGCCGTGGCCGTCTTCCTTCTCGCCGTGGCCGGTCTCCAGGGAGCCCAGGCAGCCCAGTTCGCCCTCGACGGATACGCCGACCGCGTGGGACATTTCCACCACGCTGCGGGTAGTGTTGACGTTGTATTCAAAGCTGGACGGCGTCTTGCCGTCGGTCATCAGCGAGCCGTCCATCATCACGCTGGAGAAGCCGGACTTGATGGCCTGGATGCAGATCGCGGGCGAGGCGCCGTGATCCTGATGCATCACCACCGGAATGTGCGGATAGGCTTCCACGGCGGCCTCGATGAGGTGGCGCAAAAACGCTTCCCCGGCATACTTGCGCGCGCCGGCGGAGCCTTGCATGATCACCGGGCTGTTGGTTTCGTCAGCCGCTTCCATGATCGCCTTGACCTGTTCCAGGTTGTTCACGTTGAAGGCGGGCAAGCCGTAGCTGTGTTCCGCCGCATGGTCGAGAAGTTGACGTAAGGATACGAGTGCCATTTGTTTCTCCTGATAAAATTAATTACAGTAGGAACACGGCGCGCCGTGTCCCTACAATTTCATGTTTTGCGATGGTCCCCGACGCGCATAATTTTCATGGTATTAGTGTGTCCCGACTTGCCCATCGCTTCACCGATGGTCAACACCACCATGTCGCCGTCCTTCACCAGGCCCAGTCCCAGCAGCGTTGCCTCGATCTGTTGCCATTCTTCTGCCTGCCCTCTTGCCTTGGAATGGAACGCGATCGGATGCACGCCGCTAAATAAAGTCACCTTGCTCAAGGTTTCCGGCACCGGAGTCAGCGCGAAAATCGGCACGCCGGCATTCAGGCGCGACATCCACAACGGGGTCGAGCCGGACTGGGTCAAGGCGATGATGGCCTTGACCTTGAAATGCGACGCGGCGAACAGCGCGGACATCGCAATCGACTGGTCGATGCGCGTGAATTTCTGCTGCACGACGCGGCGGTCGAACACACTCTCTTCCACCTCCTGCTCGGCCTTGAGGCAGATGCGCGCCATCGCTTCGATGGTTTCCACCGGGTAGTCGCCGACCGCCGTTTCCGCCGAGAGCATCACCGCATCGGTGCCGTCCAGCACGGCGTTGGCCACATCGGAAACTTCCGCCCTTGTTGGAATAGGCGCTGTGATCATCGACTCCATCATTTGCGTGGCGGTGATCACCAGGCGATTTTTCGCACGGGCCATCTTGATCATGCGTTTTTGCAGGCCGGGCACCGCCGCATCGCCGACTTCCACGCTCAAATCGCCGCGCGCCACCATGATGGCGTCGGACGCCTCGATGATTTCGCCCAGCGCCGGAATCGCTTCGGCGCGCTCGATCTTGGCCATCAGCAGACTCCTGCCGCCCGCCGCATGCATCAGCTCGCGCGCCAGACGCATGTCGTCGCCGTTGCGCGGGAACGACACCGCCAGGTAGTCCGCCCTGATCAGCGCGGCGGTCTTGATGTCTTCCTTGTCCTTGTCGGTCAGCGCCGGCGCGGTCAGGCCGCCGCCTTTGCGGTTGAGGCCCTTGTTGTTCGACAGCACGCCGCCGCGCACCACCCGGCAAATCACCTCCGGGCCTTTGACTTCGACGACATCGAATTCGAGCATGCCGTCGTTGAGCAACAGCACCGAACCCTTGCTGACATCCCTGGGCAAGTCCTTGTAGTCCAGCCCGACGCGCTGCTGGTTGCCCAATCCGTCCAGCGCGGCATCGAGAATGAAAATGTCGTCCTTGTTCAGGACGATCTTGCCGTTCTCAAATTTGCGCACGCGGATCTTCGGGCCTTGCAGGTCGGCCAGGATGCCCACGGTGCGGCCTACCACTGCCGCTGCCGCGCGCACCGTTTCGGCACGCTTCACATGATCCTGCACCGAGCCATGCGAGAAATTCATGCGCACCAGGTCGACTCCGGCACGGATCATCTGCTCGAGAACTTTCTGGTCGCTCGAAGCGGGGCCCAGCGTTGCGACTATTTTGGTTCTACGCAGCATGATGGGTCATTTGCAGCTGCAACCGCTGCCGCAACCTTCTCCCATATTCTGTACCGCACGCTGTTCCAGGATTTCCACCGCCGGCAATTTCTTGCCTTCGAGGAATTCCAGGAAAGCGCCGCCCGCAGTCGAGATGTAGGACACCTTGTCATAGATGCCGTACTTCTGGATCGCGGCGATGGTGTCGCCGCCGCCCGCCAGCGTGAACGCCTGGGTTTCCGCGATCGCCGTCGCGATCTTCCTGGTGCCTTCGCCGAACTGGTCGAACTCGAACACCCCGACCGGGCCGTTCCAAACCACCGTGCCCGCCTTCATGATGATGTCGGCTATTTCTTGTGCGGACTTCGGACCGATGTCGAAGATCATGTCGTCGTCGTCCACCTCGGCGGTATCCTTCAGCACGGCCGGCTCGTTGGCATCGAACTTCTTGCCGACCACCACGTCCACGGCAATGGGAACGCCAGCGCCGCGTTGTTTCATTTTTTCGATCAAGGCCTGCGCGGTCGGCACCAGATCGTCCTCGCACAGCGACTTGCCGACATTCCTGCCTGCGGCCTTGAGGAAGGTGTTGGCAATGCCGCCGCCGACCACCAGTTGTTCGCACTTGTCGGACAGCGATTCCAGCACCGTTAGTTTTGTCGATACCTTGCTGCCGCCGACGATGGCGACCATCGGGCGTGCAGGGTCGAGCAGCGCCTTGGACAGCGCGTCCAGCTCCTCGGTCAGCAGGATGCCGGCCGCCGCGACCGGCGCGTACTTCGCCACGCCGTAGGTCGACGCTTCGGCGCGATGCGCGGTGCCGAAAGCATCCATCACGAACACGTCGCACAAGGCGGCGTATTTCCTCGCGGTCTCTTCGGCGTTCTTCTTCTCGCCCTTGTTGAAGCGGCAGTTCTCCAGCAACACCAGCTCGCCCTCGGCAACATCGAAGCCGCCGCCCACCCAGTCCTTGATCAGGCGCACCGGCTTGCCCAGCTTGTTGGCGATGATATTGGCAACCGGCTTGAGCGAATTTTCTTCGGAATAAACGCCTTCTTCCGGACGTCCCAGATGCGAGGTCACCATCACGCGCGCGCCGGCCTTCAACGCGAAATTGATCGTCGCCATCGACGCGGTGATGCGCGCATCGGAAGTTACCTTGCCGTCCTTGACGGGCACGTTGAGATCCGAACGGATCAGGACGCGCTTGCCAAAGAGGGCCATATTGGTCATTTTCATTATGGACATTTTCTACTCCATGAAAAGCGGGAAGTGGTGAGTGGGAAGTGGAACGGCACTTCGTGCCTCAGTGGGAAGCGTAAAACCCACTTTCCACTTCCTACTCCCCACTCCCTATTATTTAGCGATGACGCGAACCATTTCCAGCACCTTGCTGGAGTAGCCCCATTCGTTGTCGTACCAGGACACGATCTTGACGAAAGTGCCGTCCAGAGCCATACCCGCGTCGGCATCGAACACCGAGGTGCAGCTCTCGCCGCGGAAATCGGTGGAGACCACCTTATCGGTGGTGTAACCGAGCACACCCTTCATCGCACCCTGGGATGCGGCCTGCATCGCGGCGCAGATGTCGGCGTAGGTGGTTTCCTTGTTCAGCTCCACGGTGAGGTCGACCACGGACACATCCGAAGTCGGCACACGGAAGGCCATGCCGGTGAGCTTCTTGTTCAGCTCGGGGATCACCTTGCCGACGGCCTTGGCGGCGCCGGTCGAGGACGGGATGATGTTTTCGAGGATGCCGCGGCCGCCGCGCCAATCCTTGTTGGACGGCCCGTCGACGGTCTTCTGGGTGGCGGTGGCGGCATGCACCGTGGTCATCAGGCCGCGCTTGATGCCCCAGTTGTCGTTCAGCACCTTGGCGACGGGCGCCAGGCAGTTGGTGGTGCAGGAAGCGTTGGAAATGATGGTCTGGCCGGCATAGGTCTTGTCATTCACGCCGTACACGAACATCGGCGTGTCATCCTTGCTCGGCGCCGACAAAATGACCTTCTTCGCGCCTGCGGCGATATGCTTTTCAGCGGTTTCCCTGGTGATGAACAGGCCGGTAGACTCGACCACGATATCGGCACCCACTTCGTTCCATTTCAGCTCGGCAGGGTCCTTGATAGCGGTCAGGCGGATCTTCCTGCCGTTGACGACCAGGGTGTTGCCCTCGACGGAAATGCTGCCCTTGAAGCGGCCATGCACGGAATCGTAGCGCAGCATATAGGCCAGATAGTCCGGCTCGAGCAGATCATTGATGCCGACAATCTCGATGTCAGCGAAATCCTGCACCGCCGCGCGGAACACCATGCGCCCGATGCGACCAAATCCGTTAATACCAACACGAATTGTCATTTTTTTCTCCTGATTTAATAGTTAAGAATTTATGCTGTCGCAATAGGCTCGCGCCATTTCATGCGCCAATAACTTTTTTCACTGCCGCCACCACGTTGGCGGTGGTGATGCCGAAGTGCTTGAACAGCTCCGGCGCCGGGGCGGATTCGCCGAAGCAATCCATCCCGACCACCGCGCCGTCCAGCCCGACATACTTGTACCAGCCGCCGGTCACACCCGCTTCGACTGCGACGCGCTTTACCCCCTTGAGCAATACGCTGTCTCGGTAAGCCTGATCCTGCTTGTCGAACACGTTGGTGGATGGCATCGACACCACGCGCACGTTGATGCCTTCGGCAGCCAGTGTTTTTTGCGCTTCCAATGCCAACGATACCTCCGAGCCCGTTGCGATAATGATTGCCTGCAGCTCGCCGCCCCTGGCTTCGGACAACACGTAAGCACCCCTGCGGATGCTGGCGATTTGCACCGTATCGCGCTTCTGGAATGCCAGGTTCTGGCGGCTGAAAACCAGGCTGCTTGGGCCGTCTTTGCGCTCGACGGCGGCGGCCCAGGCGACAACGGATTCAACCGTGTCGCACGGACGCCACACTTCCATGTTGGGGATATAGCGCAGCGTGGCAGTTTGCTCGACCGGCTGGTGCGTCGGGCCGTCTTCGCCCAGGCCGATGGAGTCGTGGGTGAACACATAGATCACGCGCTGCTTCATCAAGGCGGACATGCGCAACGCATTGCGCGCATATTCCGAGAACATCAGGAAAGTGCCGCCGAACGGCAGGAAACCGCCATGCAACGCCATGCCGTTCATGATGTGCGCCATGCCGAATTCGCGCACGCCGTAGCTGATGTAGTTGCCGGTGCTCTTGCCGCGGATATGCTTGCAGCCTGTCCAGTTGGTCAGGTTGGAGCCGGTCAGGTCGGCCGAGCCGCCGAGGAATTCCGGCAATGCCGGAGCCAGCGCGTTGATGGCGTTTTGCGAAGCCTTGCGCGTCGCAATAGTTTCGGCCTTTTCGTTAATTCCAGCGATTACCCCGTCAATATGAGCCGGCCAGTTGAACGGCAATTCCCCCTTGATGCGGCGCACGAATTCGGCAGCTTCTTTCGGGAACGCAGTGTGATACTCGACAAACTTGTTGTTCCACAGTTTTTCCAGGCCTGCGCCCTTGGTGCGCGCATCCCAGGCTTCATAGACATGCGCCGGGATTTCAAACGGCGGATATTTCCAGCCGATGTGTTCGCGCGTCGCGGCCACTTCAGCATCGCCCAGCGCGGCGCCGTGCACATCATGAGTGCCTGACTTGTTGGGAGAACCCGCGCCGATGATGGTCTTGCAGCAGATCAGCGTCGGTTTGTCGGTGACGGCCTTGGCGGCGTTGATCGCGGCGTCGATTGCAGCGGAATCATGACCTTGCACATTGGCAATCACATGCCAGCCGTAGGCCTCGAAACGCTTCGGCGTGTCGTCGGTAAACCAGCCATCCACATGGCCGTCGATCGAGATGTCGTTGTCGTCCCAGAACGCGATCAGCTTGCCCAGGCCCCAGGTGCCGGCGAGCGCACAGGCTTCGTGCGAGATCCCCTCCATCATGCAGCCGTCGCCCATGAACACATAGGTGTGATGGTTGACGATCTCGTGGCCCGGCTTGTTGAATTCCGCGGCCAGCAGCTTTTCCGCCATCGCCATGCCCACCGCGTTGGTGATCCCCTGGCCGAGCGGGCCACCGGTGGTTTCCACGCCCGGCGTATAGCCATATTCCGGATGGCCGGGAGTCTTGGAATGCATCTGGCGGAAACGCTTCAACTCGTCCATCGGCAGATCGTAGCCGGACAAATGCAGCAATGCGTAAACCAGCATCGAACCGTGGCCGTTGGACAGGATGAAACGGTCGCGGTCGGGCCACTTCGGATTGGCCGGGTTGTGGCGCAGATGGCGGTTCCACAACACATCGGCGATTTCCGCCATGCCCATCGGCGCGCCCGGGTGGCCGGAATTCGCTTTTTGCACGGCATCCACTGCCAGCATCCGGATCGCGCCGGTAATGTCGTTAAATTTGGGGGGGGTGATGTTGCGTGTCGCAGCCATTTTCTGTTGTCTCCAGAATATTCTGTGTGTTGGTTATGGGAATCCGTTCAAGCTGGCAATTATACCGCAGCACCGATGCGGCTTCCTACTGTGATTCGTTTTCGCCGCCCTTTTTGAGGAATTTAATGCCCAATTGCTTGAGTTTGCGGTAAAGATGGGTGCGCTCCAGACCGACCTTTTCGGCTACCCGCATGACATTGCCGGCCTCTTTCCGCAAATGGTAATCGAAGTAAAGCGCATCGAAATGCTCGCGCGCCTCGCGCAACGGCAAATCCAGCGGCAGGGAAAAATGCTGCGTCCTCCCGTCAATATCCAGGGTGATTTTCTGGCTTTGCGCTTCGGTAGGCTGAGCCTGCGGCTTGGGCGCGCCCTCCTTGATCGCTTTGGCGATGGTGCTGAGCAGCTTTTGCAGCGCGATGGGTTTTTCCAGGAAATCCACGGCGCCGATGCGCGTCGCCTCGACTGCGGTCTCGATGGTGCCGTGGCCCGACATCATCACCACCGGCATGGTCAGCAAGTCCTGCTCGACCCATTCCCTGAGCAGGGTCACGCCGTCGGTATCCGGCATCCAGATGTCGAGCAGCACCATATCCGGCTCGCGCTCGTTGCGGAAAGCGCGCGCCTCGGCGGCATTTTCCGCCAGATGCACCTGGTAACCCTCGTCATACAGGATTTCCGACAGCAATTCGCGGATGCCGATTTCATCATCCACCACCAATATTTGCTTGCTTGACATTACGTCTCCTCGGCCAGCGGCAGGCGTATATTGACACGCGCTCCGCCGCTTGCGTTATTTTCAATGGCGATATGCCCGCCATGCTCTTCCACTATTTTTTTCACGATTGCCAGCCCCAGCCCGGTGCCTTTGGTCTTGGTCGTCATGTACGGCTCGAAGGCGCGCGACAGCACGCTCTCCGGAAAGCCTGCGCCATTATCCTCGACATGCAGTTGAATCTCTCCCTGATGCAGCGTGGTGCTCAGCGTGATTTGCGGCTGCGCGACACTCTGCAACGCGTCCTGCGCATTCTGCAACAGGTTATGAATGACCTGGCGCAGGCGGGTTGCGTCGCCATTGACTTCACTGCGTGACGCTTCCAGTTTCAGCGCGATAGCGGCGGCGTTCGCCTCATATAAGCCCAGCACTTCCCTGACCAATTGGTGCATATCCAGGCGCGCCAGCTTCAATGACGGGCCGCGCGCGTAATCGGCAAAATCGCTCACCATGTTTTTCATCGCGCCGACCTGGCTGACGATGGTTTGCGTGGCGCGCTGCAGCAGTTGCGCGTCCTCTTCAGCAAGCTTGCCGCCAAGTTTGTGCTGCAGACGCTCCGCCGAAAGCTGGATCGGCGTGAGCGGATTCTTGATTTCATGCGCGAGACGGCGCGCCACCTCGCCCCATGCCGCCTGCCGCTCCGCCTTCAACAGATGGCTGACATCGTCGAACACGACCACATAGCCAGCATCCCCGCCCTGCGGCAGGCGCGTGCCGCGCATCAGCAAAATCTGGTTGCCGTTTTTGCTCATGCGCTCTATCTGCCGCTGCCATTCGCAGTTGGTCGCATCGCCAAAGGCCTCCATGATGGTATGGCAGAACGGCCTCAGCAGGCTGTGCTTTTCGGCGATTTGGTTCAGCGTCATGCGCTGCATTTCCTGCAACGGCACGGCGAGAATTTGCACCGCGCTGGTGTTCACCGAACGCAGGCGCAATTCATTGTCCAGCGCCAGCACGCCGGAAGACAGGTGGGTCAGCACGCTTTCCAGATAGCCTTTTGCGCTTTCCACCTCGCGCCGTTGCTGTTCGCTGGCCAGCTTCGCCTCATGCAGCTGCTGCGTCATCTGGTTGAACAGGCCGGTCAGCGCGCCCAGCTCGTCGCTGCTTTGTATCGGGTACTGGCCGGTGAAGTCGCCCTGCGCCACCGCGCGCGTGCCTTCCGCGAGCGCTTCCAGCGAGGAGCCCAGCCGCTCGCTGATGAAAAACGCCGCCGATACCGCCGTCAACAGCACCACCAATAGCGACAGCGTCAGGGTGATCGCGTACAGCCGTTTCAATCCGAGGCGCGACAGCGTCAGTTCCTGATAATCGCGATACACCGCCTGCACGGTCTCGGCATCCGCTTCGATCTGTTTCGGCACCGGCTGGGTGAATTGCAGCACGTATTGCCCTCCCGCATGCGTATTGGAGTTCACCCTCACCAGCGCACGCAACATCAACCCTTTGTTCGGCAAGGTGTCGATCACCGCATACTCGCCCTTGTCCATGGCCGAACGCAGCAAATCGCCATCGGGCATTTCCGGCAACAGCACCTTGCCGCTGGAGGAAAAGGCGACCACATTCCCCTTCGCGGTAAACAATGCCGCCTCCTGTTCCACACTGACATCTATCAACTGATCCAGTGCGCGCTGATATTGCCCCGGCTGTTTCTCCGCAATCAATAAAGCGATGAACTGGGTCTTTTTGGTCAGCTCCTTCAGGCTGTTGTCGAGGCCGCTCCTGCCGAGGTTGAGTCCGCCCTCCAGCGCCTTTTCGACGCGCACGTCGAACCACGACTCGATGCTTTTGCCCAGGAAATTCACCGACACCACATAGACCAGCATACCGGGCAGAACGGCGATCAGCGTGAAAAAAACCACCAGGCGCAACGTGAGCCTGGCGCCAAAAACCTTGTTCCTGAGCTTGCTGCGCAAGCGCATCAGCTGATAGCCGACCAGCCCCGCCAGACTCAACGCGAACAGGCCGGTCAGCCCGAGTAGCACGTAATAATTGATGGAAAACACACTGGTATTGGTACTGCTGCTGGATAGCAGATACAGCAACATAGCGCCGACGACGATACTGATGAGATTCAGGTATTTCACCGTACGGTCACTCCGCCTTGCCTTCGCCGCGCACGGTAATTTCCGCCGGGCGGATTATCCAGCGATACCAGTCTGAGTTGAGCGCCCAATCCTTGCCGGTCAATGCGTTTACCTGCAGCGGCAGCGGCAGTTGCGCGATATCCAGGCGGAGGCGCGCCGCCGCCGTATAGTTGCCGTCCTTTTTCATCAATTCGGCAGGAATGGTTGCCGAGCTTTGTCTGGCCAGGATGTTCAGCGCGTCTTCGAAGCTGGCAAAATTCTGGAACAGCGCGCCACGCGAAAGCCGGTACTGCCGCGTCAGCACATTGTAGGAAAGCTTGACGGTCTGTTCGCCCTGAAATATTTCTTCGTCCAGCCAATACCAGCGCGAGCGCGTCAGGGAAAATTCGCCCACAAAATACAGCGGGATGCCGCGCGTCAAAGCCTGCTGTGCCGCAAAAGTCAGATTGATGTCGTAACTGGCGGAAAGCTGGTAGCCATTCTCGCCGAGCCGCGCCTCCGCCTTGTTGACGGAAACACCCTCCGCATAAGCCGTTGCGGCAAACAGCCAGACGAGCAATACACTGCGCAACAACAAGTCCGCGCTGCGCTGCAATAAACCAAACAAGCTAAATTTTGTGCAGCAATGCATAAAAGAATCCGTCATGCTGATCGTTGGGCAATATCTGTCCATTGCCGCTTTCCGGCAATGCTATCGGCAATCGCCGCGCATCCGGCTGTTGCGCCAGGAACGCCGCGACGACCTGTTCATTCTCCTGCCGGAAAACCGAGCAGGTAGCGTAGAGCAATTTACCCTCGGGCGCCAGCAGCGGCCACAACGCGCGCAATATATCGAGCTGTTGCGCAGCAAAACCGGCGATATCCGTGCGGCGGCGCAGCCACTTGATGTCGGGATGGCGGCGCACCACACCGCTGGCGGAGCAGGGGACGTCGGCGAGAATCCGGTCGAATGCCCGGCCATCCCACCACTTCTCCGGCTCGGCGGCATCCCCGACCAGCAGTTGCGCGGACAATTCCAGGCGCTGCAAATTTTCCGCGACGCGCTGCAGACGTTTCTCGTCCTTGTCGACCGCCACCATTTCCACTTGTGCGCATTCCAGTATATGCGCGGTCTTGCCGCCCGGTGCGGCGCAGGCATCCAGCACGCGCATGCCGTCGCGAACATCCAGCAGGCGCGCGGCGTATTGCGCGCCGGCATCCTGTACCGAAACCAGCCCGGCAAAAAACCCCGGCAGCCTATCCACCGGCACCGGCTTGTCCAGTTGCAGCGCGCCAAACCCGATCAAACCATTCTCGATCAGGCGGGCAGGAAAATTTTGTTGCTCCCCATCTTGCTGAGACAGCAGTGCCAGATAATCCGCCGTCGTACCGCGCCGCCGATTGACACGCAATGTCATCGGCGGATGCAGATTGCCCGCCGTCAGTATCGCCGCGCTGCGCTCGCCATACTGCGCCTGCAGCTCGTCGATCCACCACTGCGGATAACTGTACCTCCCTTCCGCGCGCTGCGCGGCCTGTTCCAGCAACGCGTCCCGGCTGCGCAGGAAATTGCGCAGGATCGCGTTCACCAGACCGCTGACTTTCACGTTCAGCATTTGAGCGGAGCGCACCGCATGATCGACCACGGCATGCTGCGCGGCCTTGCTGTATTGCAGCTGGTACAGCGCCACCAGCAGCACATGGTAGATACGCTGATCCAGCATCGGCTTATGCAGCAACAGGCCTAACAGCGTGCGCAACTGGCCGTAATAACGCAACGTGCCGTAGCTCAGATCCTGCAGGGCCGCGCGCTGTGCCGGAGTCCATGCCGATTTTCTGCGCAGCGACTCCTCCAGCACCTGATTGAGGTTGCGCCCGTCCGCCAGCACCTGCTGCACGATTTGGCCGGCGGCGAGTTGTATGTTGTGCATTTAGCTTACCAAGAAGTTATCGCCGGCCTTGACCGGCACGGCTTGTAAAAACTGTGCGGCAGGCTGCGCCTTGCCGCCGGGGCGTTGCAGCACTTCCAGGCGCAGCGCATCCTTGCCGCAGGCGACGATGATGCCCTGTTTGTCCGCCGCCAGCACCTTGCCCGGCTCGCCATGTTCGCCGGCGCAAAGCCCGGCCTGCCAGATTTTTATCGCCACCCCGTTGAAGCCGGCATGACACATCGGGAAGGGGTTAAATGCACGCACCGCCCGTTCGATCTGCCGCGCATCCTGTCGCCAGTCGATCTGCGCCTCGCTCTTGAGCAGCTTGGCGGCGTAAGTCGCCACGTCATTGTCCTGTTTGACCGGCGTCAGGCGATGCTCCTGCAACAGGCGCAAGGCTTCGAGTATGCTGTCCGCGCCGATTCCGGCCAGCTTGTCATGCAGGGTTTGCGCCGTGTCGTCTGGCGCAATCGGGCAAATCCGGCGCAACAGCATGTCGCCGGTATCCAGCCCCTCGTCCATCTGCATGATGGTGATGCCGGTTTCGCTGTCGCCCGCCAGAATCGCGCGCGGTATCGGCGCGGCCCCGCGCCAGCGCGGCAGCAGCGAAGCGTGGATATTCAGGCAGCCGTAGCGCGGCAGTTGCAGCACGGCCTTCGGCAGAATCAGCCCATAAGCGGCGACCACCATCACATCGGCATCCAATGCGGCAATCGCGTGCTGCGCTTCTTCCGTTCTCAATGTAGTGGGTTGTAACACGGCCAAGCCGTGTTGCAGCGCGAGCTGCTTCACCGGGCTGGGGGTCAGAAGCATGCCGCGCCCGGATGGACGATCCGGCTGGGTCAGCACCGCGACAACCTGGTGCTCCCCGAGCAGCGCGGCCAACGCGCTAGCCGCAAATTGCGGGGTACCTGCAAAGATGATTTTCAATTTGGGAGAGATATTAGCCACGGATTAACACCGATAAACACGGATTAAACCGGGTTATTCGTAGGGCAAAAAAGAAAAGCGCCTACCACTGTTCGTTGGGGCATCCCGCCCATTACGCCAAATAACGCTGCGCTCATCCAGCCTACGTAACCAGCCATCCATTGATAATCCGTGAATATCCGTGTTAATCCGTGGCTAAGCACTGTTTTCAATAAAACGTTCATTACATTGTTTCGCGCAAGCGTTTCTTCAGCTTGGCGCGAAGCCTGATTTGCTTGAGCTGCGACAGATATTCGACAAACACCTTGCCGCGCAAGTGGTCTATCTCATGCTGGATGCAGACCGCCAGATATCCTTCCGCCTCCAGCGTAAACGGCTCGCCTTTTTCATCGAGCGCGCGCACCGTCACTTTTTCCGCGCGGCGCACCTTTTCATAAATGCCCGGCACCGACAGACAACCTTCCTCGCTTTCCTCTTCGCCGCTGAAGGCGATGATTTCCGGATTGATGAATATTTTCAACTGATTGTGCGTCTCGGAAACGTCCACCACGATGACCTGGATATGCATATCCACTTGCGTCGCCGCCAAGCCGACTCCAGGCGCGGCATACATGGTCTCCGCCATGTCTCGCGCCAACCTGCGGGTGGCCTCGTCGACCCGCTCAACCTTTCTGGCGACCTTGTGCAGCCGCTCATCGGGATACTGCAAAATTTTCAGGATTGCCATATGCGTTCCATAAATGCTTGCTTATTTATATGACTGGATGCAGAATTTAATGCAACGCAGCAGCATTGCGTGCCCTTTATATTGATTCTGCCGGAGTTTTCCATGCGCAAGATTATATCGCTGATTTGCTTTTTGTTGCCCATCTTGGCCTTTGCTGCCCAGCCTGATACCCGCCCGGAACTTCGCAGCAATGCGCCTGACCGGCATGTGGTTGTCAAAGGCGATACGCTGTGGGACATCTCCGGCAAGTTCTTCAAGGATCCGTGGAGATGGCCGTATATCTGGGGCATGAACAGGGACACCATCAAGGATCCGCACTGGATTTATCCGGGCGACGTGATCATCCTGGATCGCGCCAGCGGCGCATTGCGCATTGGTCAGGCCGGCGGCAGTGTTGTCAAGTTATCGCCCAAAGTGCGCGCAGGCCACAGCGCGCACGATGCCATCCCGAGCATTCCCGCCAGCGCCATCGCGCCGTTTTTAAGCCAGCCGCTGGTCATTGAAGAGGGCGCATTGAAGGATGCGCCGACGCTGGTCGGCGCGCGCGAAGGCCGCGTGATACTCGGCGCCCACGATATCGGCTTCGTGAAAGGCCTGTCCGCGGACAAAGGCACAAAGTGGCAGATTTATCGCCCGGGCAAAACGTTCACCGACCCCGACACCGAGGAAGCGCTGGGTATCGAAGCGATCTATCTGGGCAATGCCGAAGTGACCGATTTTGCGGATGTCAGCACCGTCGCGATCACCCGCTCCGTTCAGGAAATCAATCAAGGCGACCGCCTGGTCGCCCCTTCCGGCGCTGCCGTCAACGCCTACCTGCCGCGCGCGCCCGGCGGCAATATTTCCGCACGCGTCATTTCGGTGTACGGCGGCGTTTCGCAGGCCGGGCAAAATACCGTCATCACCCTGAGCAAGGGCGCACGCGACGGACTGGAAAGCGGCCATGTGCTGGCCCTGTACCGCAAGGGCGAGGAGGTGAAGAATGAAGGCGAAAAATTCACCCTGCCGGATGAACGCTATGGCCTGGTGTTCGTGTTCCGCGTGTTCGACAAGGTGGCGTACGCGCTGGTGATGCAAACCCGCCTGCCGGTGCAGCTGCTGGATCGCGCGCAAACCCCTTAAAAAACCTTCGCAGAACGCAGCGAGCGTGGTTCCCGATGCTTCACTCAAAGCCTGGCTGGCGCTCAGTCTGACGCGCGGTCTGGGCGGCGAAGGCGCGCGCCGCCTGCTGAAGGAATTCGGTTCGCCCGAGGCGGTTTTCGCCGCCTCCGCCGCTTCGCTCAGGTCTGTCGTCAAAGCCGAGATCGCCGCCGAGATCGGCAAGGGCATCGCCGAAGACGCCCTCGATCCAACGCTGGCCTGGCTGGAAGACGGCAATAACCGCGTCGTCACCCTCGCCGACAGCGACTACCCGCAAGCCCTGCTGAACATTCCCGACCCGCCGCTGCTGCTGTATGTGAAGGGACGGCTCGACCTGCTCAACCGTTCCGCGCTGGCCGTAGTCGGCAGCCGCAATGCCACCCCGCAGGGCATCCACAACGCCGAAGCGTTTGCCAAAGCGCTGAGCGACGCCGGGTTGTGCGTCATCAGCGGCATGGCGCACGGCATCGACGCCGCCGCGCATCGCGGCGCCTTGCGCTGCCAAGGAAACAATTGCGGAAGCAGCATCGGTGTGGTCGGCACCGGGCTGGACAAGGTCTATCCCGCCGCGAACCGCGACCTTGCCCATGCGCTCGCCAGCCAGGGCGCGCTGATCTCGGAATTCCCGCTCGGTACGCCGCCGCTGGCCGCCAACTTCCCGCGCCGCAACCGCATCATCAGCGGCATGAGCGCCGGCTGCCTGGTGGTGGAAGCGTCGCTGCAAAGCGGCTCGCTGATCACCGCGCGGCTGGCGCTGGAGCAGGGCAGGGACGTGTTCGCCATCCCAGGTTCGATCCACGCGCCGCAAAGCAAGGGTTGCCACGCGTTGCTCAAGCAAGGCGCGAAACTGGTCGAGACCGCGCAGGATATTCTCGAGGAATTGGGCGGCCTGATTGTCGCAGCCGCGCGCCACCCCGATATGCCAGACCCTGATACACAAGGCCCGGCTACACAGGATACGGATGCGCAAGATTTGAATTCTGCGCTGTTCGGGCATCTCGGCTTCGATCCGGTCGATCTGGACACCCTCGGCAAACGCAGCGGCTTGACGATAGCCGAGCTATCCGCCATGCTGTTGACGCTCGAACTGGAGGGGCGCATCAGTGCGTTACCCGGCGGCCTGTACCAACGTATCCACTAAAACCACGCTAATCATGTTCGAAATTTTGATGTACTTGTTTGAAAGCTACTTCGACGCGGGCAGTTATCCGGAGCCGGACAAACTGTCGCGCAAACTTTCCGCCGCCGGCTTCGAGGGCGAAGAAATCGACGAGGCGCTGACCTGGCTGTCCGCGCTGAAACAACAAAATCCGGACAATTATCCGGCCAGCCTCGAACATGCCGGCATGCGTCATTTTGCCGAACTTGAACTGCAGCGCATCGGCTTCGAGGCGCGCCAATTCCTGCTATTCGCCGAGCAGCAACACATGATCTCCGCCGTCGAGCGCGAGATGATCCTCGACCGCGCCGTCGCGCTGCAACAGGATAATCTCGGGCTGGACAAGCTCAAGCTGATCATGCTGATGGTATTGTGGAACCGCCATCAGAATCTCGATCCGCTGTTGGTCGAGGAACTGCTCACCCCGTTAAATTCAGCACAACTACATTGAGCCTCAATCACCCCGCATGGCAACCAACCTCCTGATCGTCGAATCCCCGGCCAAGGCCAAGACCCTTAAAAAATATCTGGGCAAGGATTTTGAAGTCCTCGCCTCATTCGGCCATGTGCGCGACCTGGTTCCCAAGACCGGCGCGGTCGATACCGAGAACAATTTCGCGATGCAGTACGAGACCATCGCGCGCAACAGCAAGCATGTCGATGCGATTGCGAAAGCCGCCGCCGAAGCCGACAACATCCTGCTGGCACCCGATCCGGACCGCGAAGGGGAGGCGATCGCGTGGCATATCTCCGAGCTGCTCAAGGCCAAGCGCGGCCTGAAGAACAAGAACATGCAGCGCGTGGTGTTCTATGAAATCACCCAGTCGGCGGTCCGCGAAGCGGTCGCTCACCCTCGCGAAATCTCAATGCCGCTGGTGAATGCGCAACAGGCGCGGCGCGCGCTGGACTATCTGGTCGGATTCAACCTGTCGCCGTTGCTGTGGCGCAAGATCCGCCCGGGACTGTCCGCAGGCCGCGTGCAGAGCCCCGCGTTGCGCATGATCGTCGAGCGCGAACTGGAGATCGAGGCGTTCAAAAGCCAGGAATACTGGAGCGTACATCTGGACAGCCACAAGGATCATCAGCCGTTTAGCGCCAAACTGTTCCAGTATCAGGGCAAGAAGCTCGAGCAGCTCAGCATCGGCAGCCAGGCCGAATACGGCGCGATTTACGCCAAACTCGGCGATGCCAAGCTGCCGCCCAAGGTGGTGCGCGTCGAAAAGAAGGCCAAGCAGCGCTATGCCGCCGCGCCGTTCACCACTTCCACGCTGCAACAGGAAGCCGTGCGCAAACTCGGCATGACTGCCGACCGCACGATGCGCACCGCGCAATCGCTGTATGAAGGCGTGGACATCGGCGGCCAGACCGTCGGCCTGATCTCCTACATGCGTACCGATTCGGTGTCCTTGGCGAAGGAGGCGGTGCAGGAGATTCGCGACTACATCAAGGATAATTTCTCTTCGGAATATCTGCCTTCGACACAGCCGACCTACAAGAGCAAGGCCAAAAACGCGCAGGAATCGCACGAGGCGATCCGCCCGACCTCGATCCTGCGCACGCCGGACAGCCTGCGCGACCACCTGAGCGCCGATCAGGCGCGCCTCTACGAGATGGTGTGGAAGCGCACACTTGCGTGCCAGATGGCGCCGGCGCGCTTCGACACGGTCAGCCTGGACATCCGCCTCGGCGGCGACACCACGCTGTTCCGCGCTTCCGGCCAGACCCTGGTATTCCCCGGCTTCATCGGCGTGTATATGGAAGACGTGGATGATGCCGAGGAAGAAGAGGGCGGCAAGCTGCCGCCGCTGGCCGAGGGTGATGTAATACCTATCGACAAGCTGTACGGCGAACAGCACTTCACCCAGCCGCCGCCGCGCTATTCCGAAGCCAGCCTGGTCAAGTCGCTGGAAGAGTACGGCATCGGCCGGCCGTCCACTTACGCCACCATCATCTCCACCCTGCAGGCCAGAGAATACGCCATTTTAGACAAGAAACGCTTCGTCCCGACCGATGTCGGGCGCGTCGTCACGCGCTTCCTCACCGACCATTTCACCCGCTATGTCGACTACGGCTTCACCGCCCACCTCGAAGACGAGCTGGACGAAGTTTCCGAGGGCAAACGCGACTGGATCGGCGTGATGGATGAATTCTGGAAAGGTTTTTCCGTTCTCATCAAGGAAAAAGCCAGCATCGACCGCCCGGTGGAATTGATCGACGAGGCCTGTCCGGAATGCGGCAAACCGCTCGCCAAAAAACTCAGCAAATACGGCAGCTTCATCAGCTGCACCAACTACCCGGAGTGCAAATACAAACGCAGCCTGAGCGGCGAAGCGCAGGACGACGCCTCGGCAAGAGTGGAGCTGGGCGTGCACCCTGAAGCCAACCAGCCCGTGCTGCTGCTGCACGGCCCGTACGGCCATTACGTGCAACTCGGCGAGGCGGTCAAAGGCGAGAAGATCAAGCCCAAGCGCGTGTCATGGCCGAAGGAAATGCCGCTGGAGCAGGCCGACCTGGCCGGCGCGCTCAAGCTGCTGGCGTTGCCGCGCGAGCTCGGCGCACACCCCGAAACCGGCAAGAAAGTCATTGTCAACATCGGCCGCTTCGGCCCCTATATCGGCCACGACGGCAAGTTCAAGTCCATCCCGCGCAGCGACAGCATCTTCGATATCGGGCTGGAGCGCGCGGTGGAACTGCTGGCCCAGGCGAGGGACGGCAACACCGTGTTGCGCACACTTGGCGATCATCCGGACGACAAGGCCAGCGTCGAGATTTGCAGCGGCCGTTACGGCCCCTACGCCCGCCACGGCAAGATCAACGCCACGCTGCCGAAAGGCGTATCACCGGACGAGATCACGCTGGAAGAAGCGCTGGAGCTGATCGCCGCCAAGGCCGCGAAGGGCGGGACAGGGAAGACCAGGTCGGCGAAGAAGCCGACCGCTAAAGCCAAAACAGCAACCAAGCCCAAGGCAAAAGCAGCAGCCAAGGCCGAACCCAAAGTGGCCAAGCCAGCGACCAAAAAAGCGGCCACCGAAAAAGTGGCTAAACCAGCCGCGAAGAAGGCCGCCGCCAAGAAACCGGCTGCAAAAAAGCCGGCGGCCAAGAAAGCGGTCAAGAGTAAGGCTTAACCCTTACCCTTGCCGCGCCTCTACCGGGCGGCTATAGCACGTTATAACAAGGCCTGCTCTGCAGGCCTTGTGTTTATTGGCTTGCAGCTAACCGCTACGAAGGCGGCCAAGCCTGCCGCGAAGAAAGCTGCTGCATCCAAGAAAACGGTTAAGAGCAAAACCAACTCGTAGGGCGTCAATAAGCCTGTCCTGAGTCCCTCTCGAATGCAGGGTTAGGCCAGAACTACAGTAAGACCGTGTATCCAATGTTGTTACGACCTGAAGCCCAAAACGTATATAAGCGCGGCTATAGCAACGGCAGAGATGATGCTGAAGACCCACTTTACGAGTGGAACGGCAACGAATTCCCAGAAGGCAGACAGGGCGCGCTTCCACCAAGTCGGATTTGCGATGACCTCGTGTAGCAGCATTTCATTGAGTAAGGTCTGAATGTTTGCCACAGATTGGCGCGCGATGTTTGCAGCGCTAGTGTGCGTATTTCGCTCAACGTGACCAGCTGTTTCGGTCTATCGTGACCGCTATTTGAAGGATGTTGCGCGGGGGTTGGATTTTACCTCAATCGGTCACGATAGATTCTGTCAAAGTGGTTTCGGCGGGTTTTTTTCTGAGCGATTCACCCTTCAGCGCGACGCGATGTGATGCATGCACCAGCCGGTCGAGAATGGCATCCGCCAGCGTGGGATCATTCAGCCAGGCGTGCCAATGCTCCACCGGCAACTGACTGGTGATGATGGTAGAACGTGCGTTGACCCGGTCATCCACCAGCTCCAGCAAGTCATGCCGTTCGGATGATTGCAGCGGCGTCAGTCCCCAGTCATCCAATAGCAGCACATCGATCCTGGCCAACTGAGCCAGCAGCTTGCCAAAGCTCCCGTCGCCGTGCGCGATGCGCAACTGTTCCAGCAAGCGCGGCACGCGCACATACATCACCGAGAAACCCTGCCTGCAGGCCTGATTTCCCAACGCACAAGCCAGCCATGTCTTGCCCGCGCCGGTGGGGCCGGTCAGCAGCACGTTTTGCTGACGCCGAATCCACTCGCATCCGGCCAGCGTGACCATGAACCGCTTGTCCAATCCACGACTGCCGCGATAGTCGATGTCCTCCATGCAGGCTTGCGCCTGTTTGAGTTTGGCTTGGCGCAATAGCCGCTCCAGACGCCGGTTGTCGCGCCAGACGATTTCTCGCTCGACCAGCAGTCCCAGCCGGTCTTCAAACGCCAGTTCCTGGCTGGCAGGCATGATCTGTTGCTCCTCCAGTGCGCGAGCCATGCCGTCCAGCTTGAGTGATTTTAATTGCGTCATAGTGTGTTGTGCCAACATCGTATGTTTCCTTTCTCGGGTTGTGCTGCGATCAGTGGTAATAACTGGAGCCACGCACATTGCCATGGAGCGGGGAGATCCAGTCGGTTTGTGCCGCTTGTTGCTCTTTGGGAGTGGCTGGCAGTGGTTTGCTGTCCAGTCCGGCCTTCAGGATATTGACGACCGAGCGGCGATTGGGTGCGCCGAGCGAGACCGCCCTGGCACACGCTGCCTCAAGCCGTTCTCTGCCGTACTGGCGTGCCAGCGATAGCAACCCTAAGCACGCCCGGTAGCCCATCTCCGGATGCGGTTTGCTGGTCAACTGGTAATCCACAATGCGATGGGTGTTCGGACCGATGTCACGCCCCCAGTCCAGCAAGCGTTGCGGCGACCATTCCAGATGCGCGCGGTGTGCCGCCGGCATGTGCGCCGAAACCGTGGTGTGGGCCCCGCGCTTGGTGCTTTTGGCATGGCACGCAACCCGGCTGCCGCGAAACAGCAATTCCACCGTGGCGCAGGTGATGCGCGCCTCCAGCTCCTGTCTGACCAGGCTGTGCGGCACGCTGTAGTAATGCCCTTCGATGTCGACGTGATAGTCGATGTTGACCTTGCAGTATTTGAAGGTCGCTATCTCGTAAGGGTGAGCCGGCAGCACTTTAAGGACGGGGCGATCCAGCAGCTGGAACCACTCTTCACGGCAGCCATCCTTCTTCTGGAAAGGGCGGCGATTCAAGTCATCCAGCAACGGGCGGATGGCCTGATTGAGTTCGGCCAGGCTGAAGAAGGTGCGACGGCGTAACCGGGCCAATATCCAGCGCTCGACGATTTGCACGCCGACTTCGGCCAGTGCCTTGTCCTGGGGGTGGCGCGGCCGCGCCGGCAGGATCACCGTGCCGTAGTGACGCGCGCAGTCTTGTGCCACGCGATTGATCAACGGTTCATACCTGTCGGCGTCGGTGACCAGCGCTTTGGGGCAGTCCGGCACGATCATTTCCGGCACGCCGCCGATGAAGTGGAGCGCACCCGTCAAGCCGCGCAACCAGTCCGCCTGCGTCTCTCTGGCCGTGGCACACGCATAGGTGTAATTGGATGCGCCCAGCACGGCGACGAAGATGTGCGCCTGACTAATCTCGCCCGAGAGCTGATCGATGATCGGCACGGTGGGCCCGGCATAGTCGATGAACAGTTTCTCGCCGGCGCGGTGGATCTGGCGCATGGAGCGTTTGAGCGTGGCGGCATGGTCGTGGTACAGGCTGCAGAACTGCGTGTAGCGGTAGGTGGCAACCCCATTATGGGCTTCGACATACTCTTCCCACAGCAATTGCAGCGTGATGCCTTTCTTGTGCATCTCGCGATGAACGATTGCCCAGTCAGGCAGAGGGCGTGCGCCACGGTGACGCTTGGTGCCGGGGATGAGCAGGTGCTGTAGTGCTGTTTCATCGAGGGATAAAACCTTATCCCAATCCAGGCCAGCCGCAAGGGCCAGTTGGGCGTATTTGCTGATCACGCCCTTGGATAGCCCCAAGGCTTTGGCGATCTGGGCGTGCGAGAGTCCGCACGACCATTTCATACGCAGGCATTCTTTGATTTTACGCATGGACACTTGTCTTACCGGCATTTCATTCCCCCGCCAAAATCGCGGGAGGATGCGCGGTCTCCTAGTTCATGCGCAACATCTCTTCTTTGCTGATTTTTATTTCGCTAAGTCGTGACCGCTCATTTCGGTCGACGCCCAAAATCGGTCACGACTTAGCGAAACAGCCGGTCACGATAGACCGAAATCGCTGGTCACGACTTAGCGAAATGAGCGGTCACGATGCTCCGAAATATGCACGCTAGTGGTTAACAAAGCATATTCCAGCGAGTAAACACTCTTCTCGTACTTGTTTGACGGAGCATTGCTCCGTAGGTACACATCCGGGGTGTGTTGCGCGAGAGTAAGAAAGGTATCGTTTGGGAATGCCTTAGTGGTCAACGCCATTGTTTCTTCGACAAGTCGGGTCGTCAATTCAGCGTGAATTGGCGTGAGTGTGGAATGGATAACTTCCTTTGCCACATGCTCGCGCTCTCGATAACCGTGGACTAATGCTTGATGAATTGCCTTCATTACTGCGCCTACCGATGGGCAACTCGGCGATGGACTAATGTCAGACCATGCTGCGCGTATGCGCTCATTCGTGAGCATATCAACTTCTCGCAAAGCCTGCGTCAATTTTTGTTCGATAAGTTGAACAATCTGCTCTCGCATTCTGTAGTGGCTAGCGCGGAGGTAAGGGGCTGCACGCTTTGCGCAGCCCCGCTCGAATGCAGACAGCAGAGTTAGGCTGGTTGCTTGATTGCAAAACCTGACTCCATATTTTTGCGCTTATTTTTTTGCGGCAGATACAGTAAGGAATTCATATTTCCTGCTTCCTAGTGAGACGGTGAACTGTATAGGCAACTGTCCCAGTTTTGGTGCGGGGTAAAATAGCGCCCCAGATGCCGCAGATTTTGGCGGAAGTGTATAGCTATCCTTTAGCCAAAAACTATTCGCCCATTGCAACATGACTCGCCCTTCCTCTTGGTCATTGGCTGCTTTTTGCGCCATACCCTTCGCCCATCCACTGGCAAATCCGCCAGCAAATCCACCGCTATTTTGAGTTGTTGTGCCAGCATAGTTGTAACGCTCACCGGTATTGCTGGTTATAGTCCCACTGCTGTAGTAGGAGTTGTTTGTAGAATTTGAAACAGGTGGAACATAGGTTCCTGCAAGCGCAGCCGCAAATTGGACAAACCCACCATAGCTATATGGCTGAATGATGAATCCACTTGCATCCTTAAACAACAAATCTGGCTTGAAAGTAATTGTTTGATCCGTGTCATTTCTGATGATTAGCGTTGCTCTATATCCGTCCATGTTGCCACTGGCTGCATAAAACAAATTGTAGCTAACAGAAACACCATCCACACTTTTTATTTCATACGGTATCTGACGCGGAGCAAGAAGATTCGCAACATCAATATCATTCTTGGATAGTGCAGGATCGTTTAATTGTTGCATCCCGGCACATCCTGTTAGAAATGCTGTAATTACAGCAGTGGCAAGCGTTATTGTTTTTTTCACAGTGAACCTCCTTAAATTGGCCTAACGTAAAGCAGACACCCTAAAACGCGTTTGGCCTAATTCTATACCTTAATTTGCCGCCTTGATCTGCCACGCGGCATGACAGGCCACGCATTTTTGCAGCGCATTGGAGGTCATTTTCAGCAACTCCGGCGCCGGTTTGCCGCTTTCGCCGGCCTTGGCGATCTCATCCATGTCGCCGTGCATGCCCATGGCCAGCTTCTTGAATTCGACCGGCAGCTTCACCATCAGCGCCGGGTTGACGTCCGCCGCACCCGCCATGCCCGCGCCGCGTGCCGCCTTGACGATGCGCGGCGTATCATTCTGGCTGCCGGCATCCATGATCTCCTGCGTCGCGGCCAGCAGCCCGCGCATCTCGGTCATGACGAAGTCGCGCTCGGCGGGCTGTAACACGATCGCAGTTCTTCCGTCGCTTCCCGCCGTGGTGTTCCCGCGTATGAAGAACCAGGCAAATACGGCAATCGTGATGACCCAGAGCAGCAGGGCGGCTAGAGCGAGCTTGTTCGATTTCATCTTGGGCAACCTCTATAAATCCATTTTGCGGGCGAATCGTGGTGTCGCCGCATATTGTCACCGCATCAGGGCATGATTTCCACATATTCGTAGATCTCGCAGTCGCGCAGGGTCTTGCGCACGTCCAGCGGGGCTTTCGCGTACCAGGCAAGCGGGTCGTGGCGGTCTATTTCCCTGCCCAGGAACCTGACCAGGTCGCAGATCGGGTCGACGACGTTGTCGCGGTAGCGCTGGTCGTTTTTCACGTAGGCGAGATAGAGGTTTTTCATGCAATTGCCGCGGCACCAGGGCTGCGCCTCGCAGCGGTCGCACGGCATGTCGGGGTGCGGCTGCAGCGGGCTGGGTTTGAGCCAGTTCGCGATCACGTCGCCCTGCAGCATCTCGGGCGCGTACATCATATCGGGGCAGGGGAAAATCTTGCCGTCCGGCATCACGTTGAGGATATGTGTGGATACGCGGCATTGGGTCTTGCCGTGATACAACTCGGTGGCGCGCGTCGGCAGCACCTTGTTGCGCACGATCCCCATGATCGGGATGATCGGGTACAGCTTGTCGCTGGAGGAGAAGAACTTGTCGACCAACTGCGTGATCACCGCTTTTTTCTTTTCCATCGCGGCGGGGGTATAGGTGCCTTCTCCGGCGACGAACTGGAAATACACGTAATCGAAGGTGTTCGCCAGCTCGTCCAGTTCCTCGAACGAGGTCTCCTCGCTGCTCCAGGTCACGCGCGCCGTGAAGCTGCCCTTCATCCGGTCGCGCACCGCCTCGGTGTTCTTGACCACCTGCCGGTACACGCCGCGTCCGCGGAAACCATCGGTGATCGCCTCGCCGCCGTCGATGGAAAGCAGGATGTTGGAGAGGTTGGTCAGGATGCTGTCCGGCAAGTTGTCCAGCAGCGTGCCATTGGTCTGCAGCTGGAAGCGGAAGGTGGGGTAGCGCGCCATGATCTCCTTGATGAAATCGAGATTTAGGGTTGGTTCGCCACCGTAGAAGGTGACATAAACTTCATGCTCGGAAAGATGTTTCTTGATGAAGGCGTCCAACGCCTCGGTGGTATAGGAAACCTCACCCTGTGAGCCGACCATATCGCCCACGCCGAGCGAGCAATAGGTGCATTTCAGGTTGCAGGTCAGGGTGGTGAGCAGTTGCAATTCCACGCGGTTGCCCACGATGGGGGAAATTCCAGGAACGGCCTCGACGGCCTCCTGAATACGAGAGGGGAAAAACGTCATTGGAGTGGACATGGCTAAATTTCGTTTCGAATTTGAAATGTTATTTGGAGCAGGGGGAAGCTGCGGGTTTTTACCGGCATGCCGGGGCTGCCTCTTGAAGGCAGCCCCGCGCCTTTTATACGTCCAGGTTTTTCACGCCCAGCGCATTCTTCTCGATGAACGCGCGGCGCGGTTCGACGACATCGCCCATCAGGGTGGTGAAAATCTCGTCGGCGGCAATCGTGTCTTCGATACGCACCTTGAGCAGGATGCGGTTGGTTACATCCATCGTGGTTTCCCACAGCTGCGACGGATTCATTTCACCCAAGCCCTTGTAGCGCTGGATATTCACGCCGCGCTTGGCTTCTTCCAGCAGCCATTCGATGGCTTGCTTGAAGCTGGACACGGCGCGTTTCTGCTCGCCCCGGGCGATATATGCGCCCGGCTTGATCAGGCCGTTCAATATTTCCGCCGCCTGGCGGATTTGCACATAATCGCTGCCCTGCAGGAAATCGCGATCCATGTAGCTGACCGAATAGTTGCCGTGATACAGCTTTTCGAGGCGCAGGCGATGTTCGCCGGCTTCGTCGGCTTCCGCCACTACCTTGATGCTGCCACCGCAGGCCGCTTCGAGTTGTTTTGCGCTGCGTTGCGCCTGTTCCGCGTCATCCAGCGACAGAGTGGGCAGGATCAGCAGGGCGTGGCTCGCTTCCGGTGCGGTAAAGCGCGACAGGCGGTCGATCACCGCTTCGGCGAGGAAGTATTGCTTGGCGATCAGTTCCAGTGCGTCGGCCTGGATCGGTGCCTCATCGGCGGAGGGATGCAGCACGGCGTTGTTCAGCGCGGACTTGAGCATGTAGATCTTCATCTCCTGGTCGTCCTTGAGATAGCGCTCGTCCTTGCCTTGCTTGATCTTGTACAGCGGCGGCTGCGCGATGTAGATATGGCCGCGCTCGACCAGCTCGGGCATTTGCCGGTAGAAGAAGGTGAGCAGCAGGGTGCGGATATGCGAGCCGTCCACGTCCGCGTCGGTCATGATGATGATGCGGTGGTAGCGCAGCTTGTCGGCGTTGTATTCATCCTTGCCGATGCCGGTGCCGAGCACGGTGATCAGCGTGGCAATTTCCTGCGACGCGATGAGTTTTTCGAAGCGCGCCTTCTCGACGTTCAGGATCTTGCCCTTGAGCGGCAGGATCGCCTGGAACTTGCGGTCGCGGCCCTGTTTGGCCGAACCGCCCGCGGAGTCTCCCTCGACCAGGTATAGCTCTGAAAGGGCCGGGTCCTTTTCTTGGCAGTCGGCCAGCTTGCCCGGCAGGCCCATGCCATCCAGGATGCCCTTGCGGCGCGTCAGGTCGCGGGCTTTACGCGCCGCTTCGCGGGCGCGGGCCGCCTCGATGATCTTGTTGACAATAATTTTTGCGTCATTGGGTTTTTCCAGCAGGAACGCACTCATTTGCTGGGCAATCAGGTCTTCGATCACCGGGCGCACCTCGGAAGAAACCAGCTTGTCCTTGGTTTGCGACGAGAACTTAGGGTCGGGTAATTTCACCGACAGCACGGCAGTCAGCCCTTCGCGCATGTCGTCGCCGGTGGTCTCCACCTTGGCCTTTTTCGCAATCTGCTCGGCCTCGATATATTGGTTCAGGGTGCGCGTCATTGCGGCGCGTAGCGCGGTCAGGTGGGTGCCGCCGTCGCGCTGCGGAATATTATTGGTGAAGCATTGCACCGTTTCCTGATAGGAATCGTTCCACTGCATCGCAATCTCGGCGGTGATGCCGTCCTTTTCGCCTATCGCGTAGAACACCGTTGGATGCAGCGGCGATTTGTTGCGGTTCATGTATTCGACAAATCCCTTGATGCCGCCACTGAACGCAAAGTTTTCATCCTTGCCGGTGCGGTGATCGATCAGCGCGATTTTCACGCCATTGTTGAGGAACGACAGCTCACGCAGGCGTTTCGCCAGAATATCGAAGTGAAATTCAACCAAACCAAAGGTTTCTTTGGCCGCCAAAAAATGGATGATCGTGCCTTTTTTATTCGAGTTGCCCACCACTTTTAGCGGGGCGACCGGGTCCCCATGACGAAATTCCATAAAGTGTTCTTTGCCGTCGCGGTAAATAGTTAACTTTAACCACTCGGACAGGGCGTTTACCACCGATACCCCCACGCCGTGTAAACCGCCGGATACCTTGTAGGAATTGCTGTCGAATTTACCGCCCGCATGCAGGATGGTCATGATAACTTCGGCAGCGGAGCGGTTTTCCTCCTTATGGATATCAGTTGGAATACCGCGCCCGTTGTCGCTGACACTGATCGAGTTGTCAGCATGAATAATCACGTTGATTTCGTTGCAATGACCCGCCAAAGCCTCATCTACAGCATTGTCCACCGCCTCGAACACCATATGATGCAAACCGGTGCCGTCATTCGTGTCGCCGATATACATCCCGGGACGTTTGCGCACGGCTTCCAGCCCTTTTAGAATCTTGATATTCTCGGAAGTATATTCACTCATTGATTTTTTTCCTGATATTTAATTTGTTTCACGTGAAACACAAAAATTTACTAAATGCGCATCGGCATGACTACATAACGGAATTCCTGATTTTCCGGTGTGGTCATCAGAATGCTGCTGTTCGGATCGCCGAACGAGAAAGTGGCGGTGCTGCTGCTGATATTGTTTAACCCATCCATCAGGTAGTTGACGTTGAAGCCGATATCCAATGGTTCACCGTGGTAGTCGGTTTCAATTTCTTCCTGCGCCTCTTCCTGTTCGCTATTGCTGCTAATAATGCTGAGGTTTTTTTCAGTCAACACAAAACGCACGCCCCTGAATTTTTCATTGGATAATATTGCGGCACGTTGCAAAGCCTGTTGCATTACGACTCGCTCCATATTGAGGTGATTGTTGTATTTTGGTATGACGCGTTCATAATCGGGAAATTTTCCTTCAATTACTTTTGTTATCAGGGTAATACCGGAGAAAGTAACCTTAACCTGTTGTTGCGAAAATTCAAGTTCGACACTTTCATCGTTATCCGCCAGTAATTTGGATAATTCCGAGACGGCTTTGCGCGGCAGGATGATTTCCTGTTTTTCATAATGGCCATCAATGGCACCGGCATTGTAAGCAAGACGATGCCCATCGGTAGCTACCACCTTGAGTTTGTCGCCATCGATAATCAGTAAAACGCCGTTAAGGTAATAACGCACATCTTGTTGCGCCATTGCGTATTGAACGGAAAGCAGCAAATCTTTCAGTTCTTTTTGTGGCAGCACAATTTTTTTCGTGTTTTCCAGTTGATTGCTCAATTGGGGAAAATCTTGCGCAGGCAATGTTTGCAAACTAAAGCGGCTTTTGTTTGTTTTGATTTGCGCCTTGTTTTCCTTGGTATCTATGGTTATTTTGCTTTGATCGGGAAGAACTCTAAGTATTTCCTGGAATTTTTTGCCCCCAACTGTAAAAGCTGCATTTTGCCCGCCTCTTATACCGGTATCGATGGTCGTCGTAATTTGTATTTCCAAATCTGTCGTTGTAAAACGTATCTTGCCATCCTGATTTTCCATCAGGACATTCGACAGAATAGGTAATGTTTGTTTTCGTTCTACGATACCAATGACTACTTGCAATGGTTTGAGTATGATTTCTTTATCTGTCTTTTCAATAAACATAATATAAACCTTTAATAAGAGCTAATAGAGCATCCAAAATTGTGTTAACAACCCAAAAAAACCTTTTGATACATCGAAATATAAAATAACAAACTACAAAGAATTGTTGTTGATAAGTTGCAATAGTAATGTGGATAACTTATAAGCTTCTCATAGAATAATGAACTATTAACATTCTGTGCACACTCAATCCACTAAATTATCCCCGTAAAGTTTGCAGCAGGATTTTGTAATCCGCATCGATTGTAGTATCCAGCGCCCTGAGATTTACTATCATTTTGCAGGCATGTATCACCGTCGAATGATCTTTTCCGCCAAAGGCGTTGCCAATTTCAGGCAGGCTCATGGTAGTTAGTTCACGAGCGAGCGACATGGCCGTTTGCCGTGGCCTGGTCAAGTTCCGTGTTCTTTTTTTCGAAAGCAGGTCAGCCATCTTGATATGGTAATAATCGGCAACCGTTTTTTGTATATTATCGATGGAAATCTGCCGGTTTTGCGCAATCAGGATGTCCTTCATGGCTTCTTTTGCCGTTTCAACGGAAATGACGCGACGATGAAATTTTGCATAGGCTTCGACGCGCTTTAAAGCACCCTCAAGCTCGCGAACATTTGAATTGACGTGTTTGGCGATAAAAAAAGCGACCGCTTCGTCAAGCACATAACCGCCCAGGCTGGCTTTTTTCAGCAAAATGGCTACGCGCATTTCTAATTCCGGCGGTTCGATAGCGACAGTAAGTCCCCATCCAAAACGTGAAATCAGGCGGCTATCAAGCCCGGCAATTTCCTTGGGGAAGGTATCACTAGTCATAATGACTTGCTTATGCGAATCGATGAGGGTGTTGAAGGCGTAGAAAAATTCTTCTTGCGTCTTGGTTTTGCCGGCGAAAAATTGAATATCGTCGATCAGCAGGATATCGAGAGAATGGTAATACTGTTTGAATTCTTCAAACTTGTTGGACTGGTAAGCACGCACCACATCGGAAACATATCGCTCGGCGTGCATATAGCAAATTTTTGCCTGCGGGTTGTTAACCTTGATTTGATTACCCATCGCCTGGATCAGGTGAGTTTTGCCCAAACCGACTCCGCCATAAATAAACAGTGGGTTATAGGAGGCGCCGGGTAATTCGGCGACCTGCGTGGCTGCGGCAAAAGCAAGCTGATTGGCTTTGCCGATTACAAAGTTGTCGAAGGTCAGGTTGGGGTTAAGCTTTCCGTAACTACGGAATGAAGTCTCGACTTTGGGTTTGCTATCGTGAACGGGGGTGGTGGTTTTTTGCGGAGTTGCTTCGCGAGGCTTGGCCGCAGGTTCTGTTTCAAGAACACGAAATTCAAATAGCGGAATTCGCGAGTAAGCCAAGCTTGCTTGCCGGCTGATCTCGGGAAGAAAACGTTCCTGGACAAGCTTCAGGGTAAAGGTGTTCGGTGCGGTCAGTACCAGCGATCCATTTTCGTTCTGGAGGAGCAATGGTTTTATCCACGAGTTGTATTGTTGCGGCGGCAGGCTCTTTTCGAACGAGCGGAGGCATGAATCCCAAAAAGAAATGTCCTGCATAATTGCGTTGAAAGGAATGGCTCGACAGCAGTAAAAGTTGCAGTATTCTACAGTGCAAGCGAAAACTTATCCACAGGCAAAAAAGTAAAATATACTTGACACTTGGGCCTTAAGGCTTTGTAATAGCGCGTTTTACGGCTCAACTAGGAAAAGAACATGAAACGCACATATCAACCGTCCGTAACCAAAAGAAAACGCACGCATGGATTTTTAGTGCGCATGAAGACACGCGGAGGCCGCGCTGTTATCAAGGCACGTCGCGCCAAGGGCCGTGCCAGACTCGCGGTTTAGTATATCGGCCTTGCCGTCTAGCCTGTCGGCCGAATTTACCGCTGTGCACCGATTATTGCGCAAAAATGGTTTTGACCATGTTATTCGCGCTGAAAACATAGCGGATAAGTACTTCAAAATTTTTTTTGTGCGCAACGGCGAAAGAAACGCCAGGCTTGGAATAATTGTGGCCAAAAAAACGCTATCCGGCGCAGCAGACCGAAATCGTGTAAAAAGAATCATCAGGGAAGCGTTCCGCCAACATAACATCAAACAGTGCAAGTTGGATGTGGTTGTGATGGCGAGACATGCATACCCTCTGGAGAGTGGTGCGCAAGCTGGCAATTTAAAGATGCTGTTTAGCCGGGTAGAAAATAGATGCGCAGAATTGTGATCAAGCTGATTCATGGCTATCAATATTTAATCAGCCCGCTTAGCCCGCCAACATGCAGATTTACCCCAACCTGTTCCCACTATACCTGTGAAGCCTTGGCAAAATACGGTGTAATGAAAGGGGCGTGGCTCGGCATTAAACGATTGCTGCGTTGCAATCCCTGGAATCCCGGCGGATACGATCCCGCACCCTAACATCAGGCCATATCATGGATTTACAAAGACTTTTTTTGTTTTTAATTTTTGTGTTTTCGCTAGGGTTAGTTTGGGATGGGTGGCAACGCCATCAACATCCCGAACAGTATGTTCAGCAAAGCGCGGCAATTAATGGGAATGTCCCGACGCCCCAGGTAAGTCCTCAGGCTGCGGCAACACCGGCAACTATTGCCCAGCATTCCGTCCAGCAATCGGCCGGAAAAACAATCCGCGTCAAGACTGATATTCTTGAGGCCGAAATTAGCACCATCGGCGGAGATATCAGCTGGCTGGCGTTGCTGAAGCACCCTGACGGATTGGACAAAAACAAACCGCTGGTGCTTTTTCATCGCGGCACAGGCACCCATAATTATGTCGCACAAAGCGGCCTGCTCGGAACGGGTTTGCCTAACCACAACAGCCAGTTTGTTTCGGAGCAAGACCAGTATGCGCTTGCCGAGAATGCCGAGCAGGTGCAAGTCCGGCTGATTGCCGAGACCGATTCCACGCTGAAAGTGGCCAAGTTAATTACCTTCCATAAAGGGAGTTATTTGGTTGATGTTGCCTATGAATTGGAAAATACCGGGCAGCAGGCAGCAACGGCAAGCAGCTATTTTCAGCTGATTCGCGATAGCGCTGCGCTGACAGGCAGCTCAATGTTTTTGCCTACTTATGTCGGTGCTGCGGTCTATACCGACAAGGAAAAATTTCAAAAGGTAGAGTTCCCGGAAATAGAAAAGGGCAAGACAGATTACCCCAAGCAGGCCAATGACGGCTGGATTGGGGTACTGCAACATTACTTTGTTGCGGCATGGCTGCCCAAGGAAAAAACCAATCGCGAATATTTCACGCGCAAACTGGACGGCGATGCGTATTCGGTGGGGGTGATTCTTCCGGAACAGGCCGTCAATCCCGGGCAGAAAGTGCTCATTGGCACTGCGCTTTATGCAGGCCCGGCCCAGGTTGATCTGGACGAAATCGCCCCCGGCCTGGGATTGACGGTGGATTATGGCTGGCTGACCGTCCTTTCCGCTCCACTGTTCTGGGTCATGTCGTTGTTTAACGACTGGACGCACAATTGGGGCGTTGCCATCATTCTGCTTACCGTCCTGATCAAGCTGTTGTTTTTCCCGCTGTCTGCAGCAAGCTATCGCTCCATGGCAAAGATGCGCGTGGTCGCACCGAAGCTGGAAAAGATAAAACAGCAATGCGCTGGCGACCGGGAAAAGCTGAACCGCGCGATGATGGAGTTGTATAAAACGGAGAAAATCAACCCGTTGGGCGGATGTTTGCCGGTGGTGGTGCAAATCCCGGTTTTTATCGCCTTGTACTGGGCTATCCTGGCGAGTGTCGAGATGCGTTACGCGCCATTCTTCGGCTGGATAACCGACCTGTCGGCGGCGGACCCATACTACATACTGCCGTTGATCATGGGGGCAAGCATGATTATCCAGATGCGCCTTAATCCAAAGCCGGCAGATCCGATGCAGGCCAGGATCATGCAAATCATGCCGATCGCCTTCAGTGTGATTTTCTTCTTCTTTCCTGCCGGGCTGGTGTTGTATTCCATCGTGAACAATATCCTTTCAATCGGCCAGCAGTGGTACATCACCCGGGCTGCCGAGGCCGAGGCAGCGAGCAAGGGTGCCGCCGCCAAACGCTGATACCATTGCCGCCATTGCCACCGCGCAGGGGCGCGGCGGCATCGGGGTGGTAAGGGTGTCCGGGCGGCACAGCGAAACGCTGGCTCGCAGAATTCTGGGCAAACTGCCCGCTGCGCGGCATGCCACCTGCGGTAGTTTTTTGGACGAAAATGGCGACATCCTGGATCAGGGTGTCGCCTTGTTTTTTCCTGCCCCGCATTCCTACACCGGCGAGGATGTGCTCGAGCTGCAAGGGCACGGCGGCCACGCCGTATTGCAACTGGTGTTGCAGCGCTGCCTCGATTTGGGTGCGCGGCTGGCGCAACCCGGTGAATTCACGCGCCGTGCCTTTCTGAACGACAAACTTGACCTCGCGCAGGCGGAAAGCGTCTCAGACCTGATCGATGCCAATTCCGCCGAGGCTGCACGCAGCGCGATGCGCTCCCTGCGCGGGGAATTCTCCGCCGCTATCCACGGCATGGTCGATGAACTGATTAACCTGCGCATGCTGGTTGAGGCGATGCTGGACTTTCCGGAAGAGGAGGTGGATGCCGTCGACATGGAGCGCCGCGATGCCTTGCTGAGCCGCATCCGATTGCGCTTGCGGCATACGCTGGACACCGCAAAACAGGGCAGCTTGCTGCGCGAGGGCGCTCATGTGGTCATTGCCGGGCAGCCGAATGTCGGCAAGTCCAGCCTGCTGAACCGCCTGGCCGGCGAGGAGGTAGCGCTGGTCAGCGATATTCCCGGCACCACCCGCGATGTGATCCGCCAGGCGATCCAGATTCGCGGGGTGCCGCTACACATCATGGACACGGCGGGGCTGCGCGAATCGGAGGATGCGGTGGAGAGCATGGGCATCGCGCGCGCCCATCAGACAATGCACCGCGCCGATTTGATTCTGCTGCTGCTGGATGCGAGTAAAGGACTGACGGCGCAGGACGAGGCGATCCTTGCCGGATTGCCGGCGGGCATCCCGCAGTTGCTGGTGTTCAACAAGGCCGATCTGTTGGACGACAATGCTGTCCTAACCGCGAATGCGCCGTTTTCCGGTATTCCGTCTATTCGGGTGTCCGCCAAAACAGGCGCGGGGTTAGAGGAGTTGCGCGGCAAGCTGCTGGAGGCGGTGGGCTGGCGCGACCAGGAGAGCGGCGCTTTCATGGCGCGGGAACGGCATATGCGCGCGTTGACGCTGGCGCAAACCCACCTGATCCAGGCGCAAACGGTGCTGGCCAGCGCGGAACTGTTCGCCGAGGAGCTGCGCCAGGCGCAGCGCGCGCTGAACGAGATTACCGGAGAATTCACCCCGGACGACCTACTCGGCGAGATTTTCAGCCGGTTCTGCATCGGAAAATAACGTCCCTGTTTCACGTGAAACAATGTCCCATGTGAAACAATGCATTTTGGATTTCGCTGTTGTATGATGCGCGTCCTTTGCAAAACAGTTGCAACATGAATTTCCCCGATATATTCGATGTAGTCGTGGTGGGCGGCGGCCATGCCGGCACGGAGGCCGCCCTGGTCAGCGCGCGCGCGGGCTGCAAGACCTTGCTGCTCAGCCACAACATCGAAACGCTCGGGCAGATGTCGTGCAACCCTTCGATTGGCGGGATCGGCAAGGGCCATCTGGTCAGGGAAGTGGATGCGCTGGGCGGCGCGATGGCGGCGGTGACCGACGAGAGCGGCATCCAGTTCCGCATCCTGAATTCAAGCAAGGGCCCGGCGGTGCGCGCGACGCGCGCGCAAGCCGACCGCCTGCTTTACAAACAGGCAATCCGCGCAAGGCTGGAGAACCAGCCCAACCTCTGGCTGTTCCAGCAGGCGGTGGACGACCTGCTGGTCGGGTCATCTGCCACTGGGCAAGACCGGGTAAGCGGGGTGGTCACGCAACTGGGCCTGCGTTTCAACGCGAAAACCGTGGTGCTGACGGCGGGCACCTTCCTGTCCGGACTGATCCATGTCGGGCAGGCACATTATCCGGCGGGTCGCGCCGGCGACCCGCCCTCGATCAGCCTGGCGCGCCGCTTGCGCGAGCTGAGTCTTCCGGCGGGGCGGCTGAAGACCGGCACGCCGCCGCGCATCGACGGGCGCAGCATCGATTATTCGCTGATGCTGGAGCAGCCGGGCGACGACCCGGTGCCGGTGTTCTCGTTCATGGGCAATGCCGCGCAGCACCCGCAGCAGTTGCCTTGCTGGATCACCGAAACCAACCAGCGCACCCACGACATCATCCGCGGCGGGCTGGATCGCTCGCCGCTGTTCACCGGGGTGATCGAGGGAGTAGGGCCGCGTTATTGCCCGTCCATCGAGGACAAGATCGCGCGCTTTGCCGATAAATCCTCGCATCAGATTTTTCTCGAACCGGAAGGGCTGACCACCCACGAGGTGTATCCGAACGGCATATCCACCAGCCTGCCGTTCGATGTGCAACTGGCCTTGGTGCGCTCCATCAAGGGGCTGGAAAACGCGCATATCCTGCGCCCCGGCTATGCGATCGAATACGACTATTTTGACCCGCGCGGGCTGAGAAGCTCGCTGGAGACCAAGGCGATCCACGGGCTGTTTTTCGCCGGGCAGATCAACGGCACGACCGGTTACGAGGAGGCGGCCGCGCAAGGGCTGCTGGCCGGGCTGAATGCGGCACTGCAAGCCAATGAGAAAGAAGCCTGGTGCCCGCGCCGCGACGAGGCCTATCTGGGCGTGCTGGTGGACGACTTGATCACGCGCGGCGTTTCCGAGCCGTATCGCATGTTTACCAGCCGCGCGGAATACCGCCTGCAGTTGCGCGAGGACAACGCGGATTTGCGGTTGACGGAGATTGGCCGCAGGCTGGGCATCGTGGACGACGCACGCTGGCAGGCGTTCGAGCAAAAGCGCGAATCCATCGCGCGCGAGCAGGAGCGCTTGCGCAGCACCTGGGTGAATCCGCGCAACCTGCCGGAAGAAGATGCGATGCGCGTGCTGGGCAAGCCGATTGAGCGCGAATATTCGCTGCATGAACTGTTGCGCCGCCCGGATGTGAATTATGCCGGCCTGCTGACTCTGCCAGGCGCGGGGACCGGGGTGGGCGATGCAAAGGTCGCCGAGCAGGTGGAAACCCAGGCGAAATATCATGGCTATATAGAGCGGCAGCGCGACGAGATCGGGCGCAACGAACAATACGAGACGCTGGGATTGCCGGAAGACCTCGATTATCGCGAGGTGCGCGGGCTGTCCATCGAGGTGCAGCAAAAGCTCAACCAGCACAAGCCTGAAACCGTCGGGCAGGCGGCGCGCATTTCCGGGATAACCCCGGCGGCGATATCCCTGTTGCTGGTGCATATCAAGCGCGGCTTTCGCGATGGACAGCCAGCCCAGAAGCGCGCATGAACCTGGCCGAAGAATTGCAGCGCGGCATCGCGCAATTGGGGATTGCGCTGGATGCGGATACGCAGCGCAAATTGCTGGATTATTTGGCGCTGCTGCATAAATGGAACAAAGTTTATAACCTGACGGCGATCCGCGATCCGCAGCAGATGGTGAGCAATCACTTGCTTGACAGCCTTGCGGCAATGCCGCATCTATGGGCGGGGCGGTGGCTGGATGTGGGAAGCGGTGCGGGCTTGCCGGGGTTGGTGCTGGCAGTCGCGCAGCCGGGCTGGCAGTTCGCCCTGCTGGACAGCAACAGCAAGAAAACCAGCTTCGTGCAACAGGCGGTTATCGAACTGGGCTTGCGCAACGTGAGCGTTCACTGCGCGCGTGTGGAAGAGTGGCAGCCAGTTGAACGGTTTGACGGGATCATCTCGCGGGCATTCAGCGAATTGGGCGAATTCCTGCGCTGCACCCGCCATCTGATGGCGCCACAAGGGCGTTGGGTGGCAATGAAGGGCACACCGCAGCAGGAATTGGCGGGTGTGCCGGACGGATGCCGGGTGGAGCGCGTGATACCGTTACAAGTGCCGGGTTTGCTCGCGGCGCGCAGTCTAGTCATTGCAACATGCGATAGGGACAAAACAACATGACGAAAATATTGGCGATAACCAACCAGAAGGGCGGGGTGGGGAAGACCACCACCACGGTGAATCTGGCGGCCAGTCTCGCGGCAGCCCAGCAGCGCGTGTTGCTGATCGACCTTGACCCGCAGGGCAATGCCACGATGGGCAGCGGCATCGACAAGCGCGATTTGCAGGCCAGCGTCTACGATGTGCTGCTGGGCGGCAAGACGATAGCCGAGGCGCGGATACGCTCGGAGGCCGGAAAATATGACCTGCTGCCCGCCAACCGGGAGCTGGCCGGCGCTGAAGTCGAGCTGGTCGACTTGCCGCATCGCGAAATGCGCTTGCGCGATGCCTTGCACGGCATTGCGGCGGAATATGACTATGTGCTGATCGATTGTCCGCCTGCCTTGAATTTGCTGACTCTGAACGGGCTGTGCGCGGCGAGGTCGGTGATGATCCCGATGCAATGCGAATACTATGCGTTGGAGGGGCTGAGCGACCTGGTGAATACCATCCGTAAAGTGCGCGCTAACCTGAACTCGGAGCTGGAGATCGAAGGCCTGCTGCGCACCATGTTCGATCCGCGCAATACGCTGGCGCAACAGGTCTCGGACCAATTGCGGGAGCACTTCGGCGATAAGGTTTATCGCACCGTGATTCCGCGCAATGTGCGGCTGGCGGAAGCACCCAGTTTTGGCGTGCCGGTGCTGTATCACGACAAATCATCCAAGGGAACGCAGGCTTATCTGGCATTGGCCGGAGAGTTATTGAATAACGCGGCGCAGTCTGCTGCAACAGCATAAAGGAAGCGTTTATGGCAACAAAACTAAACAAGGGGTTGGGGCGCGGACTGGATGCGTTGTTGTCCGGAGGTAAAAGCGAAAAAGACGAGGCGATGCGCGATTTGAACGTGGCGCTGCTCAAACCGGGCAAATACCAGCCCCGTTCGCATATGGACGAGGCCTCGTTGCACGACCTGGCGGCTTCAATCAAGGCGCAGGGAATCATGCAGCCGATCCTGGTGCGCCAGCTTGCCGACAGCAGCTATGAAATCATCGCCGGCGAGAGGCGCTGGCGCGCCGCACAGTTGGCGGGGCTGACCCATGTGCCGGTGCTGGTGCGCAGCGTGCCAGACAATGCGGCGCTGGCGATGGCGTTGATCGAGAATATCCAGCGTGAAAACCTGAATCCGCTGGAAGAAGCCGTGGGCATCCAGCGCCTGATCGACGAATTCAAGATGACTCACCATGTCGCAGCAGAGGCGGTAGGGCGTTCGCGCAGCGCCGCCAGCAACTTGTTGAGACTGCTCAAATTGCCGCAGGTCGTGCAGGGCATGTTGATGGAAAACAAGCTGGATATGGGGCACGCGCGTGCTTTGTTGTCGCTGGAGAGCGCACAGCAGATATTGCTGGCCAATAAAATTGTGCTGGAAGGGCTTTCCGTGCGTGAAGCGGAAAAACTGGTGCAAAAGCAAACTCATGAGCCCGCAAAAGACAAGCCAAAGAAAGCTCATAAGCTCAGCCGCGATACCCAGCGGCTGCAGGAAGAAATGAGCGCATGGCTCGGAACCCGCGTGGAAATCAAGCCGGGCAGCAAAGGCGGGGGCAGACTGGTCATCGAATATACGAATCATGACCAGTTGGATGAATTCCTGAACAAGCTCAAAAAAGGCAAATAAGTTGAGCAAAGACGCAGGCGATGCGGCGCAGCAATGTTTGACACCCCCGAAAAGCGCCACTATAATCGCCACCCTTTGCGCGGTGGAAGCCAGAGAAAAGAGATTGGCGCGCCAGGTAGTCGGGCTGCAGGCGGCCGCCGCGCTGATGACTGCGGGCATTGCTTACGGCTTGAATGGCATTCCGCAAGATGCGATAGCGGTGTTAAGCGGGGGATTGGTATCGGTTCTCAACGGAGCATTGCTGGCGTGGAGAATGTCCCGAACGGCTTTGCATTCTGCCCATGAAGCGCATCATCCCAGTAGTGCGCATCATCAACTACGGCTCATGTATTTTTACGCCGCCGAAAGATTTTTGGTGGTCGTTGTGCTGCTTGGCTTGTGCCTGGCGGCACTGAAATTATCGCCGCCCGCTGTGCTGGGCGGTTTTGTGATGGGCCAGGCGGTACTGCTGGCAGCCCGATTGTTTTTGAATAGATTAAATCAGAATTCAGACTTGAGATAGTGACTAAAATGTCTAGCGAAGCGCACACATCAGCGGATTACATCAAGCATCACTTGCAAAACCTGACCTATGGCCAATTGCCGGACGGTACCTGGGGCATTGCGCATAGTGCAGAGGAAGCCAAGGCGATGGGTTTCTGGGCGCTCAACCTGGACACATTCATCATGTCCCTGCTGTTGGGCGCTGCTGTCATGTTCATGTTCCGCAGCGTCGCCAAAAGCGCGGCCAGCGGCATACCGGGCGGCCTGCAGAATTTCTGTGAATGGTCGCTCGAGTTCATCGACAGCAGCGTGCGCGGTTCGTTTTCCGGCAAGAACAACATGGTTGGACCACTGGCGTTGACCATCTTCTTTTGGGTTCTGTCGATGAACCTGATGGACCTGGTGCCGATCGATTATATTCCCTTGTTGATGAGCGCCCTGGGCGTCCCGTTTTTCAAAATTGTCCCTTCCACCGACCCGAATGCCACCTTCGGTATGGCGATCGGCGTATTTTTGCTGGTGCTTTACTACAGTATCAAAATGAAAGGGTTGGGCGGATTTACGCGTGAGCTGACGCTGCAACCGTTCGGCAAATGGGGTATGCCGGTCAATCTGCTGCTGGAAGGCGTCAACCTGATCGCCAAGCCGATTTCTCTCGCGTTGCGTCTGTTTGGCAATATGTATGCCGGCGAAATGATTTTTATTCTGATCGCGCTGATGGGCGGCGCCTGGGCGGGCATGTCAATGGGCAGCACTACCTTGTACGGATCGCAGATCTTGCTGTCGCTGGGCTGGGCAATTTTCCATATCCTGATTGTCACGCTGCAGGCCTTCATCTTCATGACGCTGACCGTCGTTTATATGGATATGGCACACCAGGAACATCACTAAATCAACATCATTAAAAACGGTTTTACTAAACTTCACTTTTATCAATAGGAGAAAAAAATGGAAATGGCAAATGCACTGCTGTATATCGCCGGAGCGCTGATGATGGGTCTGGGAGCGCTTGGCGCGGCTGTCGGTATCGGTATTCTGGGCGGTCGCTTTTTGGAAGGCGCTGCCCGTCAACCGGAACTCATCCCAATGCTGCGCACCCAGTTTTTCGTGGTGATGGGCTTGGTCGATGCGGTGCCGATGATTGCAGTTGGTATTGCAATGTATGTTCTGTTTGCGGTGGCTTAATTCGTCATAAGCGACAACGTATAACTCAAGAAAGGTAGCTTGCATGAATATCAATGCAACTCTTCTCGCACAGACGATCATGTTCGCGCTGTTTGTGTGGTTCTGCATGAAATTTGTCTGGCCCCCGATCATGGCGGCGCTGGAGCAACGCAAAAAGCAGATTGCCGATGGTTTGGCGGATGCGGAGCGGGCAAAGCATGACCTGGAGCTGGCTGCCAAGCGTTCCGCAGAAATTTTGCGTGAAGCCAAGGAAAAGGCCGGCGAAATCATCGTCAATGCCGAAAAGCGCGACAGCGAGATCATTGAAGCGGCCAAGGCAAAAGCCAAAATCGAAGGCGAGCGCATCCTTGCGGGTGCCAAGGCCGAAATCGATCAGGAAGTGTTTCGCGCCAAAGAGCAGTTGCGCACTCAGGTGTCGGCAATTGCGCTGGCCGGAGCGAGCAAGATTCTTGGCCGCGAAATTGACGCCAAGGCACACAATGACCTGCTCGATAAACTAGTTGCGGAAATCTGAACGCCATGTCTGAAGCCATCACCATTGCCCGGCCCTATGCACAGGCGGCATTTGAAGAAGCGCAGAAGCTGTCGGACCTGAAAGGCTGGGCGGAGGTATTGCTGTCTCTCGCCGAGGCGGTCGGTCATCCGGAAGTTCGCGCGGTCGTCACCAGCCCGCGGGTTGCCAAAGCGCAGCTCGAAAGCCTGATGGAGGGTTTGCTGGGTGGTCAGGTAACACCCCAGCAGCATAATTTCGTCAGGGTGCTGGTGGACAATCAACGCCTGCTGATCCTGCCGGAAATCGCCGTCATTTTCGAGGCCTTGCGGGCTGAAGCGGAAAAAACCGTGAATGTGGTAGTGGATTCCGCGTTTGAGTTGTCTGCTGCGCAGCAGGCGAAGATTGTTAGTTCGCTGAAAGCGCGCATGGGTCGCGAAATCAAGCTGGTTTGCAAAATCAACAAAGAGCTGCTGGGTGGCGTGGTGATTCGCGCCGGAGACAAGGTGATCGATGGCTCTGCCCGCACCCGTCTTGGCGAGATGGCCAACGCCCTGGCCTGATAACGGATTGATCAAGATAAGGAAATGTAATGAAGCTCAACCCCTCTGAAATTAGCAATCTGATTCGCAGCCGCATCGAAAATTTCGAGGCGCTGACGCAGGCGCGCACCGAAGGTACGGTGGTCAGCGTGACCGACGGTATCGTTCGTGTGCACGGGCTCTCCGATGTGATGCAGGGAGAAATGCTGGAATTCCCCGGCAACACCTTCGGCCTGGCGCTGAACCTGGAGCGTGATTCGGTCGGCGCGGTGGTGCTCGGCGAATATGAGCACATCACCGAAGGCGACACGGTCAAGTGCACCGGCCGTATTCTGGAAGTGCCGGTTGGTCCAGAATTGTGCGGCCGCGTGGTGAACGCCTTGGGCCAGCCGATCGACGGCAAGGGTCCGGTCAACGCGAAGATGACCGACAAGATCGAAAAAGTAGCGCCGGGCGTGATCGCGCGCAAGTCGGTTGACCAGCCGGTGCAAACCGGCTTGAAATCGATCGACTCGATGGTTCCGGTCGGACGCGGTCAACGCGAATTGATCATTGGCGACCGCCAAACCGGCAAGACCGCCGTGGCGGTGGATGCCATCATCAACCAGAAGGGTCAGAACATGACCTGCGTGTACGTCGCGATCGGCCAGAAAGCCTCGACCATCGCCAACGTGGTGCGCAAGCTGGAAGAGCACGGTGCGCTGGGTTACACCATCGTGGTTGCGGCAACCGCTTCGGATTCTGCCGCGATGCAGTTTCTGGCGCCGTATGCCGGTTGCACCATGGGTGAATATTTCCGCGATCGAGGACAGGACGCGCTGATTGTTTACGATGACCTGACCAAGCAGGCCTGGGCCTACCGTCAGATTTCCCTGCTGCTGCGCCGCCCGCCGGGTCGCGAAGCGTACCCCGGCGACGTGTTCTATCTGCACTCCCGCCTGCTGGAACGCGCAGCGAGAGTGAACGCCGACTACGTGGAAGCCTTCACCAAGGGCGAGGTCAAGGGCAAGACCGGTTCGCTGACCGCATTGCCGATCATCGAGACGCAAGCGGGCGACGTGTCCGCCTTCGTGCCGACCAACGTGATTTCCATTACCGACGGCCAGATCTTTCTGGAAACCGACTTGTTCAATGCCGGTATCCGTCCCGCAATCAACGCCGGTGTCTCGGTGTCCCGCGTAGGCGGTGCAGCGCAAACCAAGGTGATCAAGAAGCTCGGCGGCGGGGTGCGGCTGGCGCTGGCGCAGTACCGTGAATTGGCAGCCTTCGCGCAGTTCGCTTCCGATCTGGACGAGGCAACCCGCAAGCAGTTGGAGCGCGGCCGCATGGTGACCGAATTGATGAAGCAGTTGCAATATGCGCCCTTGTCGGTCGCCGAAATGGCGGTCACGCTGTTCTCCGTCAACAAAGGCTATTTCGACGATGTGGCGGTGCCCAAGGCGCTGGCGTTCGAGTCGGCCTTGCATGCCTACCTGAAATCCAGCAACAAGACCCTGATGGATGCGATCGAGTCCAGCAAGGACCTGAATGCCGACAACGAAAAACTGTTGTCTGCTGCGATTGAGACCTTCAAGGCAACGGCTGTTTATTGATAAAACAACTAGCCATTCCACTAAGCAACCAAAAATCGGTTGCCAAGTGGCTGGTTATAAGGCGAGGTAAAAATGGCTGGCAGTAAAGAGATACGCGCGAAAATCAAGAGTGTAGAAAATACACGCAAGATCACGCGCGCCATGGAAATGGTCGCCGCAGCCAAGATGCGCAAGGCACAGGATCGTATGCGCGCGGCGCGCCCCTATGCCGAAAAGATTCGCGCCGTGGCTGCACACCTGTCGCGCGCCAATCCGGAATACCGGCACTCCTTCCTGGAAAAACGCGAAAATGTGAAAAACGTCGGCCTGATCGTGGTGACCTCGGACAAGGGGCTGTGCGGCGGTTTGAACACCAACATCCTGCGTCTTGCGGTGAGCAACATGAAGGATTGGGAAGGGCAGGGCAAGGGTATCGCGGTTTGCCCGATCGGCAACAAAGGACTGGGTTTCATGTCGCGTATCGGCGCCAGGGTCAAATCCAACCTGACCGGATTGGGCGATACGCCGCATATCGAAAAGCTGATCGGCGCCGTAAAGGTGATGCTGGATGCCTACACGGCGGGAGAGATCGACGCGATCCATATCAGCTACAACCATTTCATTAACACCATGAAACAGGAGCCGTGCATCGAGCAATTGCTGCCGCTGAGCGGCGAGCAGCTGGGAACCTCCGAGGGCAATTGGGATTATATCTACGAACCGGATGCCAAGCAGGTGATCGACGAACTGCTGGTGCGCTACATCGAGTCGCTGGTTTACCAGGCCGTGGTGGAAAACATGGCTTCCGAACAAAGCGCGCGGATGGTGGCGATGAAGGCCGCATCGGATAACGCGAAGAGCGTGATCGGCGAGCTCAAGCTGGTATACAACAAGGCGCGCCAGGCCGCCATCACCCGCGAAATCTCAGAAATCGTGAGCGGTGCGGCAGCGGTCGGTTGACGGCGCAGCGCGTAAGATTGGGCGAGACTAATGTGAGCGTAGCGAACGTTATGGCGAGACCAAATCTTACAAATGCGGCAGTGGTCGGTTAAGGCTTGAGCTGCAAAATACAAAATTAATTTAGACGGGGAATCTTAAAAATGAGTCAAGGAAAGATTGTTCAGTGTATCGGTGCGGTGGTCGACATCGAGTTTCCGCGCGATCAAATGCCCAAGGTATATGAAGCGCTGCAACTGGCAGACGTGGGATCTTCTACTGCGGAGCCCGGTTTGACCTTTGAGGTGCAACAGCAACTCGGCGACGGCGTGGTGCGCACCATCTCGATGGGCTCTTCCGACGGCTTGCGTCGCGGGATGCTGGTGAATGCCAGCGGCAACGGAATCAGGGTGCCGGTAGGCAAAGGCACGCTGGGCCGCATCATGGATGTGCTGGGCCGTCCGATCGACGATGCCGGCGAAGTGCAGTGCGACGAGCGCCGCGAGATCCACCAGAAGGCGCCGAAGTTCGACGAACTGTCCCCGTCCGTAGATTTGCTGGAAACCGGCATCAAGGTGATCGACCTGGTTTGCCCGTTCGCCAAGGGCGGCAAGGTTGGCCTGTTCGGCGGCGCGGGTGTGGGCAAGACCGTGAACATGCTGGAACTGATCAACAACATCGCCAAGCAGCATGCCGGCCTGTCGGTGTTCGCCGGGGTGGGTGAACGCACTCGCGAAGGCAACGACTTCTACCATGAAATGTCGGAAGCGGGCGTTATCAAGCTGGACAATCTGCCCGAGTCCAAGGTGGCCATGGTGTTCGGCCAGATGAACGAACCGCCAGGCAACCGTCTGCGCGTGGCGTTGTCCGGCCTGACCATGGCCGAGTATTTCCGCGACGAAGGCCGCGACATCCTGTTCTTCGTCGACAACATCTACCGCTTTACCCTGGCCGGCACCGAAGTGTCCGCGCTGCTGGGGCGTATGCCTTCCGCGGTGGGCTACCAGCCGACGCTGGCCGAAGAAGTACGTGCCGGCGGATGACTTGACCGACCCGTCTCCGGCAACGACCTTTTTGCATCTGGATTCCACCGTCGTGCTGAGTCGCGATATCGCCTCGCTGGGCATCTACCCTGCGGTCGACCCGCTGGATTCCACCTCACGCCAGCTTGATCCGCTGGTGGTGGGCGAAGAGCATTACAACGTGGCGCGCGGCGTGCAGCAAACCCTGCAACGCTACAAGGAATTGCGCGACATCATCGCGATTCTGGGCATGGACGAACTGGCGCCGGAAGACAAACTGGCTGTGGCTCGCGCCCGCAAGATCCAGCGCTTCCTGTCGCAGCCGTTCCACGTGGCCGAAGTGTTTACCGGCGCGCCCGGCAAGTATGTGACCCTGAAGGACACCATCAAGGGCTTCAAGGGCATCGTCAACGGTGATTACGATCACCTGCCGGAACAGGCGTTCTACATGGTGGGCGCCATCGAAGAAGCGATTGAAAAAGCCAAGACACTCCAATAAAGAGGGAAGCTCATGGCAATGACTGTACATGTTGATGTAGTTAGCGCGGAAGAAGCCATCTTTTCCGGCCTGGCGGAAATGGTAGTGGTTCCCGGTGAAATGGGTGAGTTGGGCATTTATCCGCGCCATACCGCGTTGATGACGCGCATCAAACCCGGCTCGGTCAGGATAAAGCGGCCGGACCAGGAACAGGAAGTTCTTATCTATGTATCGGGCGGCATGCTTGAAGTGCAGCCTGGCGTGGTGACCATCCTGGCCGATACCGCGATACGCGGCGCCGATCTGGACGAGGCGCGCGCCCTGGAAGCGAAGCAGGCAGCGGAAGACGCAATCAGGAACCGCGCTTCCGACATCGACTACGCCCAGGCACAGGCCGAATTGGCGGAAGCCATTGCCCAGTTGCGCGCGATCCAGCAACTGCGCAAACAAGCCGGGCATTGAACTCAAGCAATAAATACAAAAAAGCAGCCTCGGCTGCTTTTTTGTTGTGCTAACGGGCATGGCGAGCAGCCACTTATGATAATGAAACTCGCCATGTCCGTTTCCCTCACCTCAATCCTCTCCCGCAAGCGGGCGAGGAGGCAAACGAATTGCTGCGTGAGTTTCACGTTTAAAGATAATGAGCGGTCTGATAAAAGCTACCGGATAATCCGTATCACTTCCGGTATCTTGCGCAGGCTGCGCATGATGTTGGCGAGGTGCAGGCGGTTGTTCACTTCCAGCGTGAAATGCAGTGCGGTGCATTCGCCTTCATTGGTGAAGCTGACGTTCTCGATGTTGGATTCCGCTTCGGCAATCGCGGCCGCCACCTTAGCCAGCACGCCGCGCTGGTTGGCGACAACCAGTTTGATGCCGACATCGAAGGGGCGGTGGATGTCCTTATCCCACACCACATCCAGCCATTGTTCGCCGCCACGCCCTTTGGGTAATACCGGGCAGTCGCGGGTATGCACCGTTAAGCCCTGGCCGCTCTTGAGCACACCGATGATCGGGTCGCCCGGAATCGGGCGGCAACACTTGGCGAACTGCACCGCCATGCCTTCCGTGCCCTGTATCGTGATGACCGGATTGGCCGCTGCTTCATTGGGCAGGGTTTCGCCGATGCAAGCCAGTTGCCGCGCTACCACTATATTGAGGCGGCGGCCCAAACCGATGTCGGCAAGCATTTCCTGGCGTGTTTTTACACCGGTATCCTTGAGCAATTTGTTCCAGTGCGTTTCGTCCATGTCTTGCGGTTTGACCCCCAGCGCAAGCAGCGCCTGATTCAGCAGGCGTTCGCCGAATTGTGCGGATTCACCGGACTGCAGGGTCTTGAGGAAGTGGCGGATATGGCCGCGCGCCTTGCTGGTGGTCACATAACCCAGCCAGGCCGGATTCGGTCTGGCTTGCGGCGCAGTGATGATTTCCACGCGGTCGCCGTTCCTGAGTTCGGTGCGCAGCGGCACCAGTTCATGGTTGACATTGACGGCGATGCAGTGATTGCCGATGTCGGTGTGTACGCTGTAGGCGAAATCCACCGCAGTCGCGCCGCGCGGCAGCGAGAGTATTTTGCCCTTCGGCGTGAACACATACACCTCGTCGGGAAACAGGTCTACCTTGAGGTGCTCGAGGAATTCCGAAGAATCGCTGCTCTGGCTCAGGCTTTCCAGCAGCTCCTGCAGCCATAGGTGGGTCTTCTTGTGCAGGTCGTTGATTGAAGCATGGCCGCTCTTGTACAGCCAGTGCGATGCCACGCCGGCATCGGCGATCTTGTGCATCTCGTGGGTGCGGATCTGGATTTCGATGGGCGTGCCGAACGGTCCGAACAGCGTGGTGTGCAGCGACTGGTAACCGTTCACCTTGGGGATGGCGATGTAATCCTTGAACTTGCCGGGAATCGGTTTGTACAAGCCGTGCAGCGCGCCCAGCGCCATATAGCAGGAAGCGAAATCGTTGACCAGCACGCGGAAGCCGTAGATATCCAGCACCTCGGCGAAGGCCAGCGACTTGCTCTGCATCTTTTTGTAGATGCTGTAGATATTTTTTTCCCTGCCCGTCACATCGGCCTGGATGTTGAGCTCGGCCAGCCGTTGCCGTATTGTATCGAGTATCTTGTTGACCACTTCGCGGCGGTTGCCGCGCGCCACCTTGAGCGCCTTGGACAGCACCGCGTAGCGGTTGGGGTGCAGGTGTTTGAAGCTTAAATCCTGCAATTCGCGGTAAATGTCGTTCAGGCCGAGGCGGTTGGCGATCGGCGCGTAAATTTCCATGGTCTCGCGGGCGATGCGCTCGCATTTGTCGTGCGCCATGGATCCCAGCGTGCGCATGTTGTGCAGCCGGTCAGCCAGCTTGATGAGAATGACGCGCACGTCGCGAGCCATCGCCAGCAGCATCTTGCGGAAATTTTCCGCTTGCGCATCCTCGCGGGTCTCAAACTGGATCCGGTCCAGCTTGCTCAGCCCATCGACCAGTTCCGCGACCGGCTTGCCGAATTTTTCGGCGACCTGTTCGGCGGTGACCTCGGTGTCTTCCACTACATCATGCAGCAACGCGGCGATGATCGCCTGGACATCGAGATGCAGGGTGGTGAGGATGCGCGCGACGGCAATCGGGTGGGAAATATACGGGTCGCCGGACTGGCGCGTCTGACCCTGATGCGCGGCGCGACCGAATTCGATCGCCTCGCGGACGTAGACGATGTCCTGCGGTTTAAGGTAGGCGGAGGCTTCCTCGATAAGCAGATCTGCGTCGGCCATGCAGGCTCACGATTTTAACGGGGCGTTGAAAAACGTAGCGAGCGATGGCATGGCAAGGCGCGAAGGGACGAAAAAGCGGAGTTTACATTTGAGTAAATGAGCATTTTGAGTCCTTGAGCAACGCAGCCATGCCGAGCGCAGTAGTTTTTAAACGCCCCGTTACGCCTGGGCGCGGTTGAGGATTTCCTTGCCCACCTTACCCTCGCTGATTTCACGCAGCGCTACGACGGTGGGTTTGTCATTGCTCTCTTCGACCAGATGGCTTGCGCCGTTGGCCAGCTGGCGCGCGCGGTAGGCGGCAGCCAGCGTCAATTCAAAGCGGTTCGGGATTTGCGTGAGACATTCTTCGACGGTAATGCGTGCCATGGTTTACTCCGGATTCTGTAACTGGTTGATTAATGCCTGATGACGCGCCAATTGCGTTGCGCATTTCAACCGGGCGGAAAGCACCACAGCATTGAGTTCGCGCAACGCTTCATTCAGGTTGTCGTTGATAATAACATAATCGAATTCGGCGATATGCGCGACATCCTCGCGCACCGCCGCCATGCGCCTGGCAATGACTTCGTCATTGTCCTTGCCGCGCCCTTTCAGGCGTTGTTCCAGCGCCTCCATGGAAGGCGGCAGGATGAAAATGCTGATACATTCGGGAAACAGCCGGCGCACCTGCGCCGCGCCCTGCCAGTCGATTTCCAGCAGAATATCGCGCCCCTTGGTGATTTCCTGGCTGATCCAGGTTTGCGAGGTGCCGTACAGGTTGCCGTAAACCTCTGCGCTTTCCAGGAACTCGCCGCGTCCCGCCATTGCGGAAAAGGTCTCGCGGCTGACAAAATGATAATCCTTGCCGTCATGCTCCCCCGGACGCGGGCTGCGCGTGGTATAGGAAACCGACAAATCGATCTGCGGATTGATGTTGAGCAGCGCATGCACCAGGCTGGTCTTGCCCGCGCCGGAAGGCGCGCTGATGACGAACAGGTTTCCAGGCATGATTTACTCCAGGTTTTGAATTTGTTCGCGCATCTGCTCGATGAGGATCTTCATCTCCATCGCGCTGCGCGACACTTCCGCATCGACCGACTTCGAGCCGAGCGTGTTGGCTTCCCGGTTCAGTTCCTGCATCAGGAAGTCCAGGCGCTTGCCCACCGCGCCTCCCTGAGCGAGGATGCGGCGCATTTCGGCAAGATGGCTGGCCAGCCGCGACAGCTCTTCGTCCACGTCGATCTTGCTGGCGAACAGCGTGATCTCCTGGCGGACGCGCTCGTCGCTGATGCCCAGCGTCCCGGCATCCTGCGCCGGGGCGTTCTGCATCGCCTCGCGCAGCCTTGCGGCGAGCTTCTGCTCGTAGGCGGCGATCGCGGCGGGGACATGCGGCATCACACCGCTGCGCAGCGCCTCGATTTTTTCCACGCGCTGCAATAAAAAATCCTTGAGCTTCTCGCCCTCGCGCGCGCGCGAAGCGGAAAATTCCTGCAATACCTCTTGCAGCAGGTCGAGCAGCGCGGCGCGCATTTCGTCCGCCGATGCGCCGGGCGTTTCCAGCATGCCGTTCCAGCGCAGCACATCGGCCACGCTCAGGGAGCGCGCATCCGGCAGCGCCGCCTGCACTTCCTTGTTCCATGCGGCGAGCTGTTGCAGCAGGTCGCGGTTCAGCGCCGCGCCGCTTTGCGCGCCGCGCGCCGCATAGTTGATGCGGCATTCCACCTTGCCGCGCTGTAATTGCGCGCTGAGCGCCTCGCGCAGCGCGCCTTCGATGCCGCGCAATTCGTCCGGCATGCGCAACTGGATGTCCAGATAGCGATGGTTGACGGCGCGCAGCTCCAGCGTCAGTGATCCGCTGTCGAGTTCCGCGCTGGCAATGGCATAACCGGTCATGCTGAGTATCATGGCAAGGGCTTCCAAAATAAAGGGCTGTGCTGGAGCGGCGCATTATATTACGATTGCGACCTGTCAAATTCCCTGTTCGCCCATGAATTTCTCGATACACCAGGCCAGCCATATCGGCAACCGCAAATACAACCAGGATCGCGCCGCCTATGCCTACAGCAGTGACGCATTGCTGCTGGTGCTGGCGGACGGCATGGGCGGGCATTTGCACGGCGAGATGGCTGCGGACCTGATTATCGGGACGTTTGTCGAATCGTTCGGCCGGGATGCGCAGCCGCGCATTGCCGACCCTGATGAGTTTGTTTCGGGCGCGATGCGCCATGCCCATGAACGCATTCTGAGGATTGCGCACGACCAGGCATTGGGCGGTTTTCCGGGATCGACCGGCGTAGCCGCGCTGATCCAGGACGGCAAGGTATATTGGGGGCATGCCGGAGACTCGCGCCTGTATCTGCTGCGCGACGGCGCGGTATTGGCCAGGACGCGCGATCATTCGATGGTGCAGCAGTGGCTCGAATGGGGCATGGTCACCGCCGAAGAGGCGCGCGTTCACCCGCAGCGCAACCAGATCACCAACTGCCTCGGCGGCGTCGAGGACATGTTTTATATGGAGCCCGGCAAACCGGTCGCGCTGCAATCCGGCGACGTGCTGCTGCTCGGCAGCGACGGCCTGTGGGGGCCGTTCACCGACCAGGAGCTGGCCGAGGCATTTGCCGCAAAGCCCGTTGCCGAGGTGCTGGATAATCTCATCGCACGCGCGCTGGAGCGCGAAGGCGGCCATGCCGACAACGTCACCGGCATAGCGCTGCGCTGGGGAGAGCGCGAAGCCGTCCACGATACCGACATACCCGTTTGCCATATTCTTGAAATCACTTAAATTCGGGAAGTAGGGAGTAGAGCGGCACTTTGTGCCTCAGTGGCAAGTAGGAAACCCACTGACAACTTCCCACTTCCCACTTACTACTTACTACTTACCAGGAACACATCATGCGCCCCAGTCAAAGATTGCCCCACCAGTTGCGTGCTATTCGCATCACCCGCCGCTACACCAAGCATGCCGAAGGTTCGGTGCTGATCGAATGCGGCGACACCAAGGTGATCTGCACCGCCAGCGTCGAAGAGAAAGTCCCGCCGCACAAGAAGGGCAGCGGCGAGGGCTGGGTGACGGCGGAATACGGCATGCTGCCGCGCTCCACCAACGAGCGTATGGGGCGCGAAGCCGCCAAGGGCAAGCAATCCGGGCGCACCCAGGAAATCCAGCGGCTGATCGGCCGCAGCCTGCGCGCCGTGGTGGACCTTGGCAAGCTCGGCGAGCGCACCGTCGTGATCGACTGCGACGTGATCCAGGCAGACGGCGGCACGCGCACCGCCAGCATCACCGGCGCATTCGTCGCGTTGCACGATGCGGTGAGCGGCCTGCTGGGCAAGGGGCTGGTAAAGGAAACCCCGCTCAAGGATTTCATCGCCGCAATCTCGGTCGGTATCTACCAGGGCACACCGGTGCTGGACCTGGATTATGCGGAAGACTCCGCCTGCGACACCGACATGAACGTGGTGATGCTGGGCAACGGCCACTTCGTCGAAGTGCAGGGCACCGCCGAAGGCCACGCCTTCACCCGCACCGAGATGGACGAGCTGCTGGAGCTGGCGAAATCCGGCATCGAACAACTGATTGAAATGCAGCGGGCAGCGTTATCCTGAATCATGTAGGAGCGGGCCATGCCCGCGACCATAAATCGCGGGCATGGCCCGCTCCTACAATGCACCATTATTGTGAAAATAGAATCATGAATAAACTCGTCATCGCCTCCAACAACGTCGGCAAACTGCGCGAATTCCAGTTTCTGTTGCAGCAGCTCGGCATCGAGGTGCTGACGCAGGCGCAGCTCGGCATCGCAGAGGCCGAAGAACCGCACGTCACCTTCATCGAAAACGCCCTCGCCAAGGCGCGCCATGTCAGCCGCCTGAGCGGCCTGCCCGCGCTGGCGGACGATTCCGGCATCTGCGTCACGGCCCTGGGCGGCGCGCCCGGCGTGCAGTCCGCGCGCTATGCCGGAGACAACCCGAAATCAGATCAAAAAAACAACGAAAAACTGCTGCAGGACATGCAGGGCGTGGCGGATCGCCGCGCGCATTACTACTGCGTGCTGGTGCTGCTGCGCCATGCCGACGACCCGCAACCGCTGATCGCCGAGGGCGAATGGCACGGCGAGATCGCCCATCAGGAGCGCGGCGACGGCGGCTTCGGCTACGACCCGCTGTTCTGGCTGCCGGAATTGGGCAAGATGAGCGCGGAACTGTCGCGCGAACAAAAACATGCCATCAGCCATCGCGGCAAGGCGCTGAAGGTGTTGCTGGACAGGCTTCGATCCGGCGGCGGCGCATGACCGCTCACTCGCTGCAACCCGTCGCGCTCAAGGCGCAGGCCGTGAATTTTCAGGCGTTACCGCCGCTGTCGCTGTATATCCATATCCCGTGGTGCGTGCGCAAATGCCCGTATTGCGACTTCAATTCGCATGAGGCGCGCGGGGGGTTCTCAGAGGACTCATATGTCGCGGCATTGGTACGCGACCTGGAGTTGGCCCTGCCGCTGATCTGGGGGCGCAAGGTCTACACGGTGTTCTTCGGCGGCGGCACGCCCAGCCTGTTGAGCGGCGAGGGCGTCGCGGAGATCCTGCGCAATGTGCGCATGCTGCTGCCGCTCGACCTCGGCGCGGAAATCACGCTGGAGGCCAATCCCGGCACGGTGGAGGCGGTACGCTTCGCCGCCTACCGCGACGCGGGCGTGAACCGTCTGTCGCTCGGCATCCAGAGTTTCAACGATACGCATCTGCAGGCGCTGGGGCGCATCCACAGCGCCGACGAAGCGAGACGCGCGATCGAGATCGCGCAGCGGCATTTCGACAACATCAATCTCGACCTGATGTACGCATTGCCGAAACAGTCTTTGGATCAGGCGTTGCAGGACGTGCAGACCGCGCTGACGTTCGCGCCGCAACACCTGTCCTGCTATCACCTGACGCTGGAGCCGAACACGCTGTTCCATCGCAATCCGCCATCGCTGCCGGACGACGACGCGAGCAGCGACATGCAGCAACGCATCGAAGAGTTGCTGGCAGCGCATGGCTATCAGCACTATGAGACTTCCGCCTTCGCGCAGCCGAAGCGGCAGTCGCGCCACAACCTGAACTACTGGCAGTTCGGCGATTACCTCGGCATCGGCGCGGGCGCGCACAGCAAGCTGAGTTTCCACGACAAGGTGATCCGCCAGGCGCGCCACAGGCAGCCGCAGGCCTATATGGAACAGGTGGCAAAAGGCACGCCGCTGCAAAGCGAGCATGAAGTGGGGCGCGACGAGCTGGCGTTCGAGTTCATGATGAACGCGCTGCGCTTGAATCAGGGTTTCGACAGCGTGCTGTTCCAGGAGCGCACCAGCCTGCCGCTGCTTGGCATTCGCCGCGAGCTGGAGGAGGCCGAGCGGCGCGGGCTGTTATTCAGGGATCATCAGCGCATTGCGCCGACCAAGCTGGGGCAGCGCTTTTTGAATGACCTGTTGGAGATTTTTCTTACGGCGAAAGACTAAGAACTCGTAGGTCGGGTTAGCGCAGCGTTAACCAATGACTTGCTGTCGTTCTTGGACAGCCTAGTCAGATGGCTATGCAAAGCAACTCGACGCTCTTTGTTGCGGTCTGGAATTTGTCGGGTTACGGCCCGCGGCCTAACCCGACCTACGGGTCATTTCCGCTTGAACACCAAATCCCACACCCCATGCCCCAGGTTGATGCCGCGTTTCTCGAACTTGGTGAGCGGGCGGTAGGCGGGGCGCGGCGCATAATCCGCCGCGGTGTTTTCCAGCAGCGGCTCTTCACTCAATGCGCGCAAGACTTGTTCGGCGTAGTCCTGCCAGTCGGTGGCGACATGGAGGTAGCCGCCCCTTCGACCGAGCTCAGGACAGGCGGGTTTGAGTTTTTGCACCAGTTGCGCGACGAACGGTGCCTGGATCAGGCGGCGCTTGTTATGACGCGCCTTGTGCCACGGGTCGGGAAAGAAGATATGCACGCCGTCCAGCGACTCGTCGCCGAGCATATCGCGCAGCACTTCCACCGCATCGTGCTGGATGATGCGGATGTTGGGTATCTGTTGCAAATCGATCAGTTTCAGCAGGTTGCCCACGCCCGGCGTGTGCACCTCGAGTGCGAGGTAGTCGTTCTCGGGATGCGCTAGCGCGATGGTCGCGGTGCTGTCGCCCATGCCGAAACCGATTTCCAGGATCTTCGGCGCCGCGCGTCCGAAGGCCTGATCCAGATCGAGCGGCTGCGCGGCGTAGGGGATGCCGAAGCGCGGCAGCAGCATTTCCACCGCGCGCTGCTGCGCGGGCGAGACACGACCTTGGCGCAGCACGTAGCTGCGGATATGTCTTTTACTGAAATCGGGTGTGTCGGGCATTCGATTAACCTAAGCCGGGCGAGCCGGAACCAAACACGTAGCCCGGATGAAACGCAGTGAAATCCGGGGAACGCCGAAGTCCCCGGATTCCGCTAACGCTCCATCAGGGCTACGAATCTGCTCATAAAATGTGAAGCGCTGAGTCATAAGAGACTGAAGCCGTTCGCCCTTCGAATCTCAGGGTGAGCGGGTTCGTGATTAACTGCGTACCGAGCTGATGATCCCAGCCGTCGGCGAGCTCGGGCTGGCGCTGTATAGTTTCTTCGGCATGCGTCCGGCCAGATAGGCCTCACGCCCGGCTTCCACAGCTTTCTTCATCGCGCCGGCCATCAGCACCGGATTCTGCGCGGCGGCGATTGCGGTGTTCATCAGCACGCCGTCGCAGCCCAGTTCCATCGCGATCGCGGCGTCCGACGCGGTGCCGACGCCCGCATCGACGATCACCGGCACCTGCACGCGCTCCATCAGCAGTTGCAGATTCCACGGGTTCAGGATGCCCATGCCGGAGCCGATCAGCGAGGCCAGCGGCATGATCGCGACGCAACCGATGTCTTCGAGCTGCTTCGCGATGATCGGGTCGTCCGAGGTGTACACCATCACCTGGAAGCCTTCCGCGACCAGCGTCTTCGCGGCGGCGATTGTCTCGACCACGTTTGGATACAGCGACTGCGGGTCGCCCAGAACTTCCAGCTTGGCCAGCGTATGCCCGTCCAGCAGCTCGCGCGCCAGCCGCAGCGTGCGCACCGCGTCGTCGGCGGTGTAGCAGCCGGCGGTGTTGGGCAGCAGCGTGTATTTCGACGGCGGCAGGATTTCCAATAAACTAGGCTCGTTCGGGTTCTGCCCGATGTTGCTGCGGCGGATCGCAATCGTGATGATCTCCGCGCCGCTCGCCTCGACCGCCGCCTGGGTCTCGGCAAAGTCCTTGTATTTGCCCGTGCCGACCAGCAGCCGGGACGAGTAGCTCTTGCCTGCGATGATGAGATTGTCGTTCATTCTTGTATTCCTGCTCGATTGTTGATCATTACGTAATTTACGATACACATGCCGTCATTCCCNCATTCCCGCGCAGGCGGGAATCCAGCAAGACAAAAATGCCTTTTGTTTAAACTCACTGGATTCCCGCCTGCGCGGAAATGACGAATCCAGAATGTCAGCCGCCGCCGACCGCGACGACCACTTCCAGCCGGTCGCCGTCCGCCAGTTGCTGCGTCGCAAAGGTGCTGCGCGGCACGATCTCGCCGTTGCGCTCCAGCGCGATGCGCTTGCCGGTCAGCCCCATTTCCTCGATAAAGGCGGCGATGCTGATGGCTTGCGGGAATTGGCGAGGTTCGCCGTTGATGCTGACCGTTATCATGGGACTCTCTGAATTGCCGATGGCCGTGTTAAAATACGCGCCGTATTCTACACCAGGCGGGTGTAGTTCAATGGTAGAACGGCAGCTTCCCAAGCTGCATACGACGGTTCGATCCCGTTCACCCGCTCCAGTTGCGCTGTTCTTGCAGCGTGTTTCCGTAGAATCTGCTTCGATTCGAGCAATGGGAAACAACCGGTGACAGACCCAGGTTTTCCCATAAGTGATGATTTTATGGCCCCTGCGCGCGTAGGGTACATTCCATGCACCATGGTGCGCACAGCGCACCCTACGGCTTAATCCGATATAACCGCTTCTCCAGCGTCTTGCCCTTTACTGTATCGAAGCGGTCATCCATTGCGTTGCCCAGTTTGCCCAGGCGATCGTCGGGATGCGGGTGGGTCTTGAATAGCAGCGCGACGTCGCCGTCGTCCTTGGCGAAATGGCCGATCTGCTGCAGCACCGCGGGCAGGCCGAAGGAGTCGTAGCCCGCGCGCGTGGCGAGTACCACGGCGATGCGGTCGGCCTCGAATTCGGCGTCCTTGTCGAGC
>JACPEI010000047.1 GCA_016183575.1 Nitrosomonadales bacterium | reverse complement strand
GTCCGGCGGTCGCCACTTCATGGTGATGCACTTCGACTTCGATGCCGATGTCTTCCAGAGCCAGGCACATCGCCGCGCGGATGTCGTTCAGGCTGTCGACCGGCGGAACCGGGAAATAGCCGCCCTTGACGGTCGGGCGGTGGCCGGTGTTGCCGCCATCGAATTTCTCTGCGGAAGACCAGGCTGCCTCCTCGGAATTGATCTTGACGGAGCAACCGGACATGTCGACATGCCAGTTCACCGAATCAAAAATGAAGAATTCGGGTTCCGGGCCGAAAAAGGCGGTGTCGCCGATGCCGCTGGACTTCAGGTAGGCTTCGGCGCGCTTCGCGATGGAGCGCGGATCGCGGTCATAACCCTTGCCGTCGGTCGGTTCCACCACATCGCAGGTGATCACCAGAGTGTTTTCGTCCATGAACGGATCGAGATAGGCCGTCGCCGGATCCGGCATCAACAGCATGTCCGAAGCCTGGATGCCCTTCCAGCCGGCGATGGAGGAACCATCGAACGCGTGGCCGTCTTCGAATTTGTCCAGATCCACGTACTTGGCCGGCACACCGACATGCTGCTCCTTGCCACGCGTATCGGTAAAACGGAAATCCACGAACTTGACGTCATGGTCTTTAATCATCTTCAACACATCATTTACCGACATCGACATAGCTTTCTCCCACAAGAATACGAAAATTAAAAATTAAACTACTCAACTGAAATCCGGAATTTCATACTTATAAAGCACCGCACAAAGCGTGCCAATTCTTTACATATGGCAGGCTGCCATTGTGCCATAAGCCCATCATGCGGCACACAAAATATTTGCACCAAAAATGGGCGTAACAGCCAGCTTACGCACTAATTTTGTGCATGGCTGCGATGAACATGAATGGCGCGGAATAACTCATCATCGCGCACCAGTTCATCGCAGCGTGCCTGCAACGCATCGGCCTGCCCGGCCTGCTGACTGGCGGCCAGGTATATTTCGGCATCGACCTTGCTGTCCAGATAGTGAAATACCACGCGATTATCCGGCAAGCCCGGATCCCCCAGCCGCTCGGCCATCAAGGCTTGCGAATGTGCGAAAAATCCGCCCACGACCTGGAAGAAAGTCAGCAGCAAATTGATGACAATGCTCACCCAGGTGCTTTTTTGCGCGGCGGCAAAGCGCTCCGGTGCATCGGCTCGAAAGCCCCGATATCAGCCTGGGGTTGATGTTGATGGGTGTGATTTTTCATGCCGGTTGCGCTACTATGCGACTGTCACTGCGCAGCATATCACCTGCGCCAGATTCGTTAAACAACGCTATGAAAGAAACGATATGGGGAAAATTACCGCCATTCTGCAAGCCGCACAACAACGCGCCAAGGAAATGAATCTGCCCTACGAGGGCGCGCTGTATCCGGACGAGGCTTATGAAGTGCTGCGTTCCGCACCCGGCGCCAAGCTGGTGGATGTGCGCAGCCGCGCCGAACTGGACTGGGTCGGGCGCATACCCGATGCCGTGGAAATCGAATGGGCCATCTATCCGGGCATGAAACCCAATCCGCATTTCATCACCCAGCTCGAACAGCAGGTGGACAAGGAAGCTTTGGCGCTATTCATCTGCCGCAGCGGAATGCGCTCCAACGCCGCCGCCACTGCCGCCACCAAAGCGGGTTACAGCGACTGCTACAACGTGCTGGAAGGCTTCGAGGGCGAGAAGGACGCGGAGGAACACCGCAACATACTGGGCGGCTGGCGCGCGGCGGGATTACCCTGGGAACAAAGCTGATCCTCTGCAAGCCGCGCTATGGCTGGGTTCTTGATGCCGCGCTTTTCCCGATACCGTGGCAAATGAGATTACTGAGTTGCCACCACGCCGACCCGTGTGCTCGGAAGATATGCTGGGGATTTACATAACACCCCGTTGCACGTCAGCGCTGCCAGGAATCAGCCAACCAGCACAGCAAACAGGTTATCAAGCAGCTCGAAGCGGATGGATGGACACTGCGCGGAGTAAAGGGCAGCCATCACATTTTCACCCATCCCAGCAAACCGGGGCATATCAGCGTCCCGCATCCCAAACAGGATTTAGGCGTTGGCTTGGTGCATAAGCTGCTGAAACAGGCTGGATTGAAATAAAGGAGACCGATCATGAAATTTATTATCGCGATAGAGCCAGCTACTGAAACGACCGCATTGGGGGTAGTTGTGCCGGATTTGCCCGGCTGTTTTTCGGCTGGTGACACCTTGGACAAGGCAGTGGATAACGCCCGCGAAGCGATTGAGTTGTGGTGCCAAACGGTGATTGAGGATGGCGGTGATGTGCCGATGGCCAAGACCTTGGCAGAGCATCAGTCCGATCCTGATTTCGCGGGCTGGATTTGGGCTGTAGTGGAAGTGCCGGTGGAACGTTACTTCGGCCCTGCTGAAAAACTCAACATCACTTTGCCGCGCTTGTTACTGGTGAAGATTGACGAGTATGCCCGTGCCCACGGGGAAACGCGATCCGGCTTTCTGGCCGAGGCTGCACGAATGGCAATGCATTAAATTTGTATGGTCTAGCAGCGCTAAACCAACTATCCGGAAATACCGGATGGTTCAACTCTGAGAATTCCTCGGTAATTGCGCGTCGGCAAGTTTGGATCAACTGCAAGAGCCAAGTCTTCAATTCGCCAGCGCGACGCATTGCAGTCGTTCGTGAAGTAGCGCAATCGACACAAAGCCGTCGGCCATGCTTGCGATAATGGCAGGCATTCGAGGAGTCCATACTCAGCAAACCATTGTGTAGTATTCACTAACGCTAATGGTTCTCGCCCACCTGATCAGCGGGAATATACTGGCGCATGCGTATCGCGATGATCGGGTCCTTGCTCGCCAGTCTTTTTAGGAATTCGAGTGTCTGTGTAGAGACGCGTTTTTCATCTTCTCGTGCATCCTGTAGCGTACCGATTCGCAGAAGAGTTTTCAGCCTAGCACGAAAGATTCGACCTTCTGAGTTGCACAATAATCTCTCGATTTCACCAATATTCGCCTTGCCTACAATTCGAACGTCCTCTGAATTCCAGCCCTCTTCAAAGTTAATGCGATCAAGTGCTTCTTCAATGGAGGGTCGTGCCTTATGTTTTTCATATGCTGCTCGCAGTTGGTGCGCGACCTCTCCGCTATACCTATCGCTAAATACGCCGTCAACTTGAGTAAACACGTCAGGCCGATGTTGATTACTGGTAATGAACAGTTCAAGTAACTCTCTTGCGACATCTTCTTGACCAGCTTGTGAGAACACTTCAAATGCATGCTGCAAATCATCGGCACCAATGGTATTGATTGCTTCAATAGAAATGTTACGGAGATCGTGCAGCATCTGCTCGCTGCTTCCGTTCAGCGAATGCCAGAACTTGCTCCATGCATCGCGGTATTTGGCTCGCACCGCTTGATCCTGAGAATTGGCTGACAATTGCTGTGCAAGTGGAAACAAAATACTGCGGTTGAAGTAACCTCGTTGCAGTGAAAGCCCAATCTCTACATCAAGGGGTGATGTAGATGCATACCCATAACGAGTTAGTTGCGCGTCCCACTCCGCCAGCTGGCGATCCTCCTCTGTTTCTTCCCCCGCTTTTTTGGCAGCCCGAAAGTATGCTGTCCACTGATCTTCGCCAAGCCTCATGAGATGACGGACGGGAGGAAAGCCGTCAGTTGGAAGAAAATACGCTGCTCCAAATAGTGCGAGGGTACGAATAGACTCTTGCAGTACGCGCTCGTGAAGCCCTTTAAGAATAACTGCCAGTTCGGCAGCCATATTACTGAGCCGGCTTATTACACGAATATTGGAGATTTCAAGTTTGCATATCGAATCACGCAACAACGATCTGGCGATATCTGGTGTATCACCCAGCGCGATCTTGCAGGCTTCACTTGAACTAGGCGCAAAGTCTACAGTTTCGTCAACCACCTTCTCTAGGTAGCGCAAGAGGTCATCTTTATCATCGAGATTCAGCTTCTTTTCATTCGAAATTAGGACAATCTTGCAATTGCGCTCTTCCTTGAGGAAGGAAGCCAGTCCGAATACATCAGCGAGTCGAAGGCCAACCCCTCCTCGCTCAAGGTCATCAAAGCAAATGACTGCATTTCGCACCGATGAAAATGACAACTCATTTGCTAATCCTTCCAGCTTTCCAAGATAGGGAATTGCGGGCAATATTTTTATGATCTGTAGAGGGTTTAATCGCCAACCGCCTTCCTCAATCATTTCCCCCATGGTGCCAACCTTTCCAGGAAGCTTAATAGCTGCGACTGTCTCCTCAGCAACACGCTTTCTAACTTCGGCGAGGCTTGTAAGGCCGAACAGAGAGACGTAAGCGTAGCGCGGCTGATTGCCGACCGCAGCCGCGCGCTGAATGGCTTGCTTCCATTGATACGTCTTACCGGCACCCCATCCACCAGTGAGCAGCAACACTTTCGCCTGATCCATGGAGAGAAGCGCGTCCAGCCTTTCTTCTTTATTATAGTACGAGTGAATGGAAGCTTTGTGAGCAAAGCTCGACTGACTGCTTGTGGCACACAGCGTAACTTCACGCCTCGCCCGACATCGCCTGAAAGCCGATGTTCAAAACGCAAAACCGCTGTAGTCATACCCTATTGATCTTGATACCGGCGGTCGGCGTGTGGCCGGTTTGCCTTGGGAGCAAAGCTGATCCGGAGGCGGTTGATTCACGATCAGTCGGTGTAATCGATAATCAGCGGCGCGTGATCGGAAAAGCGTTGCGCCTTGTAGATAGCGGCCGCCTGTGCCCGCGCGGCGATGCCGGGCGTGGCGATCTGGTAATCGATGCGCCAGCCGACATCCTTTGCCCATGCCCGGCCGCGATTCGACCACCAGGTGTATGCCGCCAATTCGGGATGCAACCCGCGAAACACATCGACAAAGCCAACCTCGTCGAATAACCCGGTCAACCAGGCGCGTTCTTCGGGCAGGAAGCCGGAATTCTTCTGGTTGCCGCGCCAGTTCTTCAGATCGATTTCCTTGTGCGCGATGTTCCAGTCGCCGCAGACCACCACTTCGCGCCCGCTGGCGCGTAATACTCGCAAATGCGGCAGGAAAGCCGCCATGAACTTGAACTTCACGGCCTGCCGCTGCTCGCCGCTGGAGCCGGACGGCAGATACAGCGCCACCACGCTGAAGCCGGCAAAATCCGCGCGCAGGTAGCGCCCCTCGGCATCAAATTCGGCGATACCCAAACCCGCGGTGACCTGCTGCGGTTTTTCGCGGCAATAGATGCCCACGCCGCTATACCCCTTCTTTTCCGCATAATGGAAATAGCCGTGATAACCCGTCGGGGCAAGCATCTGCTGCGTCATGTCGGCTGCCTGCGCCTTGAGTTCCTGCAGGCAAACAATGTCGGCGTCCTGCTGCGCGAGCCATGCGAAGAAGCCCTTGTTTGCCGCAGAGCGGATGCCGTTCAGGTTGATCGTGATAATGCGCATGAAAATTTCCGGTGATTTTGGGGCGCACCATTATAATGACGGTCATCGCCTCAACCCATGCTGATCACCATGTTCAATTTCAGGCAGGATTTCATCCGCTTTGCCGTACAGCAAAAAGTGTTGTGCTTCGGCGAATTTCAGACCAAAGCCGGAAGGCTGTCGCCGTATTTTTTCAATGCCGGGCTGTTCAATGACGGTGCGGCATTGAGGAACCTGTCGCAGTTTTATGCGCAGGCCATCCTTGCCGCAGGATTGCCCTTCGACATGCTGTTCGGCCCGGCCTACAAGGGCATCCCGCTGGCTGCCGGAACCGCCATCGCGCTGGCCGAACAGGGACGCAACGTGCCCTATTGCTATAACCGCAAGGAGGCCAAGGACCACGGCGAGGGCGGCACGACGGTGGGTGCTGCGTTGCAAGGCCGGGTGCTGATCATCGACGATGTGATCTCCGCCGGCACCTCGGTGCGCGAATCCATCGACCTGATTCGCGCGGCCGGTGCCGAGCCTTGTGGCGTGGTGATTGCGCTGGATCGCATGGAGCGCGGGCAGGGCGAGCTTTCCGCCGTACAGGAAGTGCAACGCAACTATGGCATTCCGGTAGTGTCTATCGCCACATTGGATGACCTGCTCGACTATTTGCAGAATGAAGCGGATATGAAGCAGAATCTGGCCACCGTACAATCCTATCGCGATCGTTATGGGGTAAAAAATGATTAAATTTAAATTACTAGTCGCGCTTGTTGCCGGTATCGCTTTCAGTTTCCCCGTTGCGGCAAAGATGTACAAATGGGTGGACGATAAGGGTACGACGCATTACGGCGAAACCATCCCGCCGGAATATGCCCACAAGGACCGCAGCGAACTGGACAAGTCCGGACGCGTGATAGAGAAGAAGGAGGTGCTCACTCCCGAAGAGCGCCGCGCCAATGAACAGGCTGACATCAAGAAACGCGCCGACGAGCAAGCCGAGCTGGAGCGGAAACGCCGTGATAAGGCGCTGGTCAACACCTACAGTAATGAGCAAGAAATCGATCTGGCGCGCAACCGCAATCTGCAACAGATAGAAGCGCGCATCAACAGCATCAACTCGCGGATCAAAATGGCCAACAACAATTTACTGGCCTTCCAAAAAGAAGCTGATGCCCGCACCAAAGCCGGTAAAAAAATCTATCCCAGCTTGCAGGAAGACCTGAAGGAATCGCAGGAACGACTGGCCAGGCTGCAGCAGGATCTGGAAAAAGCCAAGGCAGAAAAAGCAACCCTGGATGCGCGTTATGACGCCGACAAGGCGCGCTACAAGGAATTGACCGGCAAGTAATTACAGCACTTCAAACCGGCGGGCAGCCGCGTTGTAGCCCAGCAGCTCGCCGCGCTCGATGTCGAAATACCAGCCATGCAATGCGAGCGTGCCCTGTTCGACACGCTCGCGTATCCAGTGAAAAGTCATCAGATTATCCAGGGAAACCAGTATCGCCTGCTGCTCGCAGGCACGCTGGTGCGCTGCGCTACCGGCATCTGCGAATTCCCGGCTTACCCGTTCCCGTGCGGCATCGGCTATCCCCATCCATTCTGAAATGAACGCGTCTTCTTTTTGCATATCGCCCTCCAGCAGCGCGCGAATGCCGCCGCAATGCGCATGTCCCAGCACGATAAGATGCTCGACATTCAGCTTGCGCACGCCGAATTCCAGCGCGGCGCTGGTGCCGTGATAATGGCCCTGGTTTTCTGCGGGAGGAATAAGGTTGGCGACGTTGCGGATGACGAACAGGTCGCCCGGCGCACAATCCAAAATCAAAGCCGGATCGACGCGCGCATCGCAGCAGGCGACCACCAGGGTTTTGGGCGTCTGTCCCTGTTCGACCAGTTCGCGAAACAGCACATCATCCTTGGCGAAATGCCTTTCGCGGAAGCGTGAAAAACCCTCGATGAGCTGTCCTGGAGAACTCATGTGGGCGAACTCATGCGCCGGTCAGGCGTTGCGCGGCTTCGCGATATTTGTCGGCAGTCTTTTGCAGCACCTCCTGCGGGACATGCGGCGCGGGCGCTTGCCGGCCAGAAGCGCGAGGAATCCGGCGTGAGCGCCTCGTCGATCAGGTACAGCTTGCCCGCTTCGTCCACGCCGAATTCGAACTTGGTGTCAGCAATGATGATGCCCCTACTCGCCGCATAATTTGCCGCTTCGGTATATAGCGCGAGCGTTGCATCGCGCACTTCTTTGGCGCGTGCTTCGCCGAGCAATTCAACGGCTTGCGCAAAAGAAATATTCTCGTCGTGATCGCCGACCGCCGCCTTGGTGGACGGCGTAAACAGCGGCTGCGGCAGCTTTTGCGCCTCGCGCAGCCCTTCGGGCAGTTTAATCCCGCATACCGCGCCGGTCTTCTGATAATCCTTCCAGCCGGAGCCAACCAGATAGCCGCGCACAATCGCCTCGATCGGCAACGGCTTGAGCTTCATGGTGACAAAAGCGCGCCCCCTCACCTGCGCTTGCTCCGCTTCACCCTTGACCACAGATTCGGGCGCGATGCCGGTCAGGTGATTCGGGATGACATGGCGCAGCTTGTCGAACCAGAAATTCGACACGCGGGTCAGCACTTCGCCCTTGCCGGGAATCGGGTCGGGCAGGATCACGTCGAAGGCGGAGAGCCGGTCGGTCTGCACGATCAGCAAATGCTGATCGCCTACCTGGTAGAGATCGCGTACCTTGCCGCGGTGCAATAGCGGCAGGCTGCTCAGATTGGATTGATGTAAGGCTGACATATTGTTCCCTAAAATTCTAACGCTTCAACCCCTCCCGGCATCCCCTTGCCGGGGGATGTCAGGAGGGTTTTGTTTCAGCCCAGCGCAGGCAACGCGGTTGCCGCAATGGCCTCCGCCTGCTGCTTGCGGTACTCGGCCAGTTTCTGCGCCAGTTGCACATCGTGCAGCGCCAGCATCGCAATTGCGAACAATCCGGCGTTTGCCGCGCCCGCCTCGCCGATCGCGAAGGTCGCCACCGGAATGCCCTTGGGCATTTGCACGGTGGACAGCAGCGAGTCCATCCCCTTCAGATATTTGGACGGCATCGGCACGCCCAGCACCGGCAGTATGGTCTTGCCGGCAATCACGCCGGCCAGATGCGCGGCGCCGCCGGCGCCGGCGATGAAACACTGCACGCCCTGCGCGCTGATTTCCTTGATGTAATCGAACAGCAGGTCGGGGGAACGGTGCGCGGAGATCACCCGCGCGTCATAAGCCACGCCGAAGTCCTGCAGAGCGCGCGCGGCCTGCTGCATGATCTCCCAGTCATTGGCGCTGCCCATCACGATGGAAACCCGTGGCACGGTGTCATTCCCCATTTTCATGCCTCCTTGTGGTAGCGCACGATACGCTCGACTTCGTTCTTCGAACCGAGAATCACCGGCACGCGCTGGTGCAGTCCGGAAGGCCTGACTTCCATGATGCGCTCGTAACCGGTGGAAGCCACGCCGCCCGCCTGCTCGACGATGAAGGACATCGGGTTCGCCTCGTATAGCAGGCGCAGCTTGCCGGCCTTGGTCGGATCCTTGGTGTCCTTGGGATACATGAACACGCCGCCGCGTATCAGGATGCGATGCACCTCGGCGACCATCGACGCGACCCAGCGCATGTTGAAATTGGTGCCGCGCGGCCCGTTTGTGCCGGCAACGCATTCTTCCACATAACGCTGTACCGGTTTTTCCCAGTGACGCTCGTTGGAAGCGTTGATCGCAAACTCGCGGGTGTCCTCGGTAATTTTCATGTTCGGATGGGTCAGCATGAATTCGCCGATATCGCCGTCCAGCGTAAAGCCGTTCACGCCGTGCCCGCTGGTAATCACCAGCATGGTCGAAGGGCCGTACAGCGCATAGCCTGCGCAAGCCTGCGTGGTGCCGGGTTGCAGGAAATCCTCCGCGGTCGGATTTTCGATGCCCTTGGGCGCGCGCAGGATCGAGAAAATCGTGCCGACGGAAATGTTCACGTCGATGTTGGAAGAGCCGTCGAGCGGATCAAACACCAGCAAATACTTGCCCTTCGGATATCTGGCCGGAATGGGATAGACATCATCCATTTCCTCGGAAGCCATCGCGGCCAGGTGGCCGGCCCATTCGGTCGACTTGATGAAAATTTCGTTGGTGATGATGTCCAGTTTCTTCTGGGTTTCGCCCTGCACGTTCTCGCTGCCCGCGCTGCCCAGCACGCCGATCAGCGCACCCTTGTTGACATCGTGTGCGATCTGCTTGCACGCGATCACGATGTCGCTGATCAGGCCGGTAAAATCGCCGCTCGCGCCCGGAATGGCGCGTTGCTCTTCGATGATGAACTGGATCAAACTTTTGCTCATGCTTCTTCCTTTATCAAGATTTTCAATTGGTGTGATTTTACCGCTTTTCCGTGTTGCTCTATATCGCTATTTGGTCAGCCGGGTGCATGGAATACACACTACGCCCACGGCACCTTGCTGCTCCCTCCTACTTCGTCAGTAACGTAGCCCGGATGAAACGAAGTGGAATCCGGGAAGCCATCTCGGTCATCGGCTTTACCCCCGCATTGCGCTGCGCTTCATGCAGGCTACAAGGCTATTTGGTCAGCGACAGGAAAAGCGTGGGCAGTTTTTCGGGCAATTGTGCCACCCTGTCGATGATGGTGTACTGCTTGCCGAAAATGTCCGCGACATATTCATCCGCCTTGCGGTCGAGGTTGATGCAATAAGCGTAGATGCCCTGCCGGTCCAGTTCATCGACCGCCTGCCGTGCGTCCTCGACCAGCAGCCGGCCATCCTTGCTGTCGATGTCCGACGGCTCGCCGTCTGTGAGGATCAGCATCAGCTTCTTGTCGGCCCGCTGCTTTTCCAGATAGTGCGCGGCATGGCGCATCGCCGCCCCCATGCGCGTCGAATAGCCGGCTTCCATTGCCGCGAGCCGACCCTTCACCTGATCGTTCCAGCTTTCGCTGTAGCCCTTGATATGCAGATAGCGCACGTCATGCCGCGTGTTGGAATGGAAACCGGCGATCGCGAACGGGTCGCCCAGTCTCTCGATCGCCCAGGCCAGCAGCGATACCGCTTCCCGGCTCAATTCAAGAATGGTCTGGTCGCAGCCTGCCGCCTTCTCGTTGAGCGATTCCGACAAGTCGAGCAGCAGCATCACCGCGATGTTGCGTCCGCTGGTCCTGTGGCTCATGTTGATGCGCGGGTCGGGCGTTGCGCCGCTCTTGTAGTCGATCAGCGAGCGCAGCGCGACGTCCAGATCCAGCTCGCTGCCTTCTTCCTGGTAGCGGATGCGCACCTTTTCCTGCGGCTTGAGCAGGTCGAGCATCTTCTTCAGGCGCTTGGCCAGCGCACCATGTTTGGCCAGCAGCCGGTCGATGTCCGCCGCGTTGCCGGGCGGGTGCAGGGCTTCGTACACGCTGACCCAGTCCGGGCGGTAGCTCTGGTTCAGGTAATCCCATTCGTGGTAATGGCGCGGCGGCAGGCCTTTGATTTCCTCGCCCGGCTCAATCTTGCGCGGCGCGTCGAACGCCTCTTCCTCGTCGCCTTCCTCGATGAATTTCCACATCTGGCGGTTGTCGTCGCGGTAATCCACCACCGTGTCCGTGAAATGGATTTTGGCGAGCTGGTCGCTCTGGCGGCGCGTTCTGGCGACGAAGGCAACCGCCAGCTCGGTCATCTCCTGCGTGCTGGAATCGCTGTGCCGCATCAGGTCGTGGAAGCGCTGCGCGAAATCGACGACATGCGGATTTTTATAGAGATGCCGCGGGTCGAGAATCGCGCGCGACAGCATCGCCAGGCGATGGCGCACGCCGGACTCCTGTTCGGCATCGCATGCGTCTTCGGCTGGTGCGGGATGCAGCGCCATGAAGATGCGGCGCAGGCCGGGATATTCGCGCATCGCCAGGTATTCCACGCGGCTGTCCTCCAGAAACTCCACCGCCATGCGCTGGAACGGGCTGAAATTGTCGGCGAATATGGCGGTCGTCCAGCGCCGATGCGCGGCGACATGCGCCAGCACTGCGCGGTAGCGGTCTAATCCGGATATAACGATTTCTCCCGCAGCTTCGTAGGGTGCACTCCGTGCACCATTTTCGGCGCATGGAATGCACCCTACGGAGGGGATGAAGTCGTCATACACATCCGGCAGGCGAATGCCGAGCTTGTCGTAATAGGGAACCGGCTTGCGCAATTCGTCGAACGCGCTTGAATAGGGGATCAGCTGCCCTTCGTCGTGCCACAGCCCGCGCAAATACATGTCCAGCTTGCGCTCGTTGTCCACCAGCAGCGTACCGTGCCGCTCGCGCTGCAGCACCGCGCGGCTGTCCGCCGACTGCAGGCTGAAATAGTCGATCTGCCGGTCGGGATGATCCTTGTAATAGCGCACCCCGTATTCCACCCAGTTCTTCAGCCCCGCCAGGGAAAGCTGGCCGAGCAGCAGCGGAATCTGTTTAAAAAACTCCGGCAGCCCCGGGCTGGGAAAAGTCTGGTGGATGCCGTGGATCGAGCCGGTGGTGCGCTCCATGAAGTCCAGCGCGATATCCAGATAGCCGCGCAACTGTTGCGGCGATTGCAAGCGCCGCGCGGTGGCCGGCAACGATTGCAGGAACGGCACGATGGAGTTGCCGTTGGGCGATTTCCACATCCTGCGGATGCACTCGATCACGGCGGGCAGCGCATCTTCACCCAGCGTCTTGGCCACCGCCGGCCAGCTCTCAAGAAAGATCAGGATCGGTTCCGCGCCGCGCCCCATCTTGCCGAGGAAGCGCGCGTGTTCGAGGTAAGCATCCACTCCCTGTTTGGAAAGCGTCGCCAGCGCCGCGCGCATGCAGTCGGCAAACACCGGCGCGACGCGCGGGAAACCGCAGTCAAGCTGCTTCCAGCAGGCTTCCAGTTCAGCGGGGATGGTTGCGGTTTCCATGATTTGGTGTGCGCGATTCGGGTAGGGGCACGGCGCGCCGTGCCCCTACCCGAACACCGCATCGATCGCGTGATCCAGCGTGTCGCGGATATCCGCATCGTCGGTGATCGGGCGCACCAAGGCCATGCGGCATGCGGCGCGCGGCTCAACACCACCCTTGATCAGGGTCGCCGCATACACCAGCAGGCGCGTGGAAATCCCCTCGTCCAGCCCGTGCCCCTTCAGGTTGCGCGCCGCCTGGCCGATCTTCACCAGTTGCGCGGACAGCCCGGCCTCGATGCCGGTTTCCCTGCCGAGGATCTGCGCCTCGATATCGGGCGCAGGATAAGCGAACTCAAACGCGGTAAAGCGTTGCTTGGTGGACTGCTTCAAGTCCTTCAGCAGGCTCTGATAGCCGGGGTTGTAGGAAATCACCATCTGGAAATCGGGATGCGCCTCGAGCAGCTCGCCCTTCTTGTCCAGCGGCAGCGTGCGTCTATGGTCGGTCAGCGGGTGGATTACCACCGTGGTGTCCTGGCGCGCCTCAACGATCTCGTCGAGATAGCAGATCGCGCCGATGCGCGCGGCGGTGGTCAGCGGGCCGTCCAGCCAGCGCGTGCCGCCGGCGTCGAGCAGGTAGCGCCCGACCAGGTCGCTGGCGGTCATGTCTTCGTTGCAGGCCACGGTGATCAGCGGCTTGCCCAGCTTCCACGCCATGTATTCGACAAAGCGCGATTTGCCGCAGCCGGTCGGGCCTTTGATCATCACCGGCAGGCGCGCCGCGTAGGCCGCTTCGTACAGCGCGACCTCGTCGCCTTGCGCCTGGTAGAACGGCTCCTGGTGAACCTTGTATTGTTTCTTGTCGCTCATCGTAACCTCCAAAGTGCGTACTTCTTCTTCCTTGCAGTGAGTTGCGTGGGAACGCCGACGTCCCCGTCGGCTGGTTTTCATTTTTGGAGGCTTTATGCCGACGAGGACGTCGGCGCTCCCATTTTTCTGCCGGTATAAACTCCGGAAAAAAACGCCCCCAACGAGTGGGGGCGCGAATACCACTCAACTACAAAAAAACAGCCTACTTGTGCACACCCAGCTTTTCGCGCCAGCCCGGGAACAGCTTGTCTGCGTCTTTCGGGAAAGACTCGAACGCGCGCGCGAATTCCTTGTGCTCCTTTGCCCATTCGATCGGGTCGGCGCCGGCCTTCCAGCATTCGTAGGCTTGGCGCAGCGAGACCGCACCGGCCGCCGGCGAATCGATATGCCCGTAGGAACCGCCGCCTGCGGTGTTGATCACGTTGCCGTGGCCGAGGTTCTCGAAGAAACCGGGCAGACGCAGCGCGTTCATGCCGCAGGAAATGATCGGCGTGGTCGGCTTCATGCCATACCATTCCTGATGGTAGAACGGGCCGGTGCAGCTGTCGCGTTCGATCATGTAGGCGATGATGCGGTCGTCCTTGCCGCCTTCCATCTTGCCGTAGCCCATCGTGCCGACGTGGATGCCGGAAGCACCCTGTAAACGGGACATCTTGGCCAATACAAACGCGGTGTAGCCGCGCTTCGAGGACGGCGAAGTGACCATGCCGTGACCGGCCCGGTGGTAGTGCAGGTACTGGCTCGGGTATTGACGGCGCGCCGTGGTGACCATGCCTGGGCCGCCGACGAAGCCATCCACGAGGAACGCCACCTTGTCCGCATCCGGGCCGAATGTTTCCAGCGCGAAGTCTGCACGGGCGCACATTTCATAGTGGTCATCTGCGGTGATGTTCATCGAAAACAGCTTGGCTTGGCCAGTCTCGTCCTGGGCGCGCTTCAGCGAGTCATAGACCAGCGGCAGAACTTTCTTGATCGGGCAGAACACCTGGTTGCCTTGCGGCTCATCGTTCTTGATGAAGTCGCCGCCCAGCCAGAATTGGTAGGCCGCCTTGGCAAACGGTTCCGGGCGCAGACCCAGCTTGGGCTTGATGATGGTGCCGGAGATATAGCCGCCGTCCTTCACCGGGCGCCCCAGAATGCGCCACAAGTCGGAAATATCCTTGGCCGGGCCATCGAACAATTGCAGCATGCGCGGCGGCACGTAGAAATCCTGCATTTGCAGATTCGCGATATCACCCATACCCTGGTTATTACCGATGCACAGGGTCAGGAAGGATACGATCATCACGCGGCCATCGGTGACGTTGCGGTCGAACAGATCGTTTGGATAAGCGACCTTCATGATGCCCTTGGCCTCGTCGATGAAATACACCAGCGCGTCCACACCCTTGGTGAATTCATCGGTCGTGCTTACTTCAACGTTGGTGCCGGTGGAAGATTCCGCCGCGATATGTGCAGCCGCTTCCAGATAACCTACGCCCGCAGCAGGCTCCATGGTGTAAGCGACCAGAATGTGATTGCCGCCCTTGATCAGGTCTTCTTCTTTCAGACTCAGATCCGCATAACGATTCGATTGATCCATATTTTTATCTCCTGTGTTAGCGTTGCATGGCCATTCGACTATGCTGGCAAAAACGCCAGCTAAGTCGCTGGTCAACGATTAGTTTCAAGTTGCAGCAACTGTAGGGTGGGCTATGCCCACCATGTCGGGCACATCCCGACCTACATCTGGCTACAACTCGCCTGCTTGCTACTCTGCTTCATCTTGCATTTGGGTGATCTCTGCATTTTTAGAAGCTCACATGCAACGGTTGTCACTATAGGGGCATCAATGTATAAACAATAGTCAATTGTTTTTATCAATACCATAAAAAACGCTTATAATTTCATTATGCTTAATTTTACCCTGCGCCAGCTCCAGGTCTTCGAAAAGGTGGCCAGCCACCTGAACTTCTCGCGCGCCGCCGAAGAACTATACCTATCGCAGCCGGCGGTGTCGATGCAGATCAAGCAGCTGGAAGGGCATATCGGCCTGCCGTTATTCGAACAGATGGGCAAAAAGATTTTTCTCACCGAAGCCGGGCGCGAGCTGTTCCATTACAGCCGTAGCATCGCGCAACAGCTCGCCGAAATGGAAGCGGTGTTCGACGAGATGAAAGGGCTGGGGAAAGGCAAGCTCACGCTGTCGGTGGTGAACACCGCCAATTATTTCACCCCGCAGCTGCTGGCGAAATTCTGCCGGCAACACCCCAACATCAACGTGACCCTGCAAGTCGCCAACCGCGATGCGGTGCTCAAACAACTCGCCGACAACAGCATCGATCTTGCCATCATGGGAAAACCGCCGGAAGGGCTGGATATCAGCGCGGAACCATTCATGGATAACCCGCTGGTGGTGATCGCCGCCCCCGATCACCCGCTCGCCAGGCTCAAGCGCGTCAAATTCGCGCAACTCGCGCAGGAAACTTTTTTATCGCGCGAGCCGGGTTCCGGCACGCGCAGCGCGATGGAGCGCGTCTTCGCGGAACATCGCATCCAGCCGCGCATCAGCATGGAAATGGAAACCAACGAAGCCATCAAACAGGCGGTGCAGGCCGGCATGGGACTGAGCATCCTGTCGCTGCACAGCATCGAATTGGAGCTGGAAACCAAACGGCTTGCCATGCTCAAAGTCGAACATTTCCCGCTACTGCGCGGCTGGTTCGTCGCGCATCGCAGCAACAAGCGCCTGTCCAGCGCCGCGCTGGCATTCAAGGAGTTTTTGCTGGGCGAGGCGACAGTAAATCGCGCCGTCCACAACCAAGGCTAGCAAACAATACTGAGCGACATTCAGCCCAGCTGCTGTCCATGTTCACGCGTGGCGTGGAACTGCACTTTCGGCCAGCGCTCCATCGCGAGGCGCAGGTTCACGCCGGTGTCGGCGAGGTAGGCGTAGTTGCCATCCACGTCCTTGGCCAGCCGCCCCTGGTTGGCTTTGACGAATTCGTTGAGATGCGCGGCATCGGGGCAGGTCACCCAGCGTGCGGTGTGGATGCCGGCGCGCTCGAATACCGCGTCCACGCCGTATTCGGATTTCAGGCGATGCTCGACCACTTCGAACTGCAACTGCCCGACCGCGCCGATCAACGGCGTGTTGTCCACCAGTGGTTCGAACACCTGCACCGCGCCCTCCTCGCCGAGCTGGCGCAGGCCCTTCTGCAACTGCTTGGCCTTCATCGGGTCGCGCAGGCGCGCGCGGCTGAACAACTCCGGCGCGAAGTAGGGAATGCCCTTGAAGGTGAGCGCCGCGCCCTCGGGGAGCACGTCGCCCATCTGCAACTGGCCGTGGTTGTGCACGCCGATGATGTCGCCCGCATACGCCTCGTCCATGCGCGAGCGCTCGTTGGCCATGAAGGTCACAGCGTTCGCGAGCTTCATCTCCTTGCCGGTGCGGCGGTGTTTGACCTTCATGCCGGAGGTGTACTTGCCCGAGCACACGCGCAGGAACGCGATGCGATCGCGGTGGTTCGGGTCCATGTTGGCCTGGATCTTGAACACGAAACCGGTGAAGGCGGGCTCGGTGGGCTGCACCATGCGCACATCGGTGGCGCGCGGCAGCGGCGCGGGAGCCCAGTCCACCAGGGCGCGCAGGATTTCACGCACGCCGAAGTTATTCACGCCGGAGCCGAAAAATACCGGCGATTGCTGGCCCCGCAGAAACTCTTGCAGGTCGAACGACGCGCCCGCGCCCATGACCAGCTCGGTCTCGTCGCGCATGGTCTGCATCTCGTGCGGGCACTGCTGCGCCAGGCGGTCGATCTGCGCGCCTTTTAATACTTCCACTTCCTGATTGGCCTTCGCCTCGCCCGGCAAAAAGCGCAGCACTTCGTCGTTCAGCAGGTGGTACACGCCCTGGAAGCGTTTGCCCATGCCGATCGGCCAGGTGACCGGCGCGCATTTGATCTTCAGCACCGATTCGATCTCATCCAGCACTTCCAGCGGGTCGCGCACCTCGCGGTCCATCTTGTTGATGAAGGTGATGATCGGCGTGTTGCGCAGGCGGCATACTTCGAGCAGTTTGATGGTCTGCTCTTACACACCCTTGGCCGCATCCACCACCATGACCGCAGCATCCACGGCGGTCAGCACGCGATAAGTGTCTTCGGAAAAATCCTGGTGGCCGGGGGTATCGAGCAGGTTGATCACGCAATCGTCGTAGGTGAACTGCATCACCGAGCTGGCCACCGAAATGCCGCGCTGCTTCTCGATCTCCAGCCAGTCTGAGGTCGCATGGCGGCCGCTCTTGCGCGCCTTTACCGTGCCTGCCATCTGGATCGCGCCGCCGAACAGCAGCAGCTTTTCGGTGAGCGTGGTCTTGCCCGCATCGGGGTGCGAGATGATCGCAAAAGTGCGGCGGCGCTTGACCTCGCGCGCGATCGCCGCATCGGCTGTTGCCGCATCTGGAGTGCCTATCGAATCGTCACCTGCGAGTTCGCTCATGGGTGTTTATCTGTCGTGAAAAACAAATGCCCGAACGGATCGGGCATTTGTTATTAATATTTGGTGGCCCGGGGCGGAATCGAACCACCGACACAAGGATTTTCAAGCCTAGCTGGAAAACCATAAAATCAAGTAGTTGCCCTGCCGTGCCTCTACAAAGGCGCGCATTCTAGCATAGTTAAAACCAAGTGGCAGCGCGGCCATGCTACTAATTGTAGAAACAAAGCCTTCTAATTACCCGATAAAACCATACTAACTATACTACTAATATCTGCTAATTTAATAACAAATTAGCAGATATCCAAATCCTTACTAGCTATACTGCTAATGATTGCTAATTTAGTACTAAATTAGTAGCTATCTAAATCCTTACTAGCTATACTGCTAATGATTGCTAATTTAGTACTAAATTAGCAGCTGCTAGCAATGGCTTATTAATAATTGCTAATTTACCGAAGATAGAGAAGGTGAATAACAACATTATGAAACTACCACTTACGCCACCCGACCTAAATACGCTGTTATCTAATGTAACGGGGCGAGATATAGCCAATGCAATTCAAAATCGCAGCAAAATACTAGACAATCATTATTTGCATTGGGATCAAATTCGGCGTCGCCCACCACCCGATGGGTTAACCACTGAATCCTGGTGGGTAGCCTTAAAATTTGCACGTAATACTCTTTATCGCCAACTTCCATTACTTAACAAGACGGGAGAACCTTTTGTTTTAGCAATGCCAGAGCCTGTACTTGTGCACCTCCATCATATAGATCAAGAAGCTGGAGGGAAAATTATTTCGTCTGCCAGTAAAAACATAGCCTCAATAGAGCATCAACAGCGCTATCTCATAAACTCTTTTATTGAGGAAGCTATTACATCCAGTCAACTTGAAGGCGCTTCGACAACACGTAAAGTAGCTGAAGTAATGCTTCGACAAGGGCGAAAACCTAGAGATCATAGTGAGCGAATGATCTTTAATAATTATCGCGCGATGGAAACCATCAGAGGTATGCAGAAAGACCAGATTACTCCTGAACGTATTCTTGAACTGCATGCAATTTTGACAGAGTATACATTGGACGACCCAATGGATGCCGGTAGGCTACGCCATTCAGATGACGTACAGGTAATCGACAATCGAGATGGAACCATAATTCATCAACCACCAACATATACTGAATTACCAGACCGCCTGAAGCGCTTATGCGACTTTGCAAATTTAGATGAGAGCAACTCTCCTTTTATTCACCCGGTAGTTAGAGCAATTCTGCTTCATTTTATGATTGGCTATGACCATCCTTTTGTGGATGGCAACGGACGCACTGCTCGAGCACTTTTTTACTGGTCTATGGCTAGAAGCGGTTATGGGTTAATGGAATATATTTCTATTTCTCATTTCCTACGCAAGGCTCCGGCTCAATATGTAAGAGCGTACCTTCATACAGAAACTGATGACAACGATACGTCATACTTTGTAATCCATCAGCTCGAAATTATTCGAAGGGCCATAGACCAATTTCATGAATATATATCACGCATATATGAGCAGCAGCGTAACTTCGAAAAAATGCTTTCTACTTCACCAACATTACGAAGCCAACTCAACTATCGCCAGATCGCGCTCCTCACACATGCTCTGAAGCACCCCGGAGAAACGTATACCATCCAAGGGCATCAGAAGGTTCATGGTGTAGCAACTCAAACTGCGCGGACTGATTTATTAGGTTTGGCTGATATGGAACTTCTTATTAAAGCCATCTCAGGGACACGTTATCTTTTCATGGCCCCATTAGATATTCATGGCCGCATTAACAATTTAGTTGCATCATCAGGCACTCCTCAAGTCTTTGCTGGGAAATAAACCTGAATATTCTGGACGGGCTGGCACGCGCCAGACGCGTATCGGCAAGTTTCAAGCCTTCTGGAAATCCCAAAATATTTTTGCCTGAGTCGCGCCGCCGTCCGGCACGAACCGGTGTCCGGTGTCTCGTTTGGGCAATAAATTTTGGTCAGGCTCGGATGCTTTCTCAGCTCACCACCCTCTGCAAGCCGGTTTTGATTTTCTGTCGCCGGATACGGAACCGTCAGAAATGGCGATGCTGGCCAGTCAGATTGTCGCCACTGGCGAGTGTGTTGCGTTGAGGTTGTCCGGCAACTCTGCGTGAACAAACAGCTGGTTTTACATTGACGAAAAAATCCTACACCACCCCTACACGGAATAAAAAGCTGAAAAATAAAAAGGGGCTGCATCTCTGCAACCCCTTATTCTATTTGGTGGCCCGGGGCGGAATCGAACCACCGACACAAGGATTTTCAATCCTCTGCTCTACCGACTGAGCTACCAGGCCATTTTTACTGCATTTTCCCGTTAGCCGAACAAGCAGGCCAACTTCAGAAGCCGCGCATTATACCGCTACCGTGCCAAATAACAAACCCCGCCGAGGCGGGGTTTGCGAATGCGCTATGAAACAAACGGCCGATGAAGCAAATGAAAACTACATCATGCCGCCCATGCCACCCATCCCGCCCATGTCGCCACCACCCATGCCGCCGGCAGGTTTATCTTCCGGCAGTTCGGCCACCATGCAGGCGGTGGTCAGCATCAAGCCGGCGATGGAAGCGGCATTTTGCAATGCGACGCGCGTCACCTTGGTTGGATCGACCACACCCATCGCCAGCATGTCGCCATACTCGCTGGTCGCGGCGTTGTAGCCGTAGCTTGCCTTGCCTTCCAGCACTTTGTTGACGACCACGGAGGGCTCGTCACCGGCATTGGCGACGATGGCACGCAGAGGCGATTCCAGCGCGCGCAGCACGATGGTGATGCCCGCATCCTGGTCATGGTTGTCGCCCTTCAGGCCAGCCACTGCCACCTTGGCGCGCAGCAGTGCTACGCCGCCGCCGGGAACGATGCCTTCTTCCCAGGCAGCACGCGTCGCATGCAATGCGTCTTCGATGCGCGCTTTCTTTTCTTTCATTTCAACTTCGGTTGCCGCGCCGACCTTGATCACTGCCACACCGCCAGCCAGCTTGGCTTTGCGCTCTTGCAGTTTTTCCTTGTCGTAATCGCTAGTGGATTCTTCGGCTTGCTTGTTGATCTGGCCGATACGACCCTTGATCGCATCTTCCTTGCCTGCGCCGTCGATGATGATGGTGTCTTCCTTGCCCACTTCGATGCGCTTGGCTTGGCCCAGTTCGGCCAGCGTGGCCTTCTCCAGTGTCAGGCCGACTTCTTCGGCGATCACGGTACCGCCGGTCAGGATCGCGATGTCTTCCAGCATCGCCTTGCGACGGTCACCGAAGCCCGGAGCCTTGACGGCGACGGTCTTCAGGATGCCGCGAATGTTGTTCACCACCAGCGTAGCCAGCGCCTCGCCATCCACGTCCTCGGCGATGATCAGCAGCGGACGGCCTGCCTTGGCGACCTGTTCCAATACGGGCAGCAAATC
>JACPEI010000010.1:6855-21296 GCA_016183575.1 Nitrosomonadales bacterium | reverse complement strand
CTGCCGGAAGAGACGCTGAAGGACGCGCTGGAATCGGTGCAGGCCGAGGTCGAATAGAAAGCGAATGAAAAAGCGCGCAGGGCTGATACTGACCGGTGGCGGCGCGCGGGCCGCCTATCAGGTCGGCGTGCTCAAGGCGATCGCCGAATTCCTGCCGCGCCACGCGCATAATCCTTTTCCGGTGATTTGTGGAACGTCTGCAGGGGCGCTCAATGCCGCGACGCTCGCGATCAATGCGCGAAGTTTCCACAAGGGTGTGCGCTATCTCGACAATATCTGGAAGAATTTTCACGCCAATCGGGTGTATCGCACCGATGCAATCGGCGTGTTTAACAACACTGCGTTGTGGCTGGCCGGACTGATACTGAGCGGCCTTGGCATCAACCGGCTCAGGCAAACATCTTTTTTGGATAATTCCCCGCTGGTCGAATTTCTCGAAGAAGCCCTTCCTTGCGAAAAAATCCAGGGCAGCATAGATGCCGGACTGTTGCATGCGCTGAGCGTCACCGCTTCCGGCTACGGATCAGGGCAGTCGGTCACGTTTTATCAGGGCGTGGACGAGATTGTTCCATGGCGGCGCGCGCGGCGTATCGGCGTCCCGACGCAGATCGGAATCAGGCATTTGCTGGCCTCGTCGGCCCTGCCTTTTATTTTTCCGGCGACCCTGATTAATCGCGAATATTTCGGCGACGGTTCGATGCGCCAGATCGCGCCGATCAGTTCCGCGCTGCATCTGGGCGCGACGCGCATCCTGGTGATCGGGGTTACCGCGAACGGTGATACAGGTCAGCCCGCGCGCGCCGATATGAGCGACTATCCTTCCTTGGCGCAGGTTGCCGGGCATGCGCTGAACAGCATTTTCCTCGACAGCATGGAAGTTGATCTGGAGCGGGTGCAACGCCTCAACGAGCTGGCGGCCATATTGCCGGAATCGGTGTGCGCGCAAGCCGATATAAAACATGTTGACGTACTGGTCGTCTCGCCCAGCCAGACGATCGAAAAAATCGCCGAGCGCTATGCTGCGGAATTGCCCTGGACGATACGGCTGCTGTTGCGCATGGTCGGTGCAATGCCACATGGCGGAGGTATCCTGCTGAGCTACCTGCTATCCGAAGGGAAATTCTGCCGCGCGCTGATTGATCTCGGTTATCAGGATGCGCTGAAACGGCGCGACGAAATTCTGCGCTTTCTTGATGGACAGCCGCAGGATACCGGCCAGCCGCGCCAGGATGCCATTCAGCTGCACCAAAATAATGAGATGCCGCAATGACGAAAGACATTGTTCAAGCGCGCACCTGGCAGTTGCTGAATATCCTGGCGGACGGCGAATTCCATTCCGGCGAGGTGTTGGCGGGACGGCTTGGCGTGTCGCGCGCCAGCGTGTTCAACGCGCTGGCCGATGTCGCGGAACATGGCGTGGCGCTGCAACGGATACGCGGTCGCGGTTATCGTCTGGCGCAGCCGTGGCAACGGCTGGAACGCGAAGAAGTATTGCGCTGGCTGGGCGAGGATGCCGGGCAGTTCGATATCGGGATACTGCCGCAGGCCGCTTCCAGCAATACCCTGCTGTTGCAGCGCGCCGGGCCGGGCGCCGCGAATGGGGGGGCGCCAGGCGGCAGTGTGCTGGCGGTGGAATTGCAGACCGCCGGGCGCGGGCGGATGGGGCGGACATGGCGCTCCGGTCTGGGCAGCACGCTGACGTTCTCCCTGTTGTGGCGCTTCGATTGCGGGCTGAACGCGTTGTCCGGCCTGAGTCTGGCGGTGGGCGTGGCGATTGCGCGCGCGCTGAACGGGCTGGGCGCGCAGGATGTGCGGCTGAAATGGCCGAATGACATCTTGACCGAACAGGGCAAACTCGGCGGCGTGCTGATCGAAGCGCAGGGCGATATGCTCGGGCCGAGCGCGGTGGTGATCGGCATCGGCCTGAATTGCTCCCTGCCGGACAATCTCGCGGGCCGGATCGACCAGCCCGCCGGCGCGCTGGACGAAATATGCCGGGACATGCCCGACCGCAACCGGTTGCTGGCCGCCGTGTTGCAGGAGCTGGCAGAGGCGCTGCGGCAATTTGCGCAGGGCGGCTTTGCCGCGTTCGGCGGCGAATGGGAGCGCTACCATATCCACCAGGACCAGTCGGTTCAATTGCGCAGGGCGGACGGATCGGTCGTGACCGGAATTGCACGCGGCGTCAGCGGAAGCGGCGAGTTGCGCCTGGAAACCGTTGAGGGGATGCGCGAGTTCCATTCCGGCGAGGCGGAGAGATTGCGATGAAACTGCTGATTGATGCGGGCAACACGCGTATCAAGTGGGCTTTGGCGGACGGTCAAACCTGGCTGCGCAGCGGTACGCTGCCTGTCGAACAGGCGCGCGAGTTGCCGCAGCAGCTCGCCGGATTGCAGGATATACGGCAAGCCTGGGTGAGTAATGTTGCCGGTGAGGAAGTCGCTCAGCATATCCGCGATGCCTGCGTGTCCGCCCAACCTTGTTTTATCGCCGCGCGGGAGGCGCAGTGCGGCGTGCGCAACGGCTATTCCAGCCCTGCGCAACTGGGCAGCGACCGCTGGGCGGCGTTGATCGCGGCTTGGCATCTGGTGCACGGGACATGCCTGGTGGTAAATAGCGGAACGGCCACTACGGTTGATGCCCTGTCGGCCAAGGGGGAATTTATCGGCGGGCTGATTCTGCCCGGCGTGGAACTGATGCAGCGCAGCCTGCGCGGCACAGCCGCCCAGTTGCAGGCAGCGCAAGCGGGAGAGTATGCGCCATTCCCGCTGAATACCGCCGATGCGCTCTACAGCGGCGCGCTGCAAGCCAGTTGCGGTGCGATCGAGCGGCAATACGCGCTGCTCGGCGAGAGCGGCGCGCCGGTCGTGCTGAGCGGCGGGGCGGCGTTGGTGCTGCGGGATAGCCTTAACGTACCGTTGCGCATCGTGGATAATCTGGTACTGCAAGGCCTTTGGTTAATCGCACAGGAAACGGACGCGTGATGAAAGCATTAGTTTGGATTTTGTTGTTGGGGAATGCGATTTTCTTTGCAGTGATGCAGTGGGGAGGATTGCTGGCCGCCGACGAGCAGGCGGCGCAGGCGCAACCTCCGCTGCATGAGGAAAAAATCAGCGTGCTGAGCGTGCCGCAAGGCAAGCCGGCCGCGGTATTGCCAGCGTCTGCCCCGGCCGCCGCCGAACCCCCCCAGCCCCCCTTGTCAGGGGGGAGCGATTCTCCTCCCCTGACAAGGGGAGGCCGGGAGGGGTTGCCGGCCAAGCCGGATGTTGCATGTATGGAATGGGGCGAGTTCTCGGGTGCCGATTTGGCGCGGGCAACGGCCGCCTTGTCCACGTTGCAGCTTGGCGATAAATTAAGCCAGCGCCAGGTCGAATACTCCATAGGCTATTGGGTGTATATCCCGCCACAGAAGAACAAGGCGGCGGTGAACCAAAAAATTGCGCAGCTCAAGGCGCGCGGCGTTGATGAGTATTTCGTCGTGCCGGACGCGGGGCCATGGCTAAACGCCATCTCGCTTGGCGTGTTCAAGACGCGAGAGGCGGCACAGCATTTTCTTGATGAGTTGCGGGACTCCAAGGGAGTGCGCAGTGCGCAGATTGGCGAACGCGCCAGCAAACTCAAGGCGACCCTGTTTGTGCTGAACGGGCTGGATGCCAAGACAGGCACCGAGTTAGCCAGAATACAAAAAGATTTTGCAGGAAGCGAACTGAAGGATATTTCCTGCGCATTGACAAGGTAGGGTGAAATCTGGAAAATGCCGCGCTCTTCGCGGTGATATAGCTCAGTTGGTTAGAGCGCAGCACTCATAACGCTGAGGTCGGTGGTTCAAATCCACCTATCACCACCAAATACCTGTTTTAAGCCTTCCAAAGACATCCACAAAACCCGCATGAATAAACGCATAGCGGGCTTTTGTTGTCTATTGCTGAGCTGCACAGCCTGCTTTCTCTTTGCCTGCGTGTTTTCGGGTAAAATCCGCGGCGCATACCGTTAACCTACAGAACCGAGAAGAGTCCAGCATGAGCAGCACGCCTTCCGCCGCCGCTTCCACGGCTACCATTTCAAATTTCATTCGCACTATCATCGATGCCGATCTGGCAAGCGGCAAGCACAGCAGCATCGTCACCCGCTTTCCGCCGGAGCCGAACGGCTACCTGCATGTCGGCCATGCCAAATCCATCTGCCTGAACTTCGGACTGGCGCAGGATTACCAAGGCAAATGCAACCTGCGCTTCGACGACACCAACCCGGAAAAGGAAAGCGAGGAATATGCGCAGTCCATTCAGGATGATGTGCGCTGGCTGGGTTTTCAGTGGGACGGCGAGGTGCACTGGGCATCTGACTACTTCGAGCAGTTGTACCAATTCGCGGTCGAGTTGATCAACAAAGGCCTGGCCTATGTGGACGACCTGACGCCGGAGCAGATGCGCGAATATCGCGGCACGCTCACGCAATCTGGGACGAACAGCCCGAATCGTGATCGCAGTGCGGCGGAGAATCTCGACCTGTTCACGCGCATGAGGAACGGCGAATTCGCCGACGGCGCGATGGTGTTGCGTGCCAAGATCGACATGGCCTCGCCCAACATGAACCTGCGCGACCCGGCCATCTACCGCATCCGCCGCGCGCACCACATCCGCACCGGCGACAAGTGGTGCATCTATCCGATGTACGACTACACGCATTGCATCTCCGACGCACTGGAGGGCATCACCCATTCGATTTGCACGCTGGAGTTCGAGGATCACCGCCCGCTGTACGACTGGGTGCTGGACCACGTGAGCGTTAAATGTCACCCGCGCAAATACGAATTCTCGCGGCTGGAACTGCACTACACCATCACCAGCAAGCGCAAGCTGCTGCAACTGGTGAATGAAAAACACGTGAGCGGCTGGGACGACCCGCGCATGCCGACCATCAGCGGCATGCGCCGCAGAGGCTACACGCCGGAAGGCATCCGCGAATTCGCCAGGCGCATCGGGGTTTCCAAGAGCGAGAACAGCGTGGATATGGCGGTGATGGAGGGCGCGATCCGCGAAGACCTGGAGCTGCGTGCGCCGCGCGTGATGGCCGTCATCAATCCGCTCAAGGTGACCATCACCAACTTCGACGGCGCGCAAACACGCGAAGCGGATTTCCATCCCAATATGCCCGAGTTGGGTAAACGTATCGTGCCGTTTGGCAACTCGCTGTTTATCGAAGCCGACGACTTCGCCGAAGTGCCGCCCGCAGGCTGGAAACGACTCACCCTCGGCGGCGAAATCCGCCTGCGCCACAGCTACGTGATGCGCTGCGATGAAGCGGTGAAGGATGCGGCAGGCAAGGTCGTCGAGTTGCGTTGCAGCATCGACCACAACACGCTGGGCAAGAACCCGGAAGGGCGCAAGGTGAAAGGCGTGATCCACTTTTTATCCTGCGAACATGCGCTGCCCGCCGAGATTCGTTTGTATGACCGGCTGTTCACCGTGCCGGAACCGGATGCGGACCGGGAGGCGGATTTCTGCACGCACTTGAACCCGGCTTCGCTTACCCCGGTGCAGGGATGGGTGGAAAGCTGCGTGAAAGATGCGCCGCCTGAGACACGCTACCAGTTCGAGCGTTTGGGTTACTTCTGCACCGACCGGCGCGAGCACCAGCCGGGCGGCAGGCTGGTGTTCAACCGCACCGTGACATTGAAGGATTCCTGGGCCAAGGAGCAATCATGAGTGAGGAAATCGTCGTGCCTGATAAGGTGGAAATGAAATTATTGAAGAATCTCACCCAGGTCGTGTACATCCTGTATGCGCTCTCTTACTTCGCCGGCATCACCGCCATCATCGGTATCATCATCAACTACGTTAAAAAAGAAGATGTCGCGGGAACCTGGCTGGAGAGCCATTTCCGCTGGCAGATACGCACCTTTTGGTTCGGACTACTATGGGCGGTGATCGGCGCGGCGACTGTCGTCATTCTGATCGGTTTCGCGATCTTGTTCGCCAACTTCTGCTGGATCATCTATCGCATCGTTAAAGGTTGGCTCAACCTTAACGACAACAAACCCATGACTTTCAACTGATCGTCATTCCCGCGCAGGCGGGAATCCAGTCAGAAAATGAATCACTCCGCAAAGCGGAGGCAAAATAGAACTGCATGTTTGATAAAACCGCTGGATTCCCGCCTGCGCGGGAATGACGGCATAGGTAAATCGCCTTATGTTGAAAATTTACAACACCCTCGCCCGCGACAAGCAGGATTTCAAACCAATCACACTGAACAGCGTGCGCATGTATGTGTGCGGCATGACGGTGTACGACTATTGCCACCTCGGCCATGCGCGGGTGATGGTGGTGTTCGACATGGTGTATCGCTGGCTCAAGGCTTCCGGCTATGACGTGACCTATGTGCGCAACATCACCGACATCGACGACAAGATCATCAAGCGCGCGGCGGAGAACAAGGAATCCATTCATGCGCTCACCGCGCGTTTCATCGCCGCGATGCACGAAGATGCCGACGCGCTGGGTGTGCAGCACCCCGACCATGAGCCGCGCGCCACGCAATATGTGGCGGAGATGCTGGAGATGATCGCGCAACTGGAAAAGAACGGCCTGGCCTACCGGGCGGCGGATGGCGACGTGAATTACGCGGTGCGCAAGTTTGCCGGCTACGGCAAATTGTCCGGCAAATCGCTGGAGGATTTGCGCGCCGGTGAGCGTGTGGATATCGCCGGCAATAAGAACGACCCGCTCGACTTCGTGCTGTGGAAACACGCCAAAGAACAGGAAGCCGATGAAGTGAAGTGGGATTCGCCGTGGGGCAAGGGGCGCCCCGGCTGGCATATCGAATGCTCGGCGATGGGTTCGGAAATCCTCGGCAAGCATTTCGACATTCACGGCGGCGGCGCCGATTTGCAGTTTCCGCATCACGAGAACGAGATCGCGCAGAGCGAGGGCGCGCAGCTTCATGAAAAAGGAAGTCGGGGTCAATATGTGAATTACTGGATGCACAACGGCTTCGTGCGCGTGGACGAGGAGAAGATGTCCAAGTCGCTCGGCAACTTTTTCACGATCCGCGAGGTGCTGAAGAAATACGACGCCGAGGTCGTGCGCTTTTTCATCCTGCGCGCGCATTACCGCAGCCCGCTGAACTATTCTGATGTACATCTGGATGATGCGAAGAAAGCGTTGGAACGGTTATATACAGCACTGAAAAGCATAACCCCTCCCGGCCTCCCCTTGTCAGGGGAGGAGACTGGCTCCCCCCCTGATGAAACAACTAGCCATTCGACTAAGACATCAAAAAACGATGTCCAAGTCGCTGGTTATGACAAGTGGAGGTTGGGAGGGGTTGTCGTTGATTGGAACGAGCCCTACGCACAGCGCTTCAAAACCGCAATGGACGACGACTTCAACACGCCCGAAGCGGTGGCGGTGCTGTTCGATCTCGCCAACGAAGTGAACCGCACCCAATCCGCGCAAGCGGCCGCGCAACTCAAGGCGTTGGGAGCTGTGCTCGGACTGCTGCAACGCGACCCGCAGGCGTTCCTGCAACGCGGCGCAGGCGGGCTGGACGATGCGGCGATCGGCGCGCAGATCGAGGCGCGCCTTGCGGCCAAGAAGGCCAGGAACTTCGCCGAGGCCGACCGTATCCGCAAGGAGTTGCTGGAAGCGGGAATCGTGCTGGAGGACACGCCGCAGGGAACGTCTTGGCGCAGAGCTTAAGGCAGCTTGCCTGCCATCACCATGCGGTTGTAGAGAATGTTTGGAGAAAGCCAGATGACGATATCATCGAACTCGCCATTCGTTGCGCCGGATTGTGTCGGTTCATGGAAAACGAAAGCCCGGTCTGCGGTTATGGCGGTTTGTGGGTTGGGGTTGTGAGCCTCGTCGCCGCTGGCACCTCCCGTGGCGGAGTTCTTGCCCAGGGAATAAATGACCGCCACCGCATTGTTGGTCAATGCTTTTCCTGAAGCGCAGTCCGCGCTGCCCGGTGTGGCGGTGGTCAGACCGGTGCTGGTGGAGCAGACTTGCAGGTCGGGATTCGGCGAGATTCCAGAATTCCAGCGTGTCTTGATGCCATCGGATGCGGTGAAGTAGAAGTTGTTCGAGGTGTCCTTGACATTGGTGATTGCGTAACGGACAGGATTTCCCCAGGCGTCGAGCAACTGCCCCTGATTATTGACCGGGTCGATGCCGAGTGTCACAGCCGGAACGAAGCCGTCGTACGGATTGAAGCAGCGACCATGCGTGGGCGGAACCAGAACCTCGGCGCCGCAGGAGCCGGAGCCGGTACAGAAGCTCTCAACACCGTTGCTGGTGGTGGAGGCCGGGCAGGGCAATCGACCGTTGGCGACAGCAAACCCCAACAGAACATCCTTTGTTTCTTTCAGTGTTTTGCTTGTTTCGTTCGTGCGCCGTTGTTCGACCTGGCTGCTTATAGTCGGTATCAACCCGGACAGCAACAATCCGACAATCATCAGCACTACCGCCATTTCGACCAAGGTAAAGCCTCGCCCGGGCCGCAGCGTCGTGGCCTGCCTTGTTGAGCCATAGCACCGGTGATTAAGCTGGTGAACAGTCACAGCGAGCCTCGCGGTATTGCGACGACTGTGTCGTTATAGGCCGGAGTCCGCGCCTTCCCGATCATGCTGAAGACGTCGTCGTCATTGGTGTTTTCCACGCTGTCCAGATAGTCATCCACCGCCGCCGACGGGTAACCGGACTGTGATGTGGCTTTGGCCTCGGTGGATGCAAGCGGGATGCCTGTCGAGATTGCCACGGCCGCGATATCCGACAGATTGCCGGCGCTCAGCATGGCACCGCTGCAGCCGGGCGCGGCAGCCGTGCAGCCTGCGGCCACCGCGAAGAAGATCATCCGCTCCCATTGATTGTCCAGGAACCAGTCTGCTGGCGTCGGCGTCAGTTTGCCATTGACAGCTATCTGCATCGCGTCCAGCGATATCGACGAGCGCACTTCCGCAACAGCGCCGGCGTGGATGCGCTTTCCGATGCATGTGCCGCCGCTCGCGCCGCACTGGCAGCGATCCGGGGGAGACCCGGATAAAACGCATGTTCCGGTGGCGTCGGTGAACTTGAAGTTCGAGCGGTTGACGAGATCGACGGCCCCGCTGCAGTTGCAAATGTAAGTAGTGCCGCTCTTCTGGAAGCGGCAGGACACCGGCAGCAGTCCGCGCTGCAGTCCGCTTACGGGCGAGTTCGTGCCGAACGTGGCCGCATACGGGAAGTAGCGCGACCCCGCAGCGACCGAGCTGTTCGCGTAGAAATCCGTCAACAGCTTTCGTGCCTCGGCTGCCATTCTCTTTTCGACCGCAGCCATGAGGTCGGTACGCGTGATGGCAAGTGCCCGGTCGTTGAACGTCTCGCTCGCCGGACCGGTCGCATAAGCCGCGTCACCGTCGGCGTTCGCGCCTTCCAGGTAGTCGGCGATGTTGTTGCTCGGGCGGCCATTCTGGCCACTGAGCGGGGCATCGGGCGCGAAGATGATCGCGACGATGTTCGTTTCCGCTCCGAGCGTCAGCGGGTCTGCCCAGAGATTCGGCGACACGCTGTTCAGCGGTTCGGCTGCGGGGTTGTCCCTGAATGATGGTGAAAGGACGTACCACAGATGCTCTCCGTTCCCATCACCGATGTCAGACAATTCGAGGGTTTTCCAGGGGAATCTGCCGATGTATGAGGAGGTGCAGTTTCCCGCAACGCCATCCACGACGCCGTCGTTGTCCATGTCCGGGCACGGCAGGCTGCCCGACCGGTTGTCGTCGGATATCGCGCGGCCGATCAGCGCCTCCTTCGCCTGCGCCAGTGCGGCGGCGGTGGTTTCCTGACGCGCAGTTTTCAGCGCAACTATGCTGAGTGAGTTGATCAGCGCGGCGGCAATCCCCAACACCATGATCACCAGCATCACCAGCAGCGCGGCGCCACGCTGTCTGGTTATGGCTTGATGGCGAGGTCGAGTCGGCCGGGCCGATGATCACCCTTTGCCCGACCTTGACTTTGGCCGGCTGCGATTGGCCGGGAATCGCGACCGGGACGCTTTCCGGCGCGCGCTCGTCGCTCCTGCCGGCCGGTTGCGGCACGCCGTTGATCCAGACGGTGCGTTCGCCGCCGTGTTTCTGCACGATGCCGTTGACGGTCAGTGAGCGGGGGTTATCCGGTATATCGCCGCTTTGCCGCTGGCTGTATTCGAGCTGCGCGCGCTGTTCGGCGGTGAAAAATAACCGCCCCAGTTCGGCGGCGGCGGCGGGCGTGGTGGCTATTAGTGCGAGGGCGCAGACAGCGATGATGCTTGGGAGGGGCACGGCACACCGTGCCCCTACGGGGTCGTTGCATGGGGCGAATTGTAGGGGCACGGCGCGCCGTGCCAGTACGGGAAGCGTAATCAAGTCTGTTTTGAGAATCGGGTTCATTTGGGTGGATTCCGGTTCTTGAGCGTAATCCAGCCGCCGCTGCATTCGGCCTTGATTTGGGTTGCAGCAGTTTGCCCGTTCTCATTGCCTGTGCGTTGCAGTGTGCAGCCTTCCAGTTGATACCAGCCTTTGATATTGGTGCGCAGCGCAGCAAAGAAATTCAGCAGCTGTGCCTCATGGAGCAAGTCGAATTGCAGTTTCATTTCGCTGTAGCGGATGTCGAAATTACCGCTGTCGATCGGCGGTTGGGAAGCATAAATTTTTTGCGGCGCGATGTTGTAGCGGAAGTCGGTCACCAGATTCTTCAGGCGGATTTTTTCCAGGCCTTCTATCCAGTCCAGGCGCTGGTCATCGCCGATGATTTTTTGCTCGATTAATGCGCCATACTCGTCGGCATAGATCGCCATGTTTTGCTGGTCTTGACGCGCCGTGGTCAGCCGGTTGCGCGCATCGTTGAGCATGGTTTGCGCACCACGCCGGTCGTTTTGCGTGCTTTCCGCATATTTTCCGCTGCTGTACAGGATGACTGTGCTGATGATGGCCGATGCGCAAACCGCCAGAACGCTCTGCCGTATCAACGGGAAATCCGATGCGGAGAGCTTCATGCCTGCGGCCTCCGGGAAATTTTCAGGGAAAAGGCGAGTGCATCTGTAGATATGTCACGTTGGTCGGCAATACTGCCGCTCGGGCTGACATCCAGCGGTTTGGCCAGTACCGCGACCTGGTAGCCCTGTGCGATCAGGTCGCGCTGGAAGTTTTCCAGATAGTTCAGCGCGGCGCGGTAGTTATTCGCGAAATCGGTCATGCGCCCTTTGATAATGATGACTTGAGCCGGGACATCGGCAAGCGTGTTGGGGATAATCGGCTCGGTCGCGTCCATCCGCCAGGCGAGATCGTCAAGTTCGATTTGCGGATGGCGGTCGAGTATTGCGCTGAGCGGGGGCAAAATACCGCCCGGCGCGGAATCATACTGATTGAGCTTGCGCATGACGGATACGCCGGCCTTCATGTCGGCTGCGGGAGCGTAGGTGTTCGGGAAGGCGAGGGTGATTTGCTGTGCTTCGTGCAGAGTGCGTTGCGCCAGGGTTTTAAGTGATGCGGCTTCTGCGGCATTGTGGCTGCTTTGCCACAGGTTGGCCGCCCCCCACAGCAGCATTCCGGACAACAACATGCCGCTTGCCAGGTTAAGCGCGAGCCTTAATTGCCACAGCGTAAAGTAGTGCGTGTGGGTTGCGTTCGCATAATGAGTTTGCGGCGGGCGGGCCGCGAGCTGGTGCAGAAATACCTGGCTGGCATCCGAATCGGTGAAGCTGTAGTCGATATGGTGTCGCTTGGCGAGATCCGCAAGGTCGACGAAGTCATAGCGCATATCTGCGCTTCTCGGCAGTTCCAGTTGCAGTTCAAGAAGGTCGTGGCTATGGCCCAGCAGGCGCACATCGAGTGTTTGTCCGGATGGCAGCAGACTCAGGCTCTTCAGATATTGATAAGTTCGGGTAAGTTCGCTGACCACGGCTTGCTGGAAGGTCAGGTTGGCATGGATGGGCGTCAGTCGGGATATTTGCAGGCGATGGTTGCTGAAGTAGGTTTGACGCAACCCGGCGAATTTTTCCCAGGAAATCAGCAGCAGGTGGCTCGATGAATGGTCTTCGACCAGCGGTGCGCTGATTTGCGGTACCGAATAAATTCCGGCGAGCGGGGTTTGCTGTGCCAGCATGATATCCAGCCAGGGCTTGATAAGCGCTGGGTTGGTCAGCGCCGAGAACAGCATGTCGTCGTCGCGCCGCCCGGTTTTTTGGCGCTGCAGCAGGGTTGCCTGAGGGAAGGGGGTGCCGCGATAAAACTGTTCGAATTTGCGCTGCAATAGCGCAGTACGGCGGCTGCCGCTCAAGTGTGGAATGGTCTCCTGGCGAAAATCCTCTTCGATCAAATCGACCAGCAAGTAGGTTGGGTGCTTGACCTCTTGCACGAAAGCGGCAAAATTTTCCTGCCCCTCCGGTGAATCGGTAAACTCGCGTTGCAGGGTGATTTTACCGCCTGCCATGAGTTGCGCATGGAGGTGGTCGGCGCTCAGGAGCAGCAGCAGTTTCATCAGAATTGCACCTTGCCGATAATGTCATAGATCGGCGACAGCACCGACAGCATCACCCAGCCGAGCAGTGCGCCGAGAATGATGGTCATGGCCGGTTCGATCATGGCCTGTATTTTATTGATGGAGTCCTTCACGTCGCGGTCATAAAAGTAGCTGACATTGAGCAGCGCCTTATCCAGCGAACCGGTGGCTTCGCCCACCTGAAGCATGCGTATCACCAGTGGCGGAAACATGCCGGTGTGCTGGAAACTTTGCGTGAGGTTTTTGCCTGCCTCGATTTCATGCATCACGTCTTCCAGGCTTTTGGCGATGGCGTGGTTGTTGACCACATCGCGCGAATTGGCGATGCAGGCGAGGATGCTGATGCCGGAGCCGTACATGATGGCGAAGGTGTTGGCAAAACGCGCCAGGATGATCTTGCGCAAAATGGGGCCGGTCACCCACAGGTTGAGTTTCAGGTTGTCGAATTTGAATTGCATCTCCGGGCTGGAGACGATGATCAGCTTGACGGCAATCGGCAAAATAATCGGCAACGCAATGAGCGCATACCAGTAATCCACGAAAAATGCCGAGGTGGCCAGCAGGATGCGCGTCTGGATCGGGATTTCCTGCCCCATGTCCTTGATGAAGCCGACCAGTTGCGGCACCAGGTAAATCATCAGGAAAAAGGTAATCGCCAACACGACGGAGCCGACGAAGGCAGGGTAGAGCATGATGGTTTTGGTGTGCGAGGCCATTTCATCCTGCCACTTCAGCGATTCGGTGATATGCAGGAAAATTTCCGGCAGGCGATCGCTACCGCTCTCCTCGCCGGCATGAACGAGGCTGATGAATATCTTATCGTACGCATCGGGATGCTGTTCCATGGCCTGGGAAAGTTTTTGCCCGCCTTCGATGGATTCGACCAGGTTGGCGATAATTTCGCGAAAATGAGGATCGTTCATGGTGTCGCGCAAATCGGCGAGGCTTTCCAGCAAAGGTACGCCGGCACGGGTGAGCTGCTCGAGATTGAAAAAAAAGGTAATCAGCTCGGGGCGTTTGATTTTGCCGCGTCTTAATCCGACTTTGCCGCTGTACTCTTTGGCGTCGATCAAATCCAGACCGCCGCGCTTCAGGCGCAACTCCAGATCCACGACATTGGCGGCATCCTGCATGCCCTTGCCGGTCTTTCCCTGATCGTTGATGGCGCGATAGGAATAAAGGGCCATATCAGCCAATCCGGTCGGTCAGATCCACCACGCGGCTGACTTCCGCCAGCGAGGTAACGCCCTGCAGGATGCGCCGGATGCCGTCAATCGCCAGCGGGCGGAATCCCTTGGAGAGTGAGACCTCCTTGATTTTGCTGGTGCTGGCGCGGGAAGCAACCAGATCGTCCAGGTCATGATCCATCTTCAGCAACTCCATGATGGCCATGCGCCCGCTGTAACCATGGTGATGGCAGGCTTCGCAACCGGCCGCGCGATACAGGGTGATATCCTGATTGGCCGCGATGCCCAGCAGTCTGCGTTCCGGTGCATCCGGCTGGTACGGGTATTTGCATTCCTTGCACAATACGCGTATCAGGCGTTGCGCCATGACGCCGATGATGTTGCCGGCCATGATGTCAGGCAGGATGCCGATGTCGAGCAGGCGCGGGATCGCGCCGATGGCGGAATTGGTGTGCAGCGTCGAATAGACCTGGTGGCCGGTCATCGCGGCGCGGAACGCCATTTCGGCGGTCGGGTGGTCGCGGATTTCGCCGACCAGGATGACGTCCGGATCCTGGCGCATCATGGAGCGGATGCCGTTGGCGAAATCCAGCTTGACGGACTCATTGATCGAAGTCTGGCGGATCAGGGCAATCGGATATTCCACCGGGTCTTCCAGGGTCATGATGTTGATCGATTCGGTGTTGATGTGGTTCAGCACGGAATACAGCGTGGTGGTCTTGCCGCTGCCGGTCGGGCCGGT
>JACPEI010000010.1:0-6813 GCA_016183575.1 Nitrosomonadales bacterium | reverse complement strand
CTTGAGCAGGTTGAGGGCGGTATCGTCCAGGCCGATCTGGTCGAGAGGCACGATGCCTTTCTGCCGGTCGAGGATGCGCAGCACCATGTTTTCGCCATGCGTGGTGGGGTGCGAAGCCACGCGGAAATCGATCGGCCGGCCGGACAGGCGCAGCGAGATGCGCCCGTCCTGCGGCGCGCGCGTCTCGGCGATATTCATGTTGCTCATCACCTTCAGCCGTACCACCATTGCCGGCCAGAAGCTCTTGTGCAGGCTGCGCACCTGGCGCAGCACGCCGTCGACGCGGTAGCGGATGCGCAGGAAGCTGCTTTCCGGCTCGAAGTGGATGTCGGACACGCCGCGCTGCACCGCCTCGGTGAGCAGCGCGTCGATCAGGCGCACCACCGGCTGGCTGAATTCGTTGACCCCGATTTGCGCGGTCTGGTATTCCATCTCGCCCGGTTCGATTTCGTGCAGGATGCCGTCGATGGAAAGTTCGAAACCGTAGTACTGGTCGATGGCGCGCAGGATGTCGGACTCGCTCGCGAGCTGGGTGATCAGCCGGTACTCGTCCTTGAGCAGGGCGCGCACCTGGTCGAGCGCGATGATGTTGTCCGGGTCGGCGACCGCGAGGGTCAGGGTGCGGCCGATCTTGTCCACCGACAGCGGCACCAGCTGGTAGCGCCGTGCGACATCCTTGGGGATGAACGCCAGCGCGGCGGGATCGATGATGACGGCAGTGAGATCGACGCTTTCCTGCCCGAGATTTTCCGAGAGCACGTCGCGGATGGTGGCTTCCGAGAGAAAACCCAGGCGCACCAGCAGGCGGCCGAGCGGCTCGTGCGATTTGCTCTGCTCCTGCAGGGCGATGCGCAGCTGGTCGTCGCTGATCACGCCCTTTTCGACGAGGATGCGCCCCAGCGGCTGCTGGAGCTGGTTTTCCATTTTCTGGATTTTCGGCATGGGCTAGTGCGTCAGTTCCTGCGCGCGCTGCGAAATCCGGGTGTGGTCGAAACCGGCGCTGTGCGACGGGTCGAGTTGCATGGCGCGCTGGTAATGCTGCGCAGCCGGCTTTCTCTGTCCGAGATGGTCGAGGCTGACCGCGAGATTGAAGGCGTATTCGGCATTGCCCGGTTCCAGCGTATAGGCGTCGAAATAGGCCTGCTGCGCCTCGCCCCAGCGCGATTGCGCGGCGTAGAGGTTGCCCAGCGCAAAATGCAGCACCGCCGAATCGCCTTGCTCGCGGAGCAGGATTTTCAATCGGCTCTCACTGTAATCCTCATCCGTGCTCAGCGCGGACATGCCCGCGTTCGCCAGCGCATTGCGCGGATCCAGCGCCAGCACGCGGCCGAAGTATTGCGCCGCCTCTCCGGGTTCCCCGCGCTGCTGGGCGATGGCCGCCAGCCCGAGCAGCACGTCGGGATTGCGCGCATCCCTTTCGAGCCTGTTCAGGTACAGCCGCCGGGCTTCGTCCAGCCTGCCATTGCTGTAGGCGAGATAGGCGTCGCTGAGCAGCGCATCGACCGGCACGGTTTTCTTCGGCTCGATGCGGATCGGTTCAGGGCGCGCCGGGGCGCGCGGCTGCGGCGCGGCGGCCGGGGGGCTCTCCGCGAGGATCGCAGCCGGCTGGATTTTTTCCGGTTTGCCTGCCGCCGCGGCCGGCGCATTCTGCATCGCGGGCTCTATTGCGGCGGCGGGCGGCGCCTGGCGGGGCGGCGGCGCACTGATGGGGCGCAGTGGCATCGTGCCGCTTGCGGAATCCAGATACCACAGGTAAGCCAAGCCGCCGGCAAGCAGCAGGATCGTGCCGCCCAGGGCATACAGCAGTTTACGGTTGGGCAGCCTACTGCCGGGGATATGAAGCAGGGACTTTGCTTTGAACAGGTTCTGTCCGGCATTACGCGCCTGATCCGCATTCTGCGGGGCGGCCGTGTCAGGGCCTGTGCCGGCCTCCGGTTGAGCGGCTTGCTGCGACTTCCTGCGGGCATTCAGGAGCAGGCTCATGGTCAGGGTTTACCGCTATTTTCTGATGAGGGCCTTTTGAAAAAATCCCGATCCGGCAGCGTATCGCGATACGCGCCGAAATCGCCGGTAATGCTGGCATCCTTGATGACTACCGGGCGCAGGAAAATGACCAATTCGGTTTTTTTCGAAGTGTCGTTGCGGTTTTTGAACAGGTTGCCTGCTCCCGCGATGCTGGACAGGCCGGGGATGGCATCGGTGTTGGTGTTCGCCTCGTCCTGCATCAGCCCGCCCATCACGGCGATCTGGTTGCTTTCTATTTTCAGTATCGATTCCATTTCGCGCGTCGACGTGACCGGGATGCGGCTGCTGATTGGGGGGATGGTGCAATTCGTAACGCCGATGCCGCAGGGATTGGCCAGATTCGGGTTGGGGTCGTCGACATAGCCGAGCAGGCGGGAAATCGACGGGCGCAGGTTGATCTGCACGGTGTCGCTGTCGTTGATCTGGGGAGTCACGCTCATGGTGAAACCGATCGGCACGGTGTTGGGGGTGGTGGTGTAAGTGGTGACCGAGCTGGTCTGGTTGGTGGTGGTGTCCGCCTTGATGGTGAAGTACACCAGATTGTCCACCACGCGCAGCATGGCGGTCTGGTTGTTCAATACACTGAGCTTGGGGCTGGACAGCACCTTGACCGTGCCGAACGATTCCAGCAATGAGACCGAGGCGGTCAGGTTGCCCAGCCGGGAGGTAGGGTTGAGGTAGTCGAGAACGAACAGGCTTGCCGTATTGTTGGCAACCAGGCCGATACCGGTTCCGCTCTGGCCGGTTGGCGCCTGTGTCAACTGGAACCCGGTACCGCCGCGCTGCAGCAACGACCAGTTGATGCCTTGCTGGTATTGGTCGCTCAATTGCACTTCCACTACGGTGGCTTCGATCAGGACTTGCCGGCGGGCATTGGCCATGATCCGATCGACGAATTCCTGAATTTTTTCATGCTGCTTGCCGGTCGCGCGCACGGTGATGATGCCGTTCTCCGGGTTGGCGATGACCGATGCAGCTTCGCGGAAGGTGCTGCGCCGCGTGACGGTGGTGCCACCCTCCTGAACGCTCACCGGAACCGGGCTGGCTTCAACCCTATCCTTGTCTGAAGAGGCTTTTTTGCTGCCGGCAGGCTGTGTGCCGGTGCTGCTGGTCGCGCTTACCTGCTGGACGACGGTCTCGCTGGAGCCTTCCGGCAGGATCTTGTCGGTTTCGTGCAGGATGTCCTTGATGTTCTGGATCAGAGTCTCCCAGAAATGATTCTTCGAGGTGTTCTTGATTGCGAGGGATGAGTTGTTGCCGCTGGTTACAGTTGCACCGGCGGTTGTGCCTGAGCCGACCTGGGTGGCGTTGGCCATCGCACCCTCCGTGTCGCGCGTCATGTTCACATAGTCGATCTTGTAATGGTGCAGATAGGGCGTGTCCGGCATTATGGTCAGGTTGCCATTGTTCAGTTCATAGCGCATGTCGACCTGCCTGGCGATGCGCGTCAGGATTTGCGGCAGGGTCTGGTCGAGTGCGTTCAGCGTGACCGTTCCCTGGATGCCGGGATGGATGTCCAGGTTGATTTTTGCGTCGCGCGCCAGGGCGAACAGGATTTCCTGCGCGGGAACATTGGTGACGACGACGCTGTAGGTTTCCGCCTTGGCCGTCGGCTTGGGCGGCGGAAGGACGATGCTGTGCTTCAGGGGTTGCGGAATGCCGGTTTCGGTGGAGGGCTGTTGCTGGATATGCTTGTCCGATGGGAGGATCGGTTTGGTGCCGCAGCCGGCGAAAATGATGCTGATGGTACAGAGACAAAACGCATTGCGTAAGCGCATTCTTTTTCTCCCCTACCTTGTTGGCGCAAAGCCTAGCAGCTTTGCGGGGTTGGCTCAATATGCACGCAGTTTCTAATCCCCTAGAAAGTGTAAACGGATACGGTGAAAGCCTCCTGGTAGCGTTGCGGCAATTCGGGGATCGCATTTTGCGCCGTATTAACCGATGGGTATGCGCCGTAGAGTACGCGCAGCCCGTCCTTGTCGCCGAACCTGGCCGGCAGCAGATAGATTTCCGGGAGCTTGCCCAGCCCCTTGGCGCGCCTCAGGAAATTTTCAATGCGCTCCTGTTTGATCTCTTCGCTGTAAAACAATTGAATGCTGGCAACGGCCTTATTCTGTTCGAGCAGTTCCTTGCCCGCCGCCAAGCGCTGCGCGTACAGGCTGGAACTGGCGGTTGCCGCGGGCGCAGCCGGCGGCAAGTTGGGTGCCGTCGGAAGAGGTGGGGAAGTCAGGCCGGCGGTGACGGCTGCCGGGCTTGTTTCTTTAGCGGGAGCAGGGTCCGGCTGCGCCGTCGCCGGTGGTGGCAGGGCTGGCTCGGCAGGTTTGTCCAGAGCTTGGGCTGGGTTTGTCAAGGCGGCCTGTTGAAGTGGCGCCGCTGGTTTGTTCAACAGCCACCAGCTTGCTAAACCTGCCAGGAGCAATATGCCTGCCGCGCTTCCGATCAGCAGCTTCCTGTCTGGCAGGGAACGCACCGGTTTGAGTTCGCTGTCGCGCATGGCCGCCTCCACATGGCGGGCCTCTATGCTGTGGGTGTCCTCCACGAAGGCCGCCAGCAGCGACTTGTCCGCGAGGATGTTGATGCGGCGCATCAGCCCGTTGGACGCGTCGGCGATGAGCCTGATGGCGGCTGGCGAGAAAATGTCAGGCCCGCGGTAGCCGGCCGCGCGCATCCGGAACATCAGGTAGCTTTCGAGGGTGTTGCGCGAAAGCGGCTGGATATGGAAATGGTGGACGATGCGATCCTTGAGCTGGCGCATATTGGGCTGGTCCAGCTTGGCGTTCAGCTCCGGCTGACCGAACAGGATGATCTGCAGCAGCTTGGCATTGCCGATCTGCAGGTTGTAGAGCAGGCGCAATTCTTCCAGCGTGTCGAGCGGCATGGCGTGCGCCTCGTCCACCAGCACGACGATGCGTTTGCCTTCGCGGGCCTTCTCCTCGAGCTTGCTCTGGATGCCGTGCATGATGATGCCGACGCGCTTGCCGTCGATGCTCAGCCCGAGCGCATCGGCGATCGCATACAGCATTTCCTCGCGCGACAGGCTGGGGTTGGCGAGGTAGATGGTCTCGATATGCTTGGGCAGGCGTTCGAGCAGCATGCGGCACAGCATGGTCTTGCCGCTGCCGACTTCACCGCTGACCTTGATGATGCCCTCGGCCTCGCTCAGCGAATAGATCAGAGCATCGAGGATCTCGCCGCGGTTGGCGCCGGAAAAGAAGAACACCGTCACCGGTGTGATCCGGAACGGCGGTTCGTCAAGTCCAAAATGCTCCAGGTACATGCCCGAGTCCTATTGGTTGAGGGTTTTCGTGCGCATCCATGCGGCTGTGCAGGGTTGCGCGGTTGATGCCGGGTAGCCGGTAGGCATCAAATGCTGAGCATAGCGGTAAGCGCTTACAAGCTCAATAGGAAAAAGCGCGGATATTCAGGGGGGTGACGATTTGTTGAGGACGGGCTGGCTGTGGTTTAGAATGCGCCCTCTCGATTTTCCGGATACCGACTTTGTCTTCACCTGTTCTGGCAGAAATTCGCGATCTCAATTTCGCCTACGATAAGCGTCCCGTCCTGCAGGGCATCAACATGGTTTTCCCGAAAGGGAAGCTGATTGCCATCATGGGCTTGAGCGGCTGCGGCAAAACCACGCTGCTGCGCCATATCGGCGGAGCGCTCAAGCCAACCACGGGCTATGTCAAGGTGGATGGTCAGGTGCTGCACGAGCTCGATCAGGATGGCTTGTACGCCATGCGGCGCAAGATGGGCATGCTGTTCCAGTTCGGCGCGCTGTTCACCGACATGTCGGTGTACGACAACGTGGCGTTCCAGATGCGCGAGCATACCGGCCTGCCTGAAGAAATCATCCACGATATGGTGCTGATGAAGCTGCACGCGGTGGGGCTGCGCGGCACGCACAACCTGATGCCTTCCGAGCTGTCAGGCGGCATGGCGCGGCGCGTGGCGCTGGCGCGCACCGTGGCGCTGGACCCGATGCTGATCATGTATGACGAGCCGTTTGCCGGGCTGGACCCGATTTCGCTGACGGTGGTCGGCGACCTGATCCGCCGCCTGAACGATGCGCTCGGGGCGACCTCGATCATCGTCACGCACGACATCCAGGAATCGCTGAAGATCGTGGATTACGTTTATTTCATGGCCAACGGCGTGATCGAGGCAGAGGGGACGCCTGATGAAATCCGCGCTTCGGGCAGGGAATTCGTGCACCAGTTCGTGCACGGCGAAATGGATGGCCCGGTGCCATTCCATTATCCCGGCCGCGATTACCGTCAAGACATGAATCTGGGGAGTTGACACGATGCCGGCAGCTAAAGCATTCAAGGGGATAGGCCATCGCACCGTCAATGCGGTGTGGCGCATCGGTGTGGCGACACGCTTTTTTCTGCTCACGCTGACGCATTCCGGCAGCGGCTTCCGGCGCTTCCATCTGGTCATCAAGGAGCTGTTTTCCACCGGGGTGCTGTCGCTGATCATCATCGTCGTGGCGGGGATGTTCGTCGGCATGGTGCTTGGTCTGCAGGGCTACGAGACGCTCAAGCGCTACGGTTCGGAATCGGCGCTGGGCAGCATGGTGGCGCTCTCCCTGGTGCGCGAGCTCGGGCCGGTGGTGGCCGCGCTGCTGTTTGCCAGCCGCGCAGGCTCGGCGATGACGGCGGAAATCGGCCTGATGAGGGCGACCGAACAGATATCGGCAATGGAAATGATGGCGGTCAATCCGATCGCGCGCATCGTTGCGCCGCGTGTCTGGGCAGGCGTGATTTCCATGCCGCTGTTGGCCGC
>JACPEI010000042.1 GCA_016183575.1 Nitrosomonadales bacterium | reverse complement strand
GGCGAAAGCCCTGCGCCTGCAACTGCACCAGACCATCGCCAAGGTGGACGACGACATGGGGCGGCGCAAGACCTTCAACACCGCGATCGCGGCGAACATGGAACTGCTCAACGCGCTGGCAAAGTTCGACGAGCAGACTCCGGTCGCGCGCAATGTGACGCAAGGGGTGCTGGAAGCCATCGTGCTGATGTTGAACCCGATCGTGCCGCATCTCTGCCAAACTTTGTGGGGCAGCGATGTGCTGGATCAGCCTTTCCCCAGCGCCGACCCGAGCGCACTGGTGCAGGATGAAATCGAGATCGTGATCCAGGTAAACGGCAAGCTGCGCGGCAATCTGACGGTTGCAAAGACCGCCGATAAGGCGATGCTGGAGCAGTTGGCGCTTACTCACCCCGCCGTTGAAAAACAACTGGCAGGCGCGGTACCGAAGAACATCGTGGTCGTGCCGGGCCGCTTGGTCAACATCGTGGTGTAGTAGGGGCACGGCGCGCCGTGCCCCTACGCTCGTTGCAATTTTTTCCGGTTTGTCCGGCTTGGAAATATGGCTATGCGTACATTGCTGCTGTTGACTACCCTGCTGCTGACTGCCTGCGGCTTCCATCTGCGCGGCCAGGCGGGGATGCCATTCGATGCCTTGTATCTGGATGCGGCCAATCCCGGCACGCCTTTCATCACCGACCTGCGCCGCAATCTGGAAGCCAACAAGGTAAAACTGGTAAACACGGCCGAACAGGCCGATGTGGTGCTCAACATCGTTTCTGAAATTCCCGAGAAGCAAATCCTCACGCTGGGCGGCAGCGGGCGCGTGAACGAATTCCAGTTGCGCTACCGCGTTTCGTTGCGCGCCTACGACCTCGAGGGGCAGGACTGGATACCTGCCGAGGAAATCATGCTGCGCCGCGACTACATTTATGACGACACCAAGATTCTCGCCAAGGAAGCCGAGGAAACCCTGCTCTACCAGAGCATGCGCTCCGACATGGTGCAGCAGATCATGCGCCGCCTGAGCCGGGCCAAACCGCAGCCGCAATAATTTTATGCCGATCAGTAGCGAAGAACTCCCGCGCCATCTCGCCTCCGGCCTCAAGCCGCTGTATGTGGTGTACGGCGACGCGCTGCTGCTGGCGGTCGAGGCGGCGGACAGCATTCGTGCGGCGGCGCGCGCGGCGGGCTACAGCGAGCGCGAGACGTTCATCGCCGAGCAGCATTTCAAATGGGGTGAACTGCGCAACAGCGCGCAAAGCCTGTCGCTGTTTGCCGAACGCAAGATCATCGACCTGCGCATCCCGTCCGGCAAGCCCGGCACCGAGGGCGGGCAGGCGTTGCAGGACTATGCCGCCGACCTGAGCCCGGACATACTGACGCTGATCTCCCTGCCCAAGCTGGACTGGGGCGCGCAGAAGAGCCAGTGGTTCACTGCACTGGAAAAGCACGGCGTGATGGTTTCCGCCGACGATATTCCGCGCCCGGCGCTGCCGCGCTGGATAGCGGGGCGCATGAAACGGCAGGAGCAGAGCGCCGATCCGGCTACATTGGAATTTCTCGCCGACCGCTGCGAAGGCAACCTGCTCGCGGCATTCCAGGAAATCCAGAAGCTCGCGCTGTTGTTCCCATCCGGGCAACTGTCTTTCGAGCAGGTCAAGGATGCGGTGATGGACGTGGCGCGCTACGACATCTTCAAGCTCTCGGAAGCCATGCTGAATGGCGACGCGGCGCGTTTCGCGCGCATCCTCGACGGGCTGCGCGCCGAGGGGACCGCCACCGTGCTGGTGCTGTGGGCGGTTAGCGAAGACATCCGCACATTGGGCAAGGTGCTGCAAGCCTTGCAGCGCGGCGGCAACCTCGGCAACGCGCTGCGCGACCTGCGGGTGCGCCGCGACCGGCAGGGGCTGATCGAGCAGGCGGCGCGCCGCGTTAAGTTTCCGTTTATCGAACGCGCCCTGCAACAGGCCGCGCGCCTGGACAAGACCATCAAGGGATTGCGCCAAGGCGACGTGTGGGATGAGTTGCTGCAACTCGGATTGCGCTTCGCCAAATGAACACGTTCAACCCGGATCAGTTAGACCGTTCGCGCTTTGTAAGAGCCCGACTTGTCGGGCGATCCGTAGCCATCGCGCAACAAGTTGCGCTCCTACAATGGCGTTTTATGCCTAATGAACTACCTGGGTTAAAATCATGAACGACATATTATTAGTCATCACCAACCTGCCGGATGCGCAAGCTGCCGGGCAACTGGCGCGGCGCCTGATCGAGGAACGGGTTGCGGCCTGCGTAAACCAGCTCGCGCCCTGCACCTCGACTTACCGCTGGCAGGGAAACATTGAAACCGCCACCGAAGTGCCGCTGCTGATCAAGACCACATGTGCCGCCTATCCGCGCCTCGAGCAACTGATCCGCGCGGCGCATCCTTACGAACTTCCCGAAATCATCGCTGTCCCTGTAACTGCCGGTTTGCCCGCCTATCTGGACTGGGTAAGCCGGGAAACCGACGCTCTCAAGGAATAACCCATGCGTTTTGTACTGCTGCTGCTCTCATGTTTGATGGTTTCCGCCGCAAATGCTGGCTTGCTGGATCGCCTGGGCGGCAGCAAACAGCCCAGCTTCCTGCCGCCGGAACAGGCTTTCGGCCTGCAAGTCACGGTGCGCGACGCTCATACCCTGCAAGCCAGCTTCAACGTGACGCCGGGCTATTATTTATACCGCGACAAGATCAAATTCGAGATCAAGGACGGCGCGGTCAAGATCCGGGCGGTGAATCTGCCGAGGGGCGAGATGAAGCAGGACCCGTCTTTCGGCAAAACCGAAGTATTCCATCGCTCGTTCCAGGCCGAGATCACGCTGAATCGTCCGAACGAAGCAGCCACCGGCATTACGCTGGATGCCGTCTATATGGGTTGCAGCGACGAGGGCTTATGCTATCCGCCGATCAAAAAAACGATAGCGCTCGACCTGCCGGATGCCAAAACCGGCTTGCGCGCGCCATCCGTCCCAGCGATGACCGAAGCGCCGCCCCCGTCGCTGATCACCCCGCTGCCGGTCGCATCTTCTTCGGCAGGCTTACCGGGCAGCGAAAACTCGCGGATCGCGCAACTCTTCAAGGGCGGCAGTTTCTGGCTGATCGTCTCCTTCTTCTTCGGTGCGGGGCTGCTGCTCGCCCTGACCCCCTGCGTGTTTCCGATGATTCCGATCCTGTCCGGCATCATCGTCGGACGCGGGCACAAGATCACCAAGATGCATGCCTTCATCCTGTCGCTGGCTTATGTGCTGGGCATGGCGGTCACTTACGCCGCCGCCGGGGTGGCGGCGGGATTTTCCGGCAGCCTGATTTCCAACGCGCTGCAAACACCTTGGGTGCTGGGCAGCTTTTCCGCGCTGTTCGTGCTGCTGTCGCTGTCGATGTTCGGCCTGTATGAGCTGCAACTGCCCAGTTCCTGGCAAAGCAAGCTGAATGACACCAGCAGCCGCCTGCATGGCGGGCACCTGTCCGGCGTGTTCGCGATGGGCGCGCTGTCCGCCGTCATTATGGGGCCATGCGTGGCCGCGCCGCTGGCCGGCGCGCTGCTGTATATCGGCCAGACACACGATGCGGTGCTCGGTGGGGTCGCGCTGTTCGCGCTGGCGCTGGGCATGGGTGCGCCGCTGCTGCTGATCGGCACCTCGGCAGGCGCATTGCTGCCGAAAGCCGGCGCGTGGATGGAAGCGGTGAAGAGTTTCTTCGGCGTGATGTTGCTGGCGCTGGCGATCTGGATCGTCCAGCCATTGCTGCCGATCAGCGTGCAAATGCTGCTGTGGGCGGCGCTGCTGATCTTCTCGGGGATTTACCTGCGCGCGCTGGACACCCTGCCGCATAACGCCCGCGGCTGGCACAGGCTATCCAAGGGCATCGGCCTGATCGCGCTGCTGCTCGGCGTGGCTTACCTGATCGGCGCATTGTCCGGCGCGCGCGACCTGTTGCGCCCGCTCGGCAATATCGGCCGCGCCGAAACGCAAGCAGCGGAGACCGTGCAATTCTCCCGCGTCACGAATGTCGCGGATCTCGACCGGCGCATCGCTCAGGCGCGCGGGCAGGCGGTCATGCTGGATTTTTACGCCGACTGGTGCGTCTCCTGCAAGGAGATGGAACGCTTCACTTTCACCGACCCCGACGTGCAGGCCAAACTCAATCCGGTGCTGTTGCTGCAGGCGGATGTGACCGCCAACAGCGAAGCCGACCAGGCCCTGCTCAAGCGCTTTGGCCTGTACGGTCCGCCCGGCATCCTGTTTTTCGATGCACAAGGCAAGGAATTGGGCGATTCCCGCGTGATCGGCTATCAGAATGCGGTGCAATTCCTGAAAACATTGCAAAACACCGGGCTTTAAGATTTTCAGTCTATCTTTGCAAAAAAGATGGACAAATTGCACTAATTTACGGCAAACTGCGCACATGAAAAGCATTCTTGTACTGCACGGACCTAACCTGAACTTGCTCGGCAGCCGCGAGCCTGATATATACGGGCGCGTCACGTTAGACGAAATTAATGCATGTTTAACCGCATTAGCCGACGCAAATGGCGCAAACCTGTTTTGCTTCCAGAGCAACTCGGAGGCTGCGCTGGTAGAGCGGGTGCAGCAGGCGCGCGCCGACGGCACGCAGTTCATCGTCATCAATCCGGCGGCATTCACCCATACCAGCGTGGCCTTGCGCGACGCGCTGGCGGCGGTGGCCATTCCATTCATCGAGGTACATCTTTCCAACGTGTTCGCGCGCGAAGCGTTCCGCAAGGAATCGTTTTTCTCCGACCTCGCCGTTGGCGTCATCAGCGGCCTGGGCGCGGCGGGTTATGAATCAGCAGTACAATACGCACTGAATTATAAAAACTAAAGTTTCAAGGAGGGCATCATGGATTTACGCAAGCTCAAGACACTGATTGAGTTGGTGGAAGGTTCCGGCATTGCCGAGCTGGAAATCAGCGAGGGCGAAGAACGCGTGCGCATCACGCGCACCGTCGCCGCAGCCCAGCAGATATATGCACCGGCACCGCAACCCGCCGCCGCACCTGTTGCGCCGCCACCCCCCGCTCCGGCAGCGGAACCCGCCAAACCCGCCGCACCGGAAGGCCATGTGGTGAAATCACCGATGGTCGGCACCTTCTACCGCTCGGCCTCGCCGGGTTCCAAGCCCTTCGTGGACGTCGGCCAAAATGTGAACAGCGGCGACACGCTGTGCATCATCGAGGCGATGAAGCTGCTCAACGAAATCGACGCGGATCAGACCGGGGTCATCAAGGCGATTCTGGTTGAAAACGGCCAACCGGTAGAGTTTGGCCAGCCTTTGTTTGTCATAGGGTGACGCCATGAGCAAAATAACCGCCAAAATTTCGCCCGTTTCGGCGTTGGCTAACGTGAGCGTAGCGAACGTTAAGCAGCTTAGCTGCGGCCATAGCCAAAATGGCCAGCCGGTGGAGTTTGGTCAGCCGTTATTTGTTATCGGCTAATCGTAATCAGGCAATTCGTAGGGCGGATGAGCGCAGCGTTATCCGCCGCATGGTGGAAACGCAAATTGCCCGACATCGTTCACATCCGGCGGATAACGCCTGCGGCTCATCCGCCCTACCAGCCAAACCCAAGTTCGGAGCATTCGAATGTTTGAAAAAATCCTGATCGCCAATCGCGGTGACCAGCCGCCGGCAGGCGGCGCAGCGGCGCAGCCAAATCGCACAGCGGCTGAAAGCCGCAAACGCTATCTCACCGCAAAGGAAGCATATGTTTGAAAAGATATTGATCGCGAACCGCGGTGAAATAGCGTTGCGCATCCAGCGCGCCTGCCGCGAACTGGGCATTAAAACCGTCGTGGTGCATTCCGAAGCGGATGCCGAGGCCAAGTATGTGAAACTGGCCGACGAATCGGTGTGCATCGGCCCGGCACCTTCCAATCTGAGCTACCTGAACATCCCCGCCATCATCAGCGCGGCGGAAGTCACCGATGCGCAGGCCATCCATCCCGGCTACGGCTTCCTGTCGGAGAACGCCGACTTTTC
>JACPEI010000045.1 GCA_016183575.1 Nitrosomonadales bacterium | reverse complement strand
GGGCTATTGCGCGGGCAGGGCAAGGTGATCAAAGGCGGGCGCCGGCTAAGGCTGATGGGCGACTTGGGCTGCTCGACGAAGCGACGCCGGCCGCGGATTTACGACGGCATAGTGCTGGAGGGGCTCAGGAAAATCTGGGCGATCCTGGACTTCGTGTGCGGCAAACGGCTGGCGGCGATTATTCCCGAGGTGGTTCCGGTGTTGGAGCGACACCACGAGATCGCGCTGGAGGCGGCCACGCGCCGGAAGCTCTTTTCGATCAGCCCCGCCACGATCGATCGCCTGCTCGCCCCGGAGCGCCGGAAATTCGCGCTTCGAGGCCGCTCGGGCACCAAACCCGGGACGCTGCTCAAGCATCAAATTCCGATTCGCACCTTTGCCGAGTGGAACGAAGCCCGGCCGGGGTTCGTGGAAATCGACTTGGTGGGGCACGACGGGGGTGATGCGAGCGGGGACTTCTGTCAAACCCTCAACGTGATCGACGTGGCCAGCGCCTGGACCGAGAATGCCGCGGTCATCAACAAGGCCCAGGTCTGGGTCTTCGAGGCGCTGAAGGATATCCGCGCCCGGTTGCCGTTCCCGTTGCGGGGCATCGATTCGGACAATGGCTCGGAATTCATCAACAATCACCTGCTGCGCTATTGTCAGCAGGAAAAAATCACCTTCACGCGGGGACGAGCAGGGAAGAAAAACGACGGCTGCTTCGTGGAACAGAAAAACTATTCGGTGGTGCGCCGCGCCGTGGGTTACGCGCGTTACGATTCGCCGGCGCAACAGCGGCTCCTAAACACGCTCTACGGCCATCTGCGCTTGTACACGAACTACTTCCAGCCGGTCATGAAACTGGTGAGCAAAGAGCGCATCGGCTCCAAAGTCAAGAAAACCTACGACCCTCCGCAGACGCCCTACCGTCGGCTGCTGGCCGCACCGACCCTCACCGAGCCAATGCGCGAACGCCTGCAAGCGGAATATGCCACGTTGAACCCGGCGCAGCTGAAGCGGGAAATTACACGGCTTCAAAACGTGTTGCGTAAAACGGCGGCCGCTCGCCAAAGGTCAAAGACCTCAGCCACTCGCAATCTTTTGAAAAACGAAGCGACGCTTTCAACCCATGCGATTTCGGCCATGTCCTACCCTTCCCGAGAACCAAAGAATCGCTCCTAGCGCGTTTAAAGAGGTCGAAATATCGCCACTCAGCTAAAATGGTTCGAATTTCAGAAAACTCTAATCTAATCGTCGATACCCTGACCGTACTGCTCAGGCTATTTGAGTCAGATTTTTAGATGAGGCAACGAACATATTTCACTCAGATTTTTACGTGAGGCAACGAAACACTTTTCACTCAGATTTTTAGATGAGGCAACACGCAGACCACAGAGGTGAAATTGCCCGTCGACAAGAGCGGCATTCAAATCAGGACATTACAGCGGCGAAGGACCGTTGACGGGTTGCGGTACGGAAACTGTGCTACATTGAAAATTCCGACTCCTCCTCCGCGCCTTCATGCTCACT
>JACPEI010000044.1 GCA_016183575.1 Nitrosomonadales bacterium | reverse complement strand
ATCGAGGACGAATACGATTTCGACGTGGACGAGGACAACATCATTCCCGACAGCAAAGGGAAGTGGCGCGTCAAGGCCGATACCGAGATTGGCGATTTCAATGAGGCGCTCGGCACGGAATTCAGCGACGAGGAATGCGACACCGTGGGCGGCCTGGTGCTCAAGGCCGCCGGGCAACTTCCCAAGCGCGGCGATCATGTGCCTATCGGCGAGCTGGACTTTACCGTGCTGCGGGTGGATAGCCGCAGGTTGTATTCGTTGCTGGTGGAGCGGAAAAAATCTGCGGCAGAAACGTTGAGCCTGGGTTAATTCACTCGGTACATCCCCGCCAAACTAGCCCGTTATGTAAAGGGCTAGCGCTACCCGTATTTAGAACTGCTCGTTTTCACCCAGATAGCGCCATTGCCCGACCGGCAAATTCCCCAGCTTTACCCTGCCGATGCGGATGCGTTTCAGTCCGGTCACCTTCAGCCCGACCAGTTCGCACATGCGGCGGATCTGGCGTTTCTTGCCTTCACGCAGCACGAAGCGCAGCTGGTCTTCGTTCTGCCAGGTCACCTTCGCGGGCTTGAGATATTCGCCATCCAGCTTCAGCCCCTGGTTGAGCAGGGCCAGCCCGCTGTCCTCCAGCTTGCCCTGCACGCGCACCAGGTATTCCTTGTCCACTTTGGAATCCTCGCCGATCAGTTGCTTGGCGATGCGGCCATCCTGGGTGAGCACCAACAGACCCTGCGAGTCGATATCCAGGCGGCCTGCTGGGGCGAGGCCGAGCAACTGGCTGCGATGAAAGCGCAACGGCGACGGGTCTTCCGCCCAGTGCGTCGCGCTGTCGATCAGGGTGACGGCGGGCTTATGATTATGCTCGGCCTGCCCGGACACGTAGCCGACCGGCTTGTTGAGCAGAATCGTCACGCGCTGCTGCTGGGTGTTTTTCGCGGCACTGCGCAGGGCGATCTGCTGGGTCGGGTAGACCTTGCTGCCCAGTTCGCTGACGATTTCGCCATCGACTTCCACCAGCCCTTTTTCGATATAGCCGTCCGCTTCGCGGCGCGAGCACAGGCCGAGTTCGGCCATGCGTTTGGAGAGGCGGATCTTTTCCATGGTGTGCGGTATTCCTGAGTAACGAGGGCGCGATTTAATCACAAATGCCGTATCGGAAGGAATCGGTTATTCTTCGCGCGTTTCATGTCCCGGTTTGCTCGATGACCAAAACTAAAAAATCCCTGGCCGCTGCATTTGCGGCAGGCCTGCTGTGCGTCTTCGGTTTCGCGCCGTTCGGGGTATTCGTCGTCCCGGTGCTGGCGCTCGCCGCGCTGTTCGCGTTGTGGAGCCGCGCCGACAGCCCGTCTGCGGCGGCATGGATTGGGTTGAGCTTCGGCCTGGGGCTGTTCGTCGCGGGCATCGGCTGGATCTATGTCGCGCTGCACGACTACGGCGGCATGCCGCTGCCGCTGGCGCTGCCCGCAACATTGCTGTTCGCCGCATTCATCGCGCTGTTTCCGGCGCTGGCCGGTTATGCCCAGGCGCGTTTCTCTGCAAATAATAAAATGCTGCGCATGGTGCTGGTGATGCCGGCCATATGGGCGCTGATCGAATGGCTGCGCGGCACGATCTTCACCGGCTTCCCGTGGCTCACGCTGGGCTATGCGCACAGCGACAGCCCGCTGGCGGGCTACGCGCCGCTGTTCGGCGTATATGGCGTGTCGCTGGTCGCGGCGGTGAGCGCAGGCTTGCTGGCTTGGATGTTTTGCGAAGCGCGTGCTGTTGCAGGAAAAAAGCCAGAAATCCAAAATTCCGTTCGGGCTGAGCTTGTCGAAGCCTCTTCTGAGCCAGCCGAAGTGGCACGTTCACCCTTCGACAAGCTCAGGGCGAACGGACTCCAAATTTCATCTGGGCGGATTACGTTGGCGATACTCGCTGTACTGTGGACCGGCGGCGCGGCATTGCGCACCGTCGCCTGGACGCAGCCGCATGGCGAGCCGTTCAGCGTCGCACTGGTGCAGGGCAATATCGCGCAGGACCTCAAGTTCAACGAAGACGCGCTGCCCGGCACGCTGGAAACCTACCGCCGCCTGACCCTGCAAAATCCGGCGCGCCTCACCATCCTGCCGGAAACCGCGCTGCCGCTGCTGCGCCACGAAGTGCCGCAACAACTGGTCGAACAGCTGCGCGACCACGCCAGGGAAAACGGCGGCGATATCCTGATCGGCGCCTTCGCGCAACAACGGCAGCTACTACAACGGCGTGTTCACGCTCGGCACGGCGGACGAGCAGCATTACCGCAAACAGCATCTGGTGCCGTTCGGCGAATTCATCCCGCTGCGCCCGCTGCTCGGCTGGCTCATCAACGGCGTGCTCGACATCCCGATGGGCGACCTGGCGCGCGGCGATGCGCGCCAGGCGCCACTCGATGTTGCCGGCCAGCGCGTCGCGGCGGACATCTGCTACGAGGACGTGTTCGGCGAAGAGATCATCCGCGCGCTGCCCGAAGCGACGCTGCTGGTCAACTTCACCAACGACGCCTGGTACGGCCATTCTCACGCGGCGGCGCAGCACAACCAGATCTCGCAACTGCGCGCGCTGGAAACCGGCCGCATGATGCTGCGCGCCACCAACACCGGCGTGACCTCGATCATCGGCGCGGACGGCAGGGTGCTGCAACAACTGCCGCAACATCAGGAAGCCGTGCTGAATGGCATGGCGCAAGGTTATCAAGGCATCACGCCCTATGTGCGCTGGGGCAACGCGGCAGTGATGCTGCTGATCGCGCTGCTGCTGGCCTACGCCTGGGCGCGACGCTACACCTCCCCTGAAAAGGGGAGGCTGGGAGGGGTTAAGGGGTGAACTGGTTCTGCTACCTGCTGCGCTGCGCCGATGACACCCTGTACTGCGGCATCACCAACGATCTGGAAAAACGCCTCGCGGCGCACAACGCCGGCACGGCGTCCAAATACACGCGGACACGCGTGCCGGTGGAACTGGTGTATGCCGAGCCATGCGCCGATAGGTCGGAAGCATCGAAGCGCGAGATGGAGATCAAGAACTTGAAGCGGACGGAGAAGCTGGTGCTAATAAAAGTGGGGGTACGATTCATCGTGTCCTAACTGAAGAGGCCAGCTTCGAATAATTTTTTGAGTGATTCTGATTTAAAAAGGGCAAGCAACATTGCCAAGTGCAGAATCAATAATTTGTGGTGTTACTATAATGAAACTCGCCCCACACTTTAGATTAGAACGGGTAGCAAGTTTGCCAGTTAATACGACTACCTACACATTAACAACATTGAAGGTGTCTGGAATTTACGATTCTAAATGAACTAGAACGTGTGCAGCTTCGACGGCAAGGCACGCATATTTGCGCGCACATCTACTGACGAAATAAAAGGAACCATGTATGCAAGACGATATTGAGTTTGAGAACGAAATAGACGAGCGTGCCGAACACGAAATAAAGCGTGATCGTCTGTCTCAAGCCGTCATGTATACGGCTGATTGGACGGTAGAGACCGCAATCTCGCAGCTCAAACAAGGCAATATTTTTCTGCAGCCAACTTTCCAACGCAGAGACGCATGGCGTGTCGACAGGAAAAGCAGACTAATTGAGTCCATTCTTCTGGGTCTTCCAATCCCGCAAATTGTCCTTGCCGAACGCCAAGACGAACGTGGAAAGTTCATTGTTCTAGACGGTAAGCAGAGACTGCTAACTCTGCTCCAGTTCGTTGGGCAAGCAGATGCGAGCGTGAATAACGACTTTACGCTTCGTGGGTTAGAAATTCTTGAAGAGCTGAACGGTTCTCGGTTTAATCAACTTAACGATGACATACAACGTCAGTTTCTCAACTACGCTATTCGAAGTTCAATTATTCGAAATTGGCCAGACCCAGCTTTCTTGGAAATAGTTTTCGTGAGATTGAACGAGGGTAGTGTCAAACTTTCTCCACAAGAACTACGTCAAGGCATGTTTCCAGGCCCCTTCTCGACATATTTAGAAGAGGCATCAGCTAGTTCGCTTGGGCTTCGTCGGCTACTCAAGCTTGATGAACCCGATTTTCGAATGCGAGACACAGAGCTATTGCTACGATTGGTTGCATTTTCTCTATTTAGCTCAGAATACCGTGGCAACATGAAGGCATTTCTCGATGACAACACTGGCCTGCTCAACCGCGAGTGGGGGGCATGGGAAGGTAAAGTTTCTCAAGTTGTAGCAAAAATTGAGAGTGCGATTAATTTTGGATTGGAGGCGTTTGGGGAAGACAAGTTTGGAAGAAAATGGGTTGGAGGTCGGTTTGAGCGACCACTGAATCGTGCCGTCCTTGAAGTACAGGTTACGTCTCTGATGTATGAAGATGTTCGCAACTTGCTCGCCGGAAAACAGGCGGAGCTAGTCACTACTTTTCAACGTCTTTCCGCAGAAGAAAACCAGTTTAATAGATCAGTCGAGGTAACGACAAAGAGCCTCGACGCGACCCGTAAAAGATTTCTTCTTTGGAGTACATACTTGGCTGACGTAACTGGAATTGTCCGTTCGCTAAAAATCGGTGAGTGATTGCGCAGATGGTAAACGCCAATCCCAACCAGTTGCCCCTGCAAAAACTGCAAGACGGCCTTGCTCGTTTGGAAATGGTATTTCTGCCAAAACAAAAGGTAGCGCCCCCAGCGACGTATTCCGATGACGAGTTAACTTCTGCCAAGGCATATCTGGTATTTGCCCATGCGGAGCTTGAAGACTACTTAGAAGCGTGCTGTCGCCAAAAGGCAGCATGTGCATTGGAGGCATTGGTAACTAGTGGAACGGCTTGCATCACAGCTCTGAGCTTGGTCAGCCACTTTGGCGTCAGCCTGAGTATCGCAAGTGATATTGTTAAGTATCAGGAGCGCCACACAAAACTCGTGCCTGATTTCCCAAGTCATAATCCCAACGTAACGCGCCCGCTTCTCGCCAGACTTAAAGATGCAGTCAGTGCATATGTAGAGCAGTGCCATAAAAACAATGGCGTGAAAGAGAAAGACCTCTTGCAATTGCTAATTCCATTGGGTGTTAGCCCATTTGAAATGGATCCTGCTTGGGTTGCTGAAATGAATGCTTTTGGGGTAGATCGGGGTTCGCATGCTCATCGCGGACTTTCTGGGGTTCAGCAAATTACAGACCCGTTCCTTTCTCAGCAGAGGATGATGCGAATCCTCAATGGGCCACCTGGATCTGCGTTGCCAACAGCAGGTAGCTCTTTCCGTATCTTCTCTCTGCACTCACTCGACGAGTTTTTGGCATCATAGCTATTCGCATGTTGGCGAACTAAAGGGGCAACTTCGCATCACTATTTGGAATAGCCATGTCCTGCCGCCCGCGTATTGGATTAGCCCTGTCATGCCAATCAATGGCGAACACGACGCCCGAAAACCAGTAAAATGCGTGCCTTCGCAATCGCCTGAAACAACCGATGCTTACCTTTCAACAGATTATCCTGACGCTGCAGAATTACTGGGACAAGCAGGGCTGTGCGCTGTTGCAACCCTACGACATGGAAGTCGGCGCGGGCACGTCGCATACCGCGACCTTTCTGCGCTCGCTCGGCCCGGAGCCGTGGAAAGCCGCTTACGTGCAGCCGTCGCGCCGCCCCAAGGATGGGCGCTACGGCGAGAATCCGAACCGCTTGCAGCATTACTACCAGTTTCAGGTGGTGCTGAAACCGTCGCCGGCCAACATTCTCGACCTGTATCTCGGCTCGCTGGAGGCGCTCGGTTTCGACCTGAAACAGAACGACATCCGCTTCGTCGAGGACGACTGGGAGAACCCGACACTAGGCGCGTGGGGGCTGGGTTGGGAGGTGTGGCTGAACGGCATGGAAGTGACGCAGTTCACCTATTTCCAGCAGGTCGGCGGCATCGATTGCAAGCCGATCACCGGTGAAATCACCTATGGGCTGGAGCGGCTGGCGATGTACCTGCAGGGCGTGGAGAACGTGTATGACCTGACCTGGACTCCCGGTGTGACCGATCGCGATGTGTACCACCAGAACGAGATCGAGCAATCGACTTACAACTTCGAGCACAGCGACGTGGAATTTCTGCTCGGCGCGTTCGGCAGCCATGAGAAGCAGGCCAAACACCTGATAGAACAGCAACTCGCCTTGCCCGCCTACGAGCAGGTGCTGAAAGCCGCGCACAGCTTCAACCTGCTCGATGCGCGCGGCGCGATTTCGGTGACCGAACGCGCCGCGTATATCGGGCGCATCCGCAATCTGGCACGCAGCGTCGCGCAAAGCTACCTCGACAGCCGTGCCAGGCTCGGCTTCCCGATGGCGCCCAAGGAATGGGCGGACGAAGTGCTGGCGCAGCTCGAGAAAAAGCCTGTCCTGAGCCGTGTCGAAGGAGCAGCGGCATGAGTACCAAAAATTTACTGGTTGAATTGCTCGTCGAAGAACTGCCGCCGAAGGCGCTGAAAAAACTCGGCGAGAGTTTCGCCGCCGCGCTGGCTGCGAGCCTCAAGGTGCAAGGTTTGGCTTCTGCCGAAAGCGTGGTGGCTTCTTTTGCTTCGCCGCGCCGCCTTGCGGTGCGGGTGGGCGATGTGGCCGCCAAGGCCGACGACAAAGCGGTGTCGCAGAAGCTGATGCCGGCATCCGTCGGGCTGGACGCATCCGGCCAGGCGACGCCCGCGCTGTTGAAGAAACTCGCCGCGCTGGGTGTGGGAGCCGAGGTCGTGCCGCAGTTGCGCCGCGAAGGCGAGGGCAAGGCGGAGTCGCTGGTCTATGACAGCAGGCAAGCCGGTGCGACGCTGGCGGAAGGCTTGCAGCATGCATTGCAGGAAGCGCTGGCGAAATTGCCGATCCCCAAGATGATGACCTACCAGCTCGCCGACGGCTGGAGCAGCGTGCAGTTCGTGCGCCCCGCGCATGGGGTGGTCGCGCTGCACGGCGCGGAGATCGTGCCGGTTTCGGCGCTGGGTTTGCAGGCCGGGCGCAGCACGCAGGGCCACCGTTTCGAGGCGGCCAGCGCGACGCTGGAAATTCGCGATGCCGACAGCTACGAGGCGCAGATGAAAAACGAGGGCGCGGTGATTCCGAGTTTTGAAAAACGCCGCGACGAGATCGTGCACCAGTTGGCGAAGGCGGCGGTGCAGGCGGGCGGCGGGGTAAGGCCGATCGTGGATGAGGCGTTGCTGGACGAAGTGACCGCACTGGTCGAGCGCCCCAACGTGCTGATCGGGCAGTTCGAAGCAGAATTTCTCGAAGTGCCGCAGGAATGCCTGATCCTGACGATGAAGGCGAACCAGAAATACTTTCCGTTGCTGGACACCGACGGCAAGCTGACCAATAAATTCCTGATCGTATCCAACATCCGCCCGGCGGATGCGAGCCTGGTGATCGGCGGCAACGAGCGCGTGGTGCGCCCGCGCCTCGCGGATGCAAAATCAGGATCGCAAGAAGACGCTGGAGTCGCGTGTAGAGAAGCTCGGCAGCGTGGTGTACCACAACAAGCTGGGCACGCAGTTGCAGCGCACCGAGCGCGTCGCCACGCTGTCCGGCACGATCGCGCGGCTGCTGGATGCGGACAAGGCGGACGCGGAACTGGCGGCGCGGCTGGCTAAGGCCGACCTGCTCACCGACATGGTCGGCGAGTTCCCGGAGTTGCAGGGCATCATGGGGCGCTACTACGCGCTGCACGACGGCGAAGACAAGGTCGTGGCGGATGCCATCGAGGCGCATTATCACCCGCGTTTCGCCGGGGACACCCTGCCGCAGGGCGCGATCTCGTGCGCGGTGGCGCTGGCCGACAAGCTGGAGACTGTGGTTGGTATCTACGGCATCGGCCAGGTACCCACCGGCGAAAAAGACCCGTTCGGCTTGCGCCGCCACGCGCTGGGCATATTGCGCATCCTGGTCGAGACGCCGCTCGATCTGCCGCTGCACGCGCTGATCAAGACCGCCGCCGCGAACTTCCCGGATGGCATGCTGAGTACGACGGTGGCAAGCGACGTGGAAGGCTTCATGCTGGATCGCCTGCGCGGCTACCTGCGCGAGCGCGATTTCGAGGTGTCGCATATCGAGGCGGTGCTGTGCATACTGAACGGGCGCATGCACGAAGTTTTGCCGCGCCTGCAAGGGGTGCGCACCTTCGCCGCTTTGGAAGTGTCGAAGGATCTGGCGGCGGCCAACAAGCGCGTGCTGAACATCATCCGCAAGAACTGCGAGGAACTTGGAGCAGATTTAACCGGTGCGACCGTGAAGCCTGCATTGCTGAAAGAAGCCGCCGAACGCGATCTGTACCAGGCGATGCAGGACATCGCGCCGTTTGCGCAGGGCTACCTGGATCGCGGCGACTATGGGCAGAACCTGAAGGTGCTGGTCACGCTCAAGCCCTTCATCGACGATTTCTTCGAGAAGGTCATGGTGATGTGCGAGGACAGGGAGCTGCGTTTGAACCGGGCGGCGCTGTTGCAGCAACTCGGCAAGCTGATGAACCAGGTTGCCGATATTTCCAGACTGGCGGCATGAGTGCCATTAACTAATGACTAGCGACTAACGCCTAACGACTGCCCTTATGAACCTGATCATCCTCGACCGCGACGGCGTTATCAACTTCGACTCCGACCAGTTCATCAAAAAACCGGAGGAATGGAAGCCGATTCCCGGCAGCCTGGAAGCGATCGCGCGCCTGAACCAGGCCGGCTACCGCGTGGCGGTGGCGACCAACCAGTCCGGCATCGGGCGCGGGCTGCTCGACATGGCGATGCTGAACGCGATCCACGGCAAGATGCACAAGGCCTGCGCGCTGGTCGGCGCGCGCATCGACGCGGTGTTTTTTTGCCCGCATACCAACGACAACGATTGCGATTGCCGCAAGCCCAAGAGCGGGATGCTGGAGGAGATCGCGGCGCGCTACGGCCTCGCCGACCTCGACGATGTCCCGGTAGTGGGCGATTCGCTGCGCGACTTGCAGCCCGCCGCCGCGCTGGGCGCGCAGCCTTATCTGGTGCTGACCGGCAAGGGGATGAAAACTCAGGCGGCAGGTGGGTTGCCTGAGGGAACCATTGTTCTGCCGGACCTTGCGGCGGTGGTGGCGGAACTGGTTTGATGACGAAATATTTAGCCACGGATTAACACGGATAAAACCTTGGCGATATTTTTGAATCATGTGATGAATTCCCATCCGTGTTAATCCGTGGTTAGGTCACCTTTTAATCTATGATTTTCATACGCTCGCTGATTTTCCTGCTGCTGCAAATTCTCATCACGCCGGTTTTTGCGCTGCTGGCGTTGCTGACCTTTCCGCTCAGCCGGCACATGCGCTACTGCATCATTTCGCAATGGGCGAAACTGATGCTGCCGTTGTTGCATCTGGTGTGCGGCATCCGCCATGAGGTGCGCGGCATCGAGAATTTGCCGAAGCAGCCCTGCATCGTCATGTGCAAGCATCAGTCGGCATGGGAGACGCTGGCGCTGCAAAAAATCTTTCCGCCGCAGGTGTGGGTGCTGAAGCGCGAATTGTTGTGGCTGCCATTCTTCGGCTGGGCGCTGGCGTTGACCAGCCCGATCGCGATCAAGCGCAGCGATGGCAAGGGCGCGATAAAGCAGTTGCTCAAGCAGGGCAAGGAGCGGCTCGCGCAAGCCTTCTGCGTGGTGATTTTTCCCGAGGGGACGCGCGTGCCGTTCGGCCGGCGCGGCAAATACAAGATCGGCGGCGCGATGCTGGCGGCGAGCAGCGGCGTGCCGGTCGTGCCGGTGGCGCACAACGCCGGACGGCTGTGGGGGCGCAATGCGTTCAGCAAGCATCCCGGGCTGATCACCATGAGCATCGGTAAGCCGATCGAGACCAAAGGGCTTAAGGCGGAAGAGATCAACGCGCGCGTCGAGGCGTGGATCGAGAATGAGATTCAGCAGCTGCCGCATTGAGCTAAAGAGATGTCCACGAAAGACACGAAAAACACGAAATTGACACGATGAGCGGCACTCGTTTTTCAAATTTGAAACCACAAGCTTTCTGGCTTTGTTCGTGTCTTTCGTGGGCAGATGCTTTCCCACAAGGTAAGTGCTGATGCTCAAACGATTGCGCAATCTGGTTTCCCCGCCTGGCGTACCCGCAAGGGGCATGTCCGGGGTGTCCCCGTCGCTTCGCAACGACCCTCCCGCCGGCGAGCAACGCGCCGCGCTGCTCGCCGGAAAAAATATTTCCTACACCCTGAAGCGCAGCAGCAGGCGCAGGAGCATCGGCCTGCGCATCGATGACCGCGGCCTTACCGTGAGCGTGAGCGTGCCGTTGCGCGCTTCGGAAAAGTGGCTGCACAGCGTATTGCAGGACAAGGCGCATTGGGTGGTGGAAAAACTGGACGGCTGGCAGATGCGCAAGCCGGTTGAAATCCGCTGGGCGGATGGCGAGATGATCCATTATCTGGGCGAGGCGTTGACCCTGCGCGCCGTGCCGGGCTTGTTTGCCGCGACTCCGGTACTGCGTTGCGGCGAGCTGTCGGTGTTCATCGCCAATGACGGCGGGGCGGCGCAAATCGAGCGCGCCGTGGCGCACTGGTATCAACTCGAGGCAGAACGACTATTTGCAGAGCGTGTGGCGCACTACGCGGCATTGCTGGATGTCGCGCCGCGCGTGGTCAGGCTTTCCTCGGCTAAAACGCAATGGGGTTGCTGTACGGCGCGCGGCACGGTGCGCCTGAACAAACAGCTCGTCAAATTGCCGCTGCGCTTGGTGGATTACGTGGTGGTGCATGAACTCGCGCATCTGCGCGAGATGAACCATTCGGCGGCGTTCTGGGAAGTGGTGGGAAGCGTTTGCCCGGATTACGCGAGGCTGCGCCGGGAGCTTAAGGCTGTCGCATTGTAGGGCGGATGAGCGTAGCGTTATCCGCCGTATGGAAAATCATTCGGCGGATAACGCTACGCTCATCCGCCCTACGAGGCTGATACATGAATAGATCAGGGCGCGATTAACCAGCCACTTACCTATCGTTTTTTGATGGGTTAGTGGAATGGCTATGCAAAGCTATCGCGCCCCTACGGCAGGCTGAGCTTCTCGCCTTGCGCGGCAAACAATTCTGCGAGTTTGCCGAACAGTTCGCTGTCGTCGCGCCGGCTGCGCCACGTCCCGTCCAGCCAGGCGTAATGAAAACCGCCGGACTTGGCGGCAACCCAGATTTCCTGGTTTACGTCGTGGCGGTTGATGATGATCCTCTGGCCGTCGCCGAATTCGATTTCCAGCACGTTGCCGCTGCGGTTGCATTCGACATCGCTGCCGCAGTCATCTATGGCCGTTTCGATGCGCGCCAGTGCGGCATCGGCCAGTTGGTTGAATTCGCTTTCATTCATTTAGAGCCTCTTTACAGCAGGTTTCGTACCCCGGGCATGAAACCTGCTGAAAGAGGCTCCTAGCCTTTATAATCCGGTACATTAATTTTTAATTTTCGGGAAATGTAATCATGCGACATGGCATCACTTTAGGCATTATCGTGGTTTTGGCCGCACTGCTGCAAGGCTGCGGGCACAAAGGTCCGCTTATGCTTCCCGCGCCCGGCGCTTCATCCTTACAACAAAGCAAATAACCATGAGCGATTATTTTCATTACCAGGACAGCCAGCTATATGTCGAACAAATGCCGCTGGCGGATATCGCGGCGCGGTTTGGCACACCCTGCTACGTGTATTCGCGCGCCGCGCTGACTGACGGTTATCGTCAATTCAGCAACGCATTGCAGGGGCGCGAACATCTGATCTGCTATGCGGTGAAAGCCAATTCCAATCTGGCGATCCTGAACGTGTTTGCGCGCCTCGGCGCGGGCTTCGATATCGTATCCGGTGGCGAATTGCAGCGCGTGCTGGCGGCAGGCGGCGATGCGCGCAAGGTGGTGTTCTCCGGCGTGGGCAAGAGCGTGGCGGAAATGCGCTTGGCGCTGGATGCGGGTATCTTGTGTTTCAACGTCGAGTCGGCTGCCGAACTGGAGCGCCTCAACGAAGTGGCCGGCAACATGGGCAAGGTCGCACCGGTCAGCCTGCGCGTGAATCCCGATGTCGATGCGAAGACGCATCCGTATATTTCGACCGGGCTGAAGCAGAGCAAATTTGGCGTGGCCTATGACGAAGCCATCGCGCTGTATTGCAGGGCGCGCGATCTGCCGCATCTGCATATCACCGGCGTGGATTGCCATATCGGCTCGCAGCTCACCGAGACCGGCCCGTTCGTTGCCGCAACGGAAAAAATATTGGCGCTGGTGAACAGGTTGGCCGATGAGGGCATTCGCCTGGAGCATATCGACCTGGGCGGCGGCCTGGGCATACGCTACCACGATGAAACGCCGCCGGCGATTGCTGATTATGTGGCTGCGTTGCTGGGCGCGCTGTGCGGGCGCAGCGAAAAATTGATCCTCGAACCGGGGCGCGTGTTGGCCGGCAATGCCGGCGTGTTGCTGACGCGCGTGGAATATCTCAAGCATGGCGAGGAGAAGAATTTTGCCATCGTCGATGCCGCGATGAATGACCTGATGCGCCCGGCTTTGTATGAAGCGTTCCACGAAATTTTTCCGGTCGAACAGGAACCCTCTCCTCAATCCTCCCCCCCAAGCGGGGGAGGAGGCAAACGAAAAAGGCAATCTTTGATTTACGAAATAGTCGGCCCGGTCTGCGAGACGGGCGATTTTATCGGCCATGCGCGCAACCTGGCAATCGCGCCGCAATCCTTGCTGGCTGTGCTTTCCGCCGGCGCATACGGGATGAGCATGAGTTCCAATTACAACACCCGCCCGCGTGTTGCCGAGGTGATGGTTGATGGCGGGGCAGCGCATCTGGTGCGTGAGCGCGAAACGGTATCGCAGTTGTATGCCGGAGAAAAAATGATTTTGTGAGCGTGGTAATTTCCGCGAAAAAATTTACGAAATTTGTTGCAGGTTTTTTTAAACGTGGATACAGTGCCGATGCCGCAAGCGTCTTTCGCTGAAACACAGGGCGTTTGGGTGTGTAGTGAGTCGTAGTGAATGTTCTAAAATTTTTATGGAGAATGAAAATGGCAACATCCGATACAAAAGCAAAAACACCCGCAGCGAAAAAAGTGGTAGCGAAAAAAGTGGTAGCCGCCAAACCGGCCGCCAAAAAAGCCGCCGCCAAGCCAGCCGCCAAGAAACCGGTAGCCAAGAAGCCAGCAGTGAAAAAGGCAGCGGTTAAAAAACCGGCAGTCAAAAAAGTCGCCGCCAAGCCGGCAGCGAAAAAGGTAGCGGCTAAAAAAGTGGTAGCGAAAAAAGTGGTAGCGAAAAAAGTGGTAGCGAAAAAAGTCGCCGCCAAGCCAGCCGCCAAACCGGTAGCCAAGCCAGCAGCGAAAAAGGTAGCGGCTAAAAAACCGGCAGCGAAAAAAGCGGTAGCCGCCAAGCCGGCAGTCAAGAAGCCAGCAGTGAAAAAGGTAGCGGTTAAAAAGCCGGCAGCAAAACCAGCTGGTGGAATTCTGAAAGCATAATTTCGCCTCGCAGGGGCGGCTTGGCTTTTCCGCCCTTTTTTTAGGCGAAGCTTCGGCAACAACCCGCGTTTCACGCGGGTGTATTGGTTTTCCTTAAATCAGGAAGATTGTCGCCAATCCCAGAAAGATGAAGAACCCGCCACTGTCGGTAATGGCGGTGATCATCACGCTGGAGCCGATGGCCGGGTCGCGCCCCAATTTCTGCATGGCGAGCGGGATGGCCATCCCAACGGTTGCACCCACCAGCAAGTTGAGCAGCATCGCGCTGGTCATCACGATGCCGAGCGCCGCGCTATGGTAGAGGAAGTAAGCGAACAATCCGGCAATACCACCCCACAACAGACCGTTAAATCCGCCAATCGCCAATTCCTTGAGCATCAGTCTGCGCGCATTACCCTGGGTGATTTGCCCCAGGGCCAGCGAGCGGGTGATGATGGTGGTGGTTTGGTTCGCCGAGTTACCGGCAATGCCGGCAACAATCGGCATGAGTGCGGCCAACGCGACGAATTTTTCTATCGTGCCTTCAAAGTTGCCGATCACCCGTGAGGCGAAGAATGCGGTGCAAAGATTCAGCGCCAGCCATGCCCAGCGGTTTTTCGCGCTCTTCCATACCGAGGCAAAAATATCCTCCTCTTCGCGCAAACCGGCCAGATTCAATACGTCGCTTTCCGATTCGGTGCGGATGAAGTCCAGCACCACGTTCACTGTCACCCGCCCGACCAGTTTGCCGTCCTCATCTATCACTGGCGCGGAAACCAGGTCATAGCGTTCAAAAGCCTGGGCGGCCTGTTCCGCTTTCTCCTCCGGATGCAGTTTTATGGTGTCGGTCAGCATCAGGTCGCCGACAATTATTTCCGGTTCGTTGACCACGATGAGATTGATCGGCAGGACGCCCTTGAAATGGTCGTTCCGGTCTACCACGAATACCTGATCGGTGTGATCGGGCAGCTCGTCGAAGCGGCGCAGATAGCGCGATACCACCTCCAGCGTGACGTCCTGGCGGACATGGATCATGCTGAAATCCATCAGCGCGCCGACCGAATCTTCCGAGTACGACATTGCCGCGCGCAATTGCTCGCGATCTTCAACGGACAGCGACTTGAACACATCGCGCATCACGTTGTGCGGCAGGTCTGGGGCAAGGTCGGCAATCTCGTCGGTGTCGAGTTGTTCGGCGGCGGCGCGCAACTCTTCGCGGTTCATGGACGCAATCAGCGATTCGCGCACCGCATCGGAAACCTCGATCAGGATCTCGCCATCGCGTTCCGACTTGACCAGATCCCACACCAGCAAACGCTGTTCGATGGGCAGGGCTTCAAGGATATAGGCAATGTCCGCCGGGTGCAGGCTATCCAGCTTGCGGTGCAATTCGGCGAGATGCTGTTTGTGCAACAGGGTATCGACCAGCACGTGACGATCTTCGCGCGGTATCTCTTGCCGGTGAACGACCTCTTCCACCAATGCGTGCTTGTGCAGCAGCGATTCCACCTCCTTGAGGTGATGCTGCACATTTTCGGTGTAGTGATTTTTCTGGTTGATATTGATCATGGTGGCGCCCTATAAATCGCTGGCTATTGTAAAGAATTCGACGTATGGCCGCGCGGAAAATTTGGCCGGACGAGTCCGATCGGATTCAATGGCGGGCTGGCAGGCGCGCAGGTATCAGGCGTATTTTGCGATCAGTTGCTCGAACTCCTTTGCCGGGACTGGTTTGCTGAACAGATAACCCTGAAAGGCATGGCAGCCATTCAGTTCGAGGAACTCGCGTTGTGCCTCGGTTTCCACTCCCTCGGCGATAACCGCCAGATTCATGCTCTGGGCGAGGGATACGATGATTTTGGCGATGGCCGCATCGTTAGGGTCGGTGAGCACATCGCGCACGAACGACTGGTCGATCTTTAATTGGTACAGAGGCAGGCGTTTCAGGTAGGAGAGCGAGGAATAGCCGGTGCCGAAGTCGTCCATGGAGAAGTTGATGCCACAGGCTTTCAGCGCGGTCATTTTTGCGATGATGTCATCCACATTGTCCAGCAGCAGGCTTTCGGTGATCTCCAGCTTGAGTTTTGCTGGGTTTACCCCGAAGTAATCGACCAATGCCAGCACCTCCTCAACGAAAGTCGGCAGATGGAACTGCTTGGCGCTAACATTGACTGCCACGGTGAGATGGGCAGTTTCAGGCTGTGCCGCCCAAGCCGCCAGTTGTTGGCAGGCGGTTGTCAGCACCCAGTGGCCCAAAGGCAGGATCAGCCCGGACTCTTCGGCGAGCGGGATGAATTCGGCGGGAGACACCATGCCGCGCTCGGAATGCCGCCAGCGCACCAGGGCCTCGGCGCCGATCATGCGGCCCGTTGAATCGACTTGCGGTTGATAGTAAAGCAGGAATTGCTCCTGCTCGGAAACGGCGCGGCGCAGATCGGATTCCAGCGCGACGCGGGCGCTGACTGCAGTCTGCATGGCGGGATCGAAGAAGCGCACGGCATTGCGCCCGTCTGCCTTGGCCTGGTACAGCGCGACATCCGCCTGCTTGAGCATTTCTTCCATTGTTCTCACCGGCCCGCAGAACAGCGTGATACCGATGCTGGCGGCGCTATGGTGTTCGTGGCCGTTGATGAGGTAGGACTGACCGATAATCTCGCGTATTTTTTCTCCTACGGTTTCGGCTTGGGCGGCGGCGACCTGTTCGTCTTCGTCCAGGTCTTCAAGCAGGACGACGAATTCGTCGCCGCCCAACCGGGCGGTGGTGTCGCCTTTCCGGATGCAGCCTTGCAGCCGGTTTGCCACTTCGATTAGCAGCAGGTCGCCGACAGCGTGGCCTTGGGTGTCGTTGATACTCTTGAAGTTGTCGAGGCCGCCGGTTGGGTAGCTGGGTGAGCGGGTCGTAGAAAACCAGGGCACAAATTTTCTCTTCCGCTTCCTTGCGCTCGGTGATATCAGAAAATGCACAAACATAATTCGTGATTTCACCATCCGTGCCGACAACGGCGGTAATGGTCAGCCATTCCGGGTAGATTTCGTCATTCTTGCGCCGGTTCCAGATCTCCCCTTGCCAGTAATTGTCGCGATGCAGGCTTTTCCGCATGTGCTGATAGAACTCCGCGTCCTGGCTGTCGAATTTGAATATGGACAGAGTCTTGCCGATGGCCTCTTCGGCACTATAGCCGGTCAGTTTTGTGAAGACACGGTTGACTCGAATGATTACCTCGTTCCGATCAGTAACTATCATGCCTTCTTCAATCTCGAAGGCAATGGCGGCAACGCTCAAAGCAGCCTCGCGCTCTTCCAGCACCATCATCATGCTATTGAAGGTGCTATTGAAGGCATGGTCCATGCCGGCGATGTCCTTCGGCCCTACCAGTTCGGCGCGCACCTGTAATTCGCCGGCCTCGGCGCGTCCCATGCTGGCCGTTAACCGGTTAAGCGGCAGCGTCATGCGGTTGGTCAGGAAGCGGATCAGGAACAGAAACAGCAGCGCGAAGGAAAACGACGTGGTCAGGTTAACAACAAAAATGTCGGTAGTCGTCTGAGACAGTGCCGCCTTGCTCATCACCACCGAAACATGGCCGAGCAACTCGGGTGCGGCTGTCTGCACATTGAATGGCGATTCGGCAGAAGACTGTGTATATACCGGCGCAGTAAAACGCCATGCATTCCGGCTTTCCGCATCGAGAACGGCTGCGTCCTGCACCCAGTTGGTTCGCTCGATTACAGTGGGAAATTCGGCAGGGTCGGCGTTGCCGCGTGTCAGCAATGTGCGCTGACTGACGTCGCGTATTTCCACACTGACCACGCCTGGGAAAGCCATGGTCGCATTCGCCGCCTCAGCGGCGTTGTCAGCCGAGGCGTAAATCAGCGCCAAGGTACTCTGGCGGGCCAGATTCTCGGTGATGCGCTGACCCTGCTCAATAAGGTTGGTACGTATCCGCTCGTTACTCTGCCACGATCCCACCAGAGAGGAAAACAGCGCCAGAAACAGAATGCCGAGCGCAACCATAACGCTAAGTTGGCGCTTAAAGGTGAACCTTTGCAGAAATTCGTTGAGAATCTTCTTCATGGGCGAGTTATTGCTCAGGGACTGTCGTGTCGAAACCCTGCATTCGACCCGGATTGAGCCCCAGGTGATTGGCAGTGCGCAGGTTGACAATGCTTCGCACGTCGCGCAATGGCATCACGCCACGCCTTCCATAATCACCCGAGATCAAAATGCCCTGAGCCAAACCGGCAAGACTTTTCCCCAGCGCCACGTTGTCAGGGTAAAGCGAAAACAGTACACCACGCCGGACGTGGGCGGAATTGCTGGAAAAAACCGCGATGCCTTGCTTCCATGATTCCTGCAGCACCAGAGGCAGAATCGAGCTTTCCTCCACCGTGGTGGAGTCCTGTGGTAACCATAAGACATCACGGCGGCCGTCAGCCGCAGAAAAAATTTCCTGATAGAACCGTACCGCACCGCGCAGATCCTGCGCCTCGTATGCCACCAACTCCAGCCCCTGGGCAGGAGCGGCTTCCTTGGCCAATTTCATCAGCCAGCCGTTGAAGTTGGAATCGTAGACAACGAACACACGCTTCGCCGCCGGCATCAACGCCTTCATGCGGGCAAACAGCAATGCAGGATCCGGCGACAGGCTGATCACCGGTTGTGCGCGCGCCTCGTTCTCCGGCACTGTCAACACGCCGCCCACCACTATCCTGATATTGTTATTCAGTGCCGTTGCCGTCTTCATGCCCTGCCGGCCGAGGGCGATCACCACTTTGGTATTCTGGCGGAGCAGACTGGCTTTCAGCACACCGATATCCGTGTCGGCGCGCACCGGATGGTTGGCTAGCCGGGCGCCGACCTTGTCCTCGATACCCTCGATGATTTTCTCGAATATGCCGTGATAAGGCTCACCGATGTCGGGATAGATCACCGCGATTCTGTCTTCCACCGCTGCCCATGCCGGTGATGTAACGACCAATGCGGTGAAGCATAGCAGCACGATGCCCAGCGCCATCACTGCCTTCTCCCGCACGTGGGAGAAGGCATTTGTCGGGCTGAAGCCGTTGGATTTAACCTTATTATGGAAAATAGAAATGAGCATGCCTTGCGAAAATATCCGGGCGGTAGCCATCAGAGCTTGTAGTGCAGCTCGAAGCGCCACTCGCGCGGCGCCAGCGGCAGGTCGTTGGGAATCAGGCCAGGTGCCGGAGACGGCTCGCGCGCGTCGGCATCGAACAGGTTGAGCACTTTGAAGGCAAAATCCCAATCGCTGTTCTGCGGCTTGTTGCGCAGCGTGAGGTTCACGGTATGGTAATCGGCGATGGCGGGGCGGGTATCCGACGGCTCGCGCTTGCGGCCGGCAACGTGGTTGAGTTGCGCGTCCAGAGTCCAGTGCGGCATGAAGCGCCAGTCCGCCCGTGCATAAATGTGGTGCCGGGGTGCGTTGCCTGCATCCTGGTTGGTGGCCTCATCGATCGAGCGTTGCTGCGCGTAATTGCCCGACAGACGCAGGCTTGAGCTCGCTTCCCAGACCAGTTCGACTTCCATGCCCTGGCCGTGCTGCCGCCCGGCATTCTGCGCGGTGAAACTATTATCGGGGTTCTGCACAAAACGCAGGATATCCTTCATCTGGTAGCGGAACAGGTTCAGGTTCGCCTGCACGGTGCTGGCTGCCTGCCACGCAAAAGCCAGTTCCACCGATTCGATAGATTCCGGCTTGAGGCTGGGATCGCCCAGCCCCACCGGGTTATTGATGATATAGAGCTCGGAGAATGACGGCGGGCGGAAAGCGCGGCCATAGAGCAGCTTGCTGGTCAGGTTGTAATCGGTTTCCCATACCAGCGCAAGACGCGGGTTGGTGGTGCCGCCGAAATCGGAATACTGGTCGTGGCGCACGCCGGCGGTCAGGTACCAGTCCCGGGTGAAAGCCCATTCGTCCTGCACGTAAATATGGTTCACACGGCGGCTGTGCGGGCGCAGAAAAGGCACAGTGTCGGTCACGTCCTGCACCGCTCCGAGTGGCGCCGGAAAGAACCCGCCGGGAACCGGCACCAGGGTGAAATTCTTGGTTTCCCTGGTACGGTACAGGTCGTCATCCTGAGTGCCGGCGCCGAAACGCAGCTTGTGGCTCTGCAGGCCGGTATAAGCTGCCGAAAAATTAAAGCGCAAGTGGCGCTCCCACTTGTAGGGATTGCCGATCACACCGTCGGGGAAGCCGGGAAAGCCCGGCGGGTAAAGCGTCAGATCGGATTGCTCGGTGATATGCAGATAGCTGGCCTGGGCGGTCAGATCCAGATCGGGTGCGAAGTTCGCATCCTGCCAGGTGAGGTCGGTGGAGATGCGCTCGCCAAAATTGCACCCTTGGGGATCCAGTGCCGAAGCTATCCCGGTACCGCTGTGTACATTGTCACGTTGCTGATAGCCGGCACGCAGCCGCCACTTGTCGTGCGCCAGGTCGAGGCGGCCATCGATAGAGTCGCGGCCGAGGTTGACCGGTCCCGGCGCGAGAGATGGGGTACCAAATACGGTCATTGCATCTGCGTCTATCATGCGCCGCTGGCCATCGGTGGCGCCTGCCCGCAAATAGGCGGCGACATCGAGTCCGCCCCATGCGCCGCCATGCTGCACCCATGCATCGCGGCTGTTGAACGAACCGGCGCGTAAACCGAGTTGCGTGCCGTCGAGGTCGGCGGCAGTCTTGGTAATGAGGTTGATCACGCCGGAAAAAGCGTCGGCGCCGTACAGCGCGGAACCGGGACCGCGGATCACCTCGATGCGCGCGATGTTCTCCACCGGCATGCCGCCCCAGATTATTGAACGGTCGCCGACATACACGCCGGTGATCGGTATGCCGTTCACCAGCATCAACACCTGGGGATTGTACTGGGTGTGGATGCCGCGTATGGTATAGATTGGGTTATAGGCAGCACCGGCGCGCGCCACGTGCAGGCCCGGCACGGTCTCCAGCACTTCGTCCAGATCGGCCGCACCTATGGCCTCGATGTCCTCCGCGGTGACCACGCTGGCGACCGACGGCGCCCGCGCGATCGGTTGCCGGGAGCCGCTGGCGATCGTGACGAAGGACTTGTCGCCATAGGCCAGTGCCAATTCCTCCTCCTCGGACTGCGGCGCGGCATGGGCACTGGCGCCCCAGGCCACGCTCAGCAACGTAACGGCTGAGTACCTGATCAATCTGTTCATAACCCCCCCTTGGCCGCCACAACGCACGGCAATATTTTTTTATGTAATGCTTGCCACGGTAACAGTTTTGCCATCAGCCGAAAGCATCAGGCTTCAGGGGCGCACCCCGCCAGTGGCGGCGGGCAACGCCTTCATAGGACAACATCCGGCATGGCAATGGGAACAACAGGCCTGCCGGTTTCTTCGCAGCCTCCAGATAGCACGGTGGCATACCGGCAAGAAAGGCCGGAATAACAAAAAAATAATATTCGCGTGGTGACAGGCCAAAATCGGCACTCAGTGCCGCAGTCAGTGCGGCATAATTCATATACAAGCGCCAGCGTCCGGCGAGTAGAATCTTTTCCACTTCGAACGCGAGCTTGAGGTGGCCGCCGTCATCCAGCCCATGCTCGCGCGCCAGCGCCAGCATCGGCGCGATGCGCTCGTCCCCGGAAGAGATCGGCCGTCCATAACCGGCGATGCCGCGTTGTTGCTTCAGCTCTGCATATACCAGTTTCGTCAGGTCGGCGCCCGCATCCACTTGGGCTCTGGCGCGGATCAGGAACTCGCTGGCGCGCAAAACCACGCCGCCACCGTAAATCTGCGCATCGGAAACGGCCAGCGCGGCGGCAATGCCGAGACTGCCGGTGCTGCGCGCCGTGCCCGCCAAGGCCGTCACGCGGTTGTTCCAGATGCGCGCATCGGGGTAGCTGGTGTAACTCCAGATGGCTTGTAGCACTTTTATCTGTTGCGGCGTAAAGCGGCGGCCGGTGATGCCGAACAGGTAGAGTTCCAGCCAGTCCAGATCCTTGAGCGATGCGTGCAGGTCGTGGCCGCGGAACACCGCACGTTCGCCCGGAAAAACCGCCCCCATGCGGGTGACGAGTCGCCCGACCTGTTCTTCCAGCATTTGCGGTTCCTTCATACTGTTGCTTCTACAGGATTTGCAACGTCTTGGGCGGGGCCGGGGTCGTTTTCCAGTTCCACCTTGAAAAACGGAAAGTTCTTGTGGCCGTAATCCTTCTGTTCCAGCGCATGCACCGCAACGCCCGGCAGCCGCAGCAACAGAAACAGCATTTCTCCCTGCGCCGGCGTGCAGCCCAGATCGCGCAATGCCGCGGCCGCCACGCCGGACATCGCCAGCGGCAGCCCGGCGGCAGATTCCAGCGCCGCGCGGTGGTCTTGCAGCCAGGCCAGAGACGGCGCGCAATCCAGAGCAGCGAGATAAGCCATGGTTTGCAGTACCGGCGTAGTACAACGTATACCGTGCGGGTCGAACCCGGCCGGATGGCCGGGGGTGGGCCAGACATCCGCCGGATCATCCATCGGCTTTACCACAAGCCCCGTTTGCCACAGTACCGGATCGGTGCCACGCTCTAGCCAGTCTTCCATAGCAAGCAACACTTCCCGCGCGCCGCCGGATGCGCCCGCGCCCACCGCCAATGCCGCGATCAGACAGGATGCTGAAGTGGAGCCGCCGACCCCGCCGCACATCGCGGCATGCACCGCCGCATCGCGCGGCCCGGGATTCGCCAGCGCTACCGCCAGGCCCTCCAGCAGTCTGGCTTGCCCGGGTGTCGGCGCTTTGCCGCGAAACAGCAGAAACAGATACTCGATCCAGCTTGCATGGGCCAGCAGGTCGCCGTAAACATCGTAGCCATGACAATGACAGGATGCCGCCGCGAATGCGTTGTCGGGCTCGGGCTCCTCTTGCCAGATGCGGGTATGGATGGATTCCGTGATCATCCCAACGCCCCCAGAATTTTGATGCGCAGTCCCATCGGCGGAACTTCATTCTTGTCGACGCGTACGTCCAGGACGGTCGGCCCCGGATTGCGCAGGATTGCGTCAAGATCGAGGCTTTCAAAATCCTCTGCGGTGCAGATCACATGGCCCGGGATACCCATGGATTCGGCCAGCAGCCGGAAATCCACCACCGGTAGCTCGACCCCGACCTGTTCCGCACCGGCCAGGCGCTGGCCGTGCTTGACCATGCCCAGCGCCGCGTCGTTGAGGATCACGAATACCACGCTGAGCTTCTCGGCCAGCGCCACGGTCATTTCCTGGCCGTTCATCAGCATGCTGCCGTCCCCGGTGATGCACACCACCGGCACGGCGCGGTTGGCGAGCGCGGTGCCGACCGCGCCGCCGATGGCCCAGCCCATCGTTGCAAAATTCATCGTGACGCGCATCCAGCCCCCTGCGCTGGGCTGGTGATCGTGCATCCCCAAGTGATGGATCGCCCATGCGATGCTGGTACCGGTATCGACCAGGAAACGCGTATCGGGCGGGCTGCGCCAGCCGAGTTCGCGCATCAGGTACTGCGGCTTGATGGGTGCGTCGACTGATGCGGATTTGAACGGATCGTCAACCGAGATTTTTCTGAATCTTCGCTTCTCACCAACGGAAATCTCTGCCGGACCCTCCCTGCGCAGCGTTCGCAACAGCCGCTCGAACACCGGGCGGATACGTCCGCGCACATGCAGTCGCGCCATCGGCGAGCGTGTCAGGTGCATCTCGCAGGAATCAATATGCACCAGCCGGTTGTTCAGCAGCGTTTCACTCCAGCCGTTGCTGGAAAACTCGCTCATGTCTGTGCCAACCGCGAGTATCAGGTCAACACCCTTGTCTTCCATCGCCGCAAAGGCGGACGAGTGGCCGGCGAAACCGAATACGCCAAGGTATGAAGGATGGCGCGGGCTGATGAATCCCTTGGCGTCGGGTGTGACGACGAAAACTGCGCCTACCCTTTCCGCCAACTCGATGACGAGGTCGATCGCCTCCCCGCAGCCGCTGCCGATCAGTACCGCCACCCGCTGCGCCTGCGCCAGCTGCGCCTGTAATTCCCGAACCGCTGCATCGTCAACCGCAGACAGCGGCCTTAACAGATGTGCCAGATTGAAGGCAGGGCCGCTATTCATCATGGAGCGCTGCACGTCCACGGGGATGCTGAGGTGAACCGGGCCAGGTGTTGGCTGGTACGCGCTCAGCAGCGCAGTGGTCAGTTGTCTTTCCAGTTGGTCAGGATGGGAAATCAGCGCGCTGTAGCGTGTGCAGCTGCGAAACATCGCGACCGTGTCGATGCCCCCCATGCCTGCAGATTCCTGCATCGCCCCCCTACCCAACAAATGCAGCGAGGGCTGGGCGGTGATGACCAGCATCGGGATCTCGTTTTCATAAGCACAGGCCACGCCGGTGATGAGATTGGTGGCACCCGGGCCGGAAGTGGCGCAGCACACGCCGATCCTGCCCGTTTCACGAGCGTAGCCGTCGGCCATGAAAGCAGCCCCTGCTTCATGGCGCGCTACTACCGGGCGCGGTCCGCCGCTCCGGGCGCTGCGCGCAAGCGCGTTGTATAACGGCTCGATGGCGCCTCCGGGCACGCCGAATACATACTCGATACCGATTTGTTCCAGATAGGCGACCAGCAGGTCGACCGCTTCCATGGGTTGTGGTTCTGCTTCGATGTCTTGTGTTTGCCGTATTTTTGTCATTGACTGATCACTGATCCAGTTCCAAAACGCATCACCTCCCCATCGTTCCGGCCTTGGAAACTTTGCATCTCCGCCATCGGTCTTTTGATTGCTGTCCTGCCCGGCCACGCGATATTCGGTTACACAGTTACCCACCGCGCGGTCTGCTTGCCGCGCAGTATTAACACACCTGCTAGTCGTTGGTGGCTGACTGCTCCCCATTTTGTTATATGTGATGGTGAATGGGCTGCCATAAAAATTTTTATACTTTATTATTATGTCCTGCTTGCATATATGCGGCTTGCCTGCTTACCCCACTTCTGCACCTTGCATTTGGGCGGACTATGAATTTTCGGAGGCTGCCGTGAGTGTTAAGTGCGCATTGCCCAGTTGTTCGGAGTTTATGGGACGCGGAAATTTTCGCCTACCTATCAACTCTGATAGGTAGGCGCGCCATCGATCGAATCAGAGGAGAGGCTTTTTATTTGAATTTTGCACTTGTTAGAACTGCAGGTAGTATTCTTCAGCAATCCAGCCATGTTGAACAGTGCAGAGACGGCAAGATTAGGTGGCACTTGATTTGATCCTCCGTTAGAGAGGCTTGCAAGAGGAGTCGGGTATGAAATCCATTGAGCGATTTGCCGATCTTTTGTGCTACGGCACAATTGAGGATTGGCGCAACCAGGTTTTTCAACTGAGTAACGATCTTGGCTATGAAAAAATCCTGCTGGCAATCCTACCCGATCAGCATACCCAGCCGGAAATAGAGTTCACTTTTTTACAGAGTAATTACTCTTCTGAATGGATCAACAGATATGACACGGAGAAGTTGGGACATATCGATCCAATTGTCGCTCATTGCGCGAGCAAATCAACCCCGTTGATTTGGACGCCTGAGATTTTTTCTGCCCAAAAGCAAAAGGAAATGTATGAAGAAGCATGTGGGCATGGCCTTCGATCCGGCGTCACCTTGCCTATACATGGCGCACGAGGCGAGCTAGGTGCACTATGTTTCGTGACTGACGTAAACCCGGACAAGCCCTTTCAGCGGGAAATTAATCTAAGGAATCTCTGATTAAGTCCTGAACGATTTCGTTTCATAATGTCAGAAGCGAAGATCGAACAAACGGACTAGAACGATGAAACAAACAACACTCTCTGCTGGCAGCTTTGACCGTTATACCAA
>JACPEI010000043.1 GCA_016183575.1 Nitrosomonadales bacterium | reverse complement strand
TCACCACCACCACGTCGGCCTTCATCGCCTCGGAGCGCGCCTTGAGCACGAAGCACTCCTTGTGCTGCGGGCATTCCTGTCCGAGGCAGTTGTCGCGCGTCGAAGTCACCTGCATCCAGATCGGCGCGTTTTCGGGCACGTCTGAAAGCCCGCCCTTGTCGCCGGAATCGCTGACCTTGGCGTATTGCTTGATCTTGCCGAGATGCTTGACATCCTCGCGCGTCTTGAACATGCCGTCCGATTCGGTGCGCGCCAGATGGTAGTGGCACACATAGTTCGCGCGCCCCTTGAGCAACGCCACCGAAACCGGCGCCTTCAGCGCATCGCGCACCATCGGCAGGTCTTTCTGGAACAACTGATCCTGCAAGTTCTTGGTGCCGGTCGAGATGATCACCTTGCCGCCATTGAGCAACGCGGGAACCAGATAGGCGAAAGTCTTGCCGGTCCCGGTGCCCGCCTCGACCACCAGAATCGCGTTGTCGCGTATCGCCTCGGCGACCGCCAGCGCCATCTCGCGCTGCTGAGCGCGCGGACGGAACGACGCCACTTCAGTGGCAAGCGGGCTCTGTTCGGAGAAAAAACGTTCGACTTCGGCGGACACGGTGGGAATTTATCTAGACCAAAAGGTATATGGTTTTTCGCGGGGGACGGCGTTATAGTGCGGGAGCGATTTTACGCGAATGGCCGTGGGATAGGGTGGTAGTTAAACCTTAACTGAACTTATTTAAGAGATGGCAAAGCATGGCTGGATTCGTCCCGGATCAATAGCAAGGAGGAGCAGACATGAAACCTCGCATCACCGTTATCACAATCGGCGTGGACGATCTGGAGAAATCGCTTGCGTTCTACCGCGATGGACTCGGGTTGCCGACGCAGGGGATCATCGGCGCAGAGTTCGAGCATGGAGCCGTTGCTTTCTTTGATATGCAGGCAGGTCTGAAGCTGGCGATCTGGCCGCGGGCGAATATCGCCTACGATGCCGGGATTCCTCTCGGCGCTCCGAGCACCACCGAGCTCACGCTGGGACACAATGTTGCCTCCAGGGCGGAAGTCGATAATGTGATGGAGCAAGCCAGAAAGGCAGGCGCCGTCATCATAAAGTCGGCCCAGGACACCTTTTGGGGCGGCTACTCGGGCTATTTCAAAGACCCCGACGGGCATTTGTGGGAGATCGTGTGGAACCCGCAATGGGAATTGATCGAATAAGGGCAGCCATGCTTTCAGCTCATGCAGGGCGGCTTTGAATTTCCTTTGATGAAAGGAGAAATGCGATGGCGAAAAAAACCTTTCCGTTGTCCCGCGTTTACCAACTGCTGGAGCCGGGGCCGGTGGTGCTGGTGACCACTGCGCACAAGGGCAAGGCGAACATCATGACCCAGTCGTGGCACACGATGATGGAGTTCGAGCCGCCGCTGGTGGGCTGCGTGATCAGCGGGCTGAATTACAGCTTCGATGCGCTGCGGGCGACCAGGGAATGCGTGCTCAACATCCCGGCGGAAAATCTGGCGAAGCAGGTAGTCGGCATTGGCAACTGCTCTGGCGAAAAGGTGGACAAGTTCAAGAAATTCAAGCTGACGCCGCTGCCTGCCTCGCAGGTGGCGCCGCCGCTGATCGCCGAGTGCTATGCCAATCTCGAATGCCGGGTGGTCGATACACGGATGATGAACAAGTACAACTTCTTCGTGCTGGAAGTGGTCAAGGCGTGGATCGATCCCGCCATGAAAAACCCGCGCACGCTGCATCATCAGGGCAAGGGTGTTTTCATGGTAGCGGGCGATATTATCAAGCTGCCGTCCCGGATGAAGTAACCACGCTGCGCCTTCGACAGCATGTGTAGGGCGGAAAAGCGTAGCGCCTTCCGCCGTATGAAGGGTCTGATTTGATAGAGGTGTGCGGGGTTTTCATTCGGCGGATAACGCTTCGCTCATCCGCCCTACATTATTTTAATAAAGGTAAGCATGGCAAAGGCAAAAACAATTTATTCCTGCACCGAATGCGGCGTGCAGACGCCGAAGTGGCAGGGGCAATGCCCGCATTGCATGGAATGGAACACGTTGATCGAGTCGGTGGCGGAGGCTGTCGTCAAGGGCAGTAACCGCTTCAGCGCATTGGCGGCGAGCGGCAAGGTGCAGATGCTCTCCGAGGTGGAGGCGGCGGAAGTGCCGCGCACGCCGACCGGTATCGAGGAATTCGACCGCGTGCTCGGCGGCGGGCTGGTGCAAGGCGCGGTGGTGCTGATCGGCGGCGATCCGGGCATCGGCAAGTCCACGCTGCTGCTGCAGGTGCTGGCGCATCTTTCCAAACAGCAGAACACCCTGTATGTCAGCGGCGAGGAATCGGCGCAGCAGATCGCGCTGCGCGCCAAACGCCTGGCGCTGGACGCGCGCAGCCTGCGCCTGCTGCCGGAAATCCAGCTGGAAAAAATCCAGGCAGCGATTGCCACCAATAATGCACACGACAAGCCGGACGTGGTGGTGATCGACTCGATCCAGACCGTCTATTCCGAACAGCTCACTTCCGCGCCCGGCTCGGTGGCGCAGGTGCGCGAATGCGCCGCGCAACTGACGCGCATCGCCAAGAGCCAGAACATCACCATCATCCTGGTCGGCCACGTCACCAAGGAAGGCGCGCTGGCCGGGCCGCGCGTGCTGGAACATATCGTCGACACGGTGCTGTATTTCGAGGGCGACACCCATTCCAGCTTCCGCCTGATCCGCGCATTCAAGAACCGCTTCGGCGCGGTGAACGAGCTCGGCGTGTTCGCGATGACCGAGAAGGGCTTGCGCGAGGTGAGCAACCCGTCCGCATTGTTCCTGTCGCAGCACGGTCAGCAGGTCGCGGGTTCGTGCGTGATGGTCACGCAGGAAGGCACGCGCCCGCTGCTGGTGGAAATTCAGGCGTTGCTCGACGAGGCGCATTCGCCGAACGTGCGGCGCCTGTCGCTGGGGCTGGAACAGAATCGTCTGGCAATGCTGCTCGCGGTGCTGCACCGCCACGCGGGCATCGCCTGCTTCGATCAGGACGTGTTCATCAACGCGGTCGGCGGCGTCAAGATCACCGAACCCGGCGCCGACCTCGCGGTGATCCTAGCGATGGTTTCATCACTGCGCAACAAGCCGCTGCCGGAGAAGCTGGTGGTGTTCGGCGAAGTCGGTCTGGCGGGCGAAGTGCGTCCGGTGCAGCGCGGCCAGGAACGCCTGCGCGAAGCCGCCAAGCTGGGCTTCACGCAGGCGATCATCCCGAAAGCCAACGCACCAAAGCAGAAAATCGCCGGCATCGAGATCATCGCGGCGGAGCGCGTCGAAGAGGCGGTGAACCGGGTGCGTTAACGTAAAACTCGCGTAGCGATTCGTTCCCCGCAAATCCCAATGGCCTTTGTGTATACTTGGCCCATTACACTATGTTGAAGAACGCGACGATGACTATTCCTGATCGCACGCTGCTGGAACGGAACAAGTTGTTCCGAGGTATTGGCCTGGAGAGCGTGGCGCATATTCTCAAAGGCTGTCAAGTAACCACCCTGAAAAACGGTGCGACACTGCTGGAAGTTGGCCAGAAGAATACCTCGCTTTATCTGGTGCTGGATGGCGAACTCCGCGTCTATCTGAACGGACGGGGTCTGCCTGTGCATGCCGTACTGGGATCGGGCGAATGTGTCGGCGAGCTGTCGCTGATCGATGGCGGGAACAGTGCGGCGCTGGTCATGGCGGCGCGGGACACGCGCATGATGGTGGTGCCGCATGAGCTGGTCTGGGCTATGGTGGATAGCTCGAATGACATTGCGCGCAACTTGCTGGCTATCCTTGCCGGCCGCATCCGCAACGATAATCTGCTGCAGGTGACGACATCTGAACCCAGTCTCGAATTCGAGGTGGCCGCCAATATCGATACGCTGACGGGATTGCACAACAGGAGCTGGATGAACGAGGCGTTCTACCGCATGGCGCAGCGTTGCGAGCGCAGTGGGGTGCAGCTCTTTCTGCTGGTGGCGGATATCGACCGCTTCAAGGAGTTTAATGATAACCACGGCCATCTTGCGGGCGACAGTGTCCTGAAGGGAGTGGCGCGAATCATGGCGGTAAACCTGAGGCCGCAGGATTTATTTGGGTACCTGGGCGGTGATATGTTTGCCGTATTGTTGGCGGAAAAATTGCCCGATGGGGCGATGAAAATGGCCGAGCGCCTGCGCGAAGCGGTGGCGGCGCCGGTGTTGCGTTTCGGCAAGAGCAGCGCGCCGCTGTCTGTCGGCGACACCCAGACGATTCAGGTGGAGCATGTTACGGTTTCGCTCGGCGTTGCTGCGGTGCAGTCCGGCGATACGCTGGATTCGGTGCTGGCGGTCGCCGAGGGAGCGCTCCAGCAGGCCAAGACGGACGGGCGCAACCGGGTGAAAATGGCGACAGCACGCCGTTGAGGATGATTGCGACGTCCGGCTTTGCGGCCGGTGCGTAGTGCGTAGGTTGGGCAAAGCGCAGCGTGCCCAACATTAAAATGATGTCTTCGTTCGTTGGGCACGCTGCGCTTTGCCCAACCTACATGAAGCTTTTT
>JACPEI010000040.1 GCA_016183575.1 Nitrosomonadales bacterium | reverse complement strand
GGCATGCTCGCTTGAAATCAGGACACGGCGTAAAGGCCGGGTCCATGGACGACAGCTCCGGCAGTGCAAAGGCGCGCACGTACATCAGCGCCAGCAAAAAGGAGCCGAAGAATGCGACCTCGGAAAGAATGAAGTAGGCCATGCCGATGCGGAAGGAGCGGTCTTCCCACGGGTGGTAATTCCCGCTCTCGTCCTCGCAGATGATTTTGGACAGCCAGCCGAATCCGCCGTACAGCACCACGGCCATTCCCGCCAGGATGGGAACGACGCCGGAAGCGATGGCATTGATTCTCAGCACAAATCCCAGCGTGAGGATGAAAAGCCCCAGGTTGACCGTCACCGGATAGTGGCTCGGGGGCGGCACATAGTAATGGCTGTCGCTGCGCGTTTCGCTCATGATGGTCTCCTTAAGCGCTCACCCGGAAACAGGAAACAGGGTGTAGGAAAGACTGATCTCCTGTACCTCGGAAGGAAGTTCCGGGCTGACCAGGAAAACCAGCGGCATTTCCTTCACCTCTCCCGGCTGCAGCACCTGCCGCTGAAAACAGAAGCATTCGACCTTGTTGAAATGCCGGGCCGTCCACCCGGGGCTCACGCTCGGCACCGCCTGCCCGGCCGTCGCCTGATTGGTCGGGTTCCTGGCCAGGTAGCTGATTCTGGTGACTTCGCCGGGATGCACCCGCATCCTGGTCTGCGCGGGGCGGAATTCCCAGCTCATGCCCGGCATCACGGTGCTGGTGAATTCCACCGTCACCCAGCGCGCGGTGTCTGCTTCCAGCGCCTGCGCGGCTTGCACCGCTCCGCCGGTCTTGCCGTTCAGGCCGGTCACCCTGCACAACAGGTCATAGAACGGCACGAGCGCAAATGCGAAGCCGGTTGCGGCGGCAACCAGGAGCAGCAGCCTGACGGTCAGCCGCCGGTTTGCCTGTCTGAGCGCTTCATTCATCGCGGACGCCTTTCACTGCAAAGCTGGCAGCCACACCGGCAGCTTGAAGAAAGTCATGGCATAGATCAGCGCCACGAACAGCAGCAGCGCAACCGCCAGTTGCACCGTGCGCCGCTCCCGTTTTTCGGATTCATTCATCACTTCACCACCGGTGGAGTTTCAAAGGTGTGGTACGGCGGCGGAGAGGGCAGGGTGAACTCGAGCCCCTGCGCGTCCTCCCATACCTGGCCGGTGGCTTTCGGCCCGCTGCGCACGCACTTGACCACGATGTAGACCAGCAGCAGTTGCGAGAGCCCCAGCAGGAAAGCGCCCACCGAAGAGATGAAGTTCATGGCAGCGAACCTGAGCGCATAGTCCGCAGTATGGCGTGGCATGCCATCCAGCCCGGCAAACCATTGCGGAATGAAGGTCATGTTGAAGAAAATCGTCGTCAGCCAGAAATGCAGTCGGCCGAGTTTCTCGTCGAACATATGGCCGGTGAACTTGGGCAGCCAGTAGTACGCCGCCGCCATCATGCCGAAGATACCGCCACCGAAGAACGTGTAATGGAAATGCGAAACGATCACATAGCTGTTGTGGTACTGCGCATTGACCGCAACATCCGGCAGGATCAGTCCGGTCAATGCGCCCATGCCGAAATGGGCGACGAAGCCCAGCGCAAACAGCATGGGTGTCTCGAACGTCATGGCTCCGCGCCAGATGGTGCCCAGCCAGCAGAACACCAGCACCGAAGTGGGAATGGAAATCGCCATGGTGGCATACATGAAGTACACCTCGGCGGCGAGCGGTAGCCCGGAGGTGAGCATGTGGTGAGCCCACACGAGAAAGCTGAGAAAACAGATTGCCCACAGCGCATAGACCTGCGCCCGGTAACCGTAAACCGGCTTGCGCGAGAAGGCCGCCAGAATCTGCGGGATCAGCCCCCAGGCCGGCAGCAGCACGATATACACCTCGGGATGGCCGAAGAACCAGATCAGATGCTGCAGCAGGATCGGGTCGCCGCCGTTGGCGGCATCGAAGAAATGCGTGCCGAAATGCCGGTCGGTCAACAGCATGGTGGCCGCCGCGCTGAATACCGGCATGGCCAGAATCAACATGAAGGCGGTAATCAGCCATGCCCACACGAACAGCGGCATCTTCATCAGCGTCATCCCCGGCGCGCGCATGTTGAGCACCGTCACCACCACGTTGATTGCGCCGCTAAGGGAAGAAATGCCCAGCAGATGAATCGTGAAGATTGCAAAATCCATCCCCGCTCCGCTTTGCAGATCCAGCGACGTGTTGTGCATCACCCAGCCCGCTCCGGTGGCGCCGCTGCCGACGCCGAAGAATTGCAGGAAGAACGGGGTCAGCAGCAGAACTGCGGCAAACGGCAGAATCCAGAAACCCCAGTTATTGACCCGTGGCAACGCCATGTCGGGCGCGCCTATCATGAGCGGAATGAGGTAATTGTTGAGACCGGTGGCGAACGGCATGATCGCGCCGAACACCATGATCAGCGCATGCAACGTGAACAGCTGGTTGTACATGGCCGGCGCAAGCAGTTGCAAACCCGGAAACAGCAGCTCGGCGCGCACCGCCATGATGAAAGCGCCGCCGATAAAGAACATGATGAAGCCGAAGCTCATGTACAGGATGCCAAGATCCTTGTGATTGGTCGTGGTCAGCCAGCGCATGATCCCGGCAGGCGGACGGTCGCGCTTAACTGCTGCGATAGCTTCAGTCATATGCCCTCCTTAACGCAATGCCTTGACCTGCGAAGGCTGCACCATGTCGCCCAGATGGTTGCCGAACGAGTTGCGTTCATAGGTTACGATTGCGGCAACCTCGACATCGGAAAAAGTATTCTTGAAAGCCTGCATGGCGGTGCCGGGCTTGCCGTTCATGACCCGGTCCAGGTGGCCGTCCTTGATCAGGCGACCTTCCTTGTCGAGGAACGGCCCGTTGACGATCTTGCTTCCCGCCAATGCGGGGAAGGCGCCCGGAACGCCCTCGCCGCCGGCCTGGTGGCAGGCGATGCAAATCCGGTTATAGATTTCACCCCCTTTCGCCATCAGCTCTTCCCTGCTCCAGACCTTTTCGGCGGCGGCCGCCACAGCCGTCCCTGCTGCTTTCTTCTGCGCGACCCATTCCCTGAATTGCGGCTCTTCGACGGCCTCCACCACGATAGGCATGAAGGCGTGGCCATCGCCACAGAGCTGGGCACACTGGCCACGGTAGGTTCCGGGCTTCTCTATCTTCACCCAAGCTTCGCGCAGGTAACCGGGAACGGCGTCACGCTTGACGCCGAAAGAAGGCACCCACCAGGAATGGATCACATCGGTGGAGGTCAGGAGAATGCGCACCTTCTTGCCGGTGGGCAGGACAAGCGGATGATCCACCTCCTGCAGATAATGCTCGCCCTTGGCTGCCCTGCCATGTATCTGATCTTGCGAGGTCGCGATGCTGCTGACGAACCTGATGTTTTCCTCCGGATACTCGTACTGCCATTTCCACTGGCTGGCGGTCACCTTGATCGTCATTTCGGCAGCAGTCCGGGTATCTTCCATCTTGGCTATGGCATGGAAGGCGGGAATGCCCATCATGATGTAATCGATGTAGATCAGCAGCAGGAAAGGGAGAATTGTCAGAACCCATTGCCGCCTGCTGCCCGGCCCGGTAAAGGTTCCCGGCTGTGCGCCTGAGCTTTTGCGATGCTTGAAGATGGAATAGGCGAAAATGGCGAAAACGACGACATAAATGCCCATGATGATGTGCAGGAAATCCACGCTCGCCGCCATCGAATCGCGTGCGACGGGGGTAACGGGTTCCTGAAAATCCCAGATTGATTTCGCACGTGCCGGATCGGAAGCAAAGAGGAAAAAAACCGCCCCCAGCCATAGCTGCAACCGTTTTATTAGCGGCCTTTCCTCATGGAGACTTGCAGTTTCATGCCTTATGCCGCAACAGGGAAGCTTGGGGTGCCGCTCTTGAGTAGCAGGTTCATCATGAATGGCCGCACCGGCTAATTCCATGGCATAGCCTCCACTGAGCGTGTTCCGTTTTTCGGGTTACGCCGCAACACATGTTCCCGCAACCACTGTAAGTGGCCTGATTATTAACTCAAGCCCCTCATGGCTCAATAGGTAATACTATGTAGGATGCACGCGAAATAAAGCAGAAACCACGCCTGGAATGGCGTGGTTTCTGGCTTCTGGACTGGAGGCGCGGGCCGGAGTCGAACCGACCTACACGGATTTGCAATCCGGTGCATAACCGCTTTGCTACCGCGCCGTGCCGAGGAACACTGGCTTGAAATGATTAAGGGAAAGCAGGAGATGCTTTCCCTTAGTTGTTTGGAGCGGGAAAAGAGTCTCGAACTCTCGACCTCAACCTTGGCAAGGTTGCGCTCTACCAACTGAGCTATTCCCGCAAAACGAGTTGCGCATTATATGGATATTCAAATGTCTGTCAACATTTGCACGGGCAAAAATTTACTTTTCAAATTTTTCCGGCTTGAACAGGCGCTCGAAATTCTCCGTGGTGCGCCGCCCCACTTCATCGACGGAGATGCCGCGCAACGAGGCGATTTCTTCGGCGACATGCTTCACGTAGGCCGGCTGGTTGAGCTTGCCGCGGTGCGGTACAGGCGCCAGATAGGGCGCATCGGTTTCGATCAGGACGCGCTCAAGCGGCGTGCGCTGCGCCACATCCTTGATCTGTTTGGCGTTCTTGAAGGTGACGATGCCGGAAAAGGAGATGTAAAACCCCATTGCCAGCGCGGCTTCGGCCACCTCCCAAGTTTCGGTGAAACAGTGCATCACGCCGCCCGCTTCGGCAGCATTTTCCTCCGCCATGATGCGCAGGGTATCCGCAGCCGCCTCGCGGGTATGGACGATGAGCGGCTTGCCGCATTCGCGCGCGGCGCGGATGTGGTTGCGGAAGCGCGTGCGCTGCCATTCCAAATCGCCCTTCAGCCGGAAATAATCCAGGCCGGTCTCGCCGATGGCGATGACCCTGGAATGCCGCGCCAACTCGACCAGGCGTGCGGCATCGGGTTCCTCGACTCCTTCATAGTCGGGATGTACGCCCACCGAGGCGTAGATGTTCGGGTGCTGCTCGGCGAGCGCCAGTACCTGGGGAAATTCGGCCAGGTTGACCGAAACGCATAGCGCGCCGGCCACGTCGTTGTGCCGCATCTGCGCGAGCACGTCGGGAAGGTTTTCGGCCAGCCCGGGGAAATCGAGATGGCAGTGGGAATCGATGAACGGCATGGGTTATCCTGAAAAAATCTCGTCACCACGAAGAGCACATAGATCACGAAGATTATTAGTGTTCCTCATTTTCTGAGCAGCGCATCGTTTTTCTTCGCGCTCTTCGTGATCTTCGTGGTTCAACCAAGGTTTAAAGCATGAGCTGGCGATAGGAAAACAGCAGCGACTCCAGGAACAGCTTGGGGTTGAGCGTGTGCTGCGCCTCGCGCTTCGCGCCTTGCAGGTAGCCTTGCAGCCGCGCCAGATTCAGCGGCGTGACGGATTCGACCAGTTTCCTGATGGCGGCTTCTTCGCCGGGATGGTAGCGCAGCCTGCCTGCCAGCTTCATCGCACTCAGGTCGTAGCTCCACTGCTGCAGCCATTGCACGACCACCACCTGTTCGGTTTTCTGCAATGCCTCGGCCAGCGCGAACACGTCCAGCGCGGCGGGCTGGCGCACGGCGCGCAGCAGCTTGTCGCGTTCCTCGCTGCCCAGTTGTTCGTCCAGTTGGGCAGCCTGCAGCGGCGCGAAACCGGAGGCCGCGAGGGCTTCGGCGGGGTTCTTCACGCCCTGCTCTGCCAGCCAGTGCGCGGCGCTTTCGGCATCGGGCGCGGGCAAGGCAAACGACAGGCAACGGCTCAGGATGGTCGGCAGCAATTGCTGCGGCTTGTGCGACACCAGGATGAACAGCAGGCCCGGCGAGGGTTCTTCGAGGCTCTTCAGCAAGGCATTCGCGGCATTGGTGTTCATCGCCTCGGCGGGGTGGATGACGACCACGCGCCCGCCGCCCTGATGGGCGGACATGCCGGAAAAATCGGCCAACCCGCGCACCTGGTCGACGGAAATCTGTTTGCTGGGTTTCTTGCCGGACGCGGGCTTGGAATCGTCACCCTCCTCGCCGTCCTGGCTCAATGCCTCCGGTTGCAGCAAACAGAAATCCGGGTGCGAGCCCTGGGAAAACCAGTGGCAGGACGGGCATTGCCCGCAGGCAAAACCGGCTTTATCGGGATGCTGGCACAGCAGGCTCTGGGCGAAATTCATCGCCAGATCGAATTTGCCGATCCCCTTGCTTCCCTTGAGCAGCAGGCCATGCGGCGGGCGTTTGCGCAGCTCCTGCAAACGCGCCCAGTCGTTCTCCTGCCAAGGATATATATTATTCATATCAGAGTGATAGGATTATTTTTTCGAGCTTTTGTTTAACCGCATCCATGGGCTGCGCCGCATCGATGACGATATAGCGCCGCAGGTTTTGTTGCACGCGCTTGTGGTATCCGGCACGCACCCGCTCGAAGAAATCGGCCTGCTCCTGCTCGAAGCGATCCAGTGAGGCATTGTTGTTCGTCAGGCGCTGCCGCGCCACCTCGACCGGGACATCGAAAAACAGCGTAAGATCGGGCTGCAGGTCGGGGTGCACCCATTGCTCGAGCTGGCTCAGCTTACTCCAGTCCAGCCCCCTGCCGCCGCCCTGGTAGGCGAAGCTGGCGTCGCTGAAACGGTCGGAAATCACCCATTTCCCCGCCTGCAATGCCGGTTTGATGACCTGCTCGATATGCTCCAGGCGTGCGGCAAACATCAGCAGCGCCTCGGTGCCGATGCTCATCGGCTGGTTCAGCAGGATCTCGCGCAGTTGTTCGCCGAGCGGCGTACCGCCCGGTTCGCGCGTAACCAGCACATCGGGGCCATGCTGCCGCAACGCATCGGCAAACCACGCCAGATGAGTGCTCTTGCCCGCCCCGTCGACTCCCTCAAACGTTATGAATTTGCTCATATCTTAGTCGCTAGTCGTTAGCTCGGTAGGGTGGGCACGCTTTTTGTGCACACCCTACGGCCCTTTCATTTCTGGTATTGATTCACCGCCCGGTTATGTTCGGCCAGGCTGGCAGAAAATTTCGAGCTTCCGTCGCCGCGCGCCACGAAGTATAGCGCGTCGGTCTTTGCCGGGTGCAGCGTCGCCTGCAACGCGGCCATGCCCGGCAAGGCAATCGGCGTGGGCGTCAGGCCGCCGCGCGTGTAGGTATTGTAGGCGGTATCGGCCAGCAGGTCGCGCTTGCGCAGGTTGCCGTCGAATTTCTCGCCCAGTCCGTAGATCACGGTCGGGTCGGTTTGCAGCAGCATGCCCTTGCGCAGGCGGTTGATGAACACCCCGGCGATCATCCCGCGGTCGCTGGGTGCGCCGGTCTCCTTCTCGACGATGGAAGCGAGGATCAGCGCCTGGTAAGGGGTTTGCAACGGCAAGCCCGGTTCGCGCGCCGCCCAGGCCTCCTGCAGCCGTTGTTGCATGGACTGGTAGGCGCTCCTGAATATCGCAAGGTCGCTGCTGCCGGAGGCGAAACTGTAGGTGTCGGGAAAGAACAAGCCCTCGGGATGGCCTTCCGCCGCGCCGATGCGCTGCAGGATTTCCGCATCTGTGAGGTTCAGGGCGTCATGCGTGACGTCCGGGCTGGCGTCCAGCGCGGTGCGCAACTGCCTGAATGTCCAGCCCTCGATGACGCTGACCTGCCCCTGCACGACCAGCCCCTTGTCGAGAATGTCCAGCAGTTCCAGCGGCGATACCGAGTGCACCAGCGCGTATTTGCCAGCCTTGAGTTGCCCCGATTTACCCAAGAGGCGCGCCAGCCAGACGAACGCCCAGTCCTGTTCCAGCAGTCCGGCCTGCCCCATATCCCGCGCCATACCCTTCAGGCTGCTGCCCTGTTTCAGCGTAAACTCGAACGGCGTGGCGGGCAGCGGCAGCGGACGGAAGGCGTAGTAGCCTCCTCCTGCCGTGGTGAACAGCACCAGCAAAACGATCAGGGCGAATAGATTCCGCATCATGCATCCATCCGGTCGAGGTCGTGGCGGATGCGCGCAGCAACCGGAAAATGGCCCCAACTGCGCTGCCCGAGCTCGCGCACCGGCCACAGTTCGATGATGCTGTTCACGATGAACAACTCGTCGGCGTGCAGCGCCTCCTCCAGCGCAACATCGCGCAGCTGTAGCGTAACGCCATGCTGCGAGGCCCAGGCCATGACCCGCCCGCGCTGCATTCCCGCCGTGCCGCAGCGCGACAGATCGGGCGTGACCAGCTTCCCCTGCAACACCAGGAACAGGTTGCTGCGCGTGCCCTCGATCAGATGCCCCTCGGCATCCAGCAACAGCCCCTCGGCAAGTTGGCCGTCGTGCCGTTGCGCCGCGCTCAGTTCGGCCGCGGCCAGCACATTTTCCAGGCGGTTGAGGTGTTTGACGCCGGCCAGGCGCGGTTGCGCGGCCAGGCGCAGGCTGCACACCTGCGCCTTGATGCCCTGTGTCGGCCATTCTGCCGGGTAGTCCGGCAGCGGTGAAAAATCCCATATACGTGTAGGCGTTGCAGCGGTTGACGGCGTGTAGCCGCGCGCACCCTCGCCGCGCGTGACGATCAGCTTCACCACGCCGTCCGGGTGCTGCGCGAGCACCCGATCCAGTTCGGCGCGAAGCAACACCTCGCCCGGACAGCTTATGCCGAGCGCGGTGCAGTCATGCTGGAGTTTGAGGAAATGCAGGGGCCAGTGCAGCGCCTTGCCTTGGGCTGCGCGCATGGTGCGGAACACCCCGTCGCCGTAGAGCAGGCCGCGATCACGGATGCTGATCGTGTTACCGGGTACACCGTTGACCAGCATCGCGGAGGGAGAGGTTAAAGCTTACGGAATACCAGCGAGCCGTTGGTTCCGCCGAAGCCGAAATTGTTGTTCACCGCGACATCGATCTTCATGTCGCGTGCGGTGTTCGCGCAACAGTCCAGATCGCACTCCGGATCCTGCTCGAAGACATTGATTGTCGGCGGCGCAACCTGATGGTGCACCGCCAGGGCGCAGAATACCGACTCGATGCCGCCCGCGCCGCCCAGCAGATGGCCGGTCATCGACTTGGTGGACCCGAACACCAGGCGGCGCGCGTGGCCGCCGAACACGCTCTTCACGGCGGCCGTCTCCGCGGCATCGCCGTAGGGCGTGGACG
>JACPEI010000039.1:37818-44484 GCA_016183575.1 Nitrosomonadales bacterium | reverse complement strand
AGGTTCAGTACGGCGGGGTGCAGCGGATCGTACAGGTGCGCCACATCCTCGTCGGTGCGGTCGATGGCCAGCAGGTACTGGATCAGGTCGTTGGTGCCGATGGACAGGAAATCCAGTTTTTTGGCGAACACGTTCAGCGCCAGCGCGGCGGCGGGAATCTCGATCATGCCGCCAATTTTCACCTCGCGGTCGTAGGGGATGCCTTCGTCGTCCAGGCTCTTTTGGGTGGCGGCGATGAACTGCAGGGTCTGGTTGAGTTCCGACACGCTGGACAGCATCGGCACGAGGATTTTGACGTTGCCGTAATGCGTGGCGCGCAGCAGCGCGCGCAACTGGGTGCGGAACAGTTGCGGCTCGGCAAGGCACAGGCGGATCGCGCGCAGCCCCAGGGCGGGGTTGCTGGCGACGCGCTCCGCACCCTTGAGCTGCTTGTCCGCGCCGAGGTCGAAGGTGCGGATCGTGACGGGCTGCCCGTCCATGCCTGCGGCGACGGCGCGGTACGCTTCGAACTGTTCTTCCTCGTCCGGCAGTTCGTCGCGGTTGAGAAACAGGAATTCGCTGCGGAACAGGCCGATGCCGGTCGAGCCGTTTTCTTTCGCCTCGGCGATGTCTTCCGGCTTCTCGATGTTGGCGTGCAATTCGACGAGGCTGCCGTCCAGGGTATTGGCGCGCGCGCTGCGCAGCCGCTTGAGCTTCTTGCGCTCCAGCTCCCACGCGCTCTGGCGCAGCTTGTATTCGGCCAGTATCAGCTTGTCCGGATTGACGATCAGCACGCCCTGTTCGCCGTCCAGGATCAGCAGGTCGTCTTCGCGGATCAGTTCGCGGGCATTGTACAGACCCACGACGCATGGCGTGTTCAGGCCGCGCGCGACGATCGCGGTGTGCGAGGTCGCGCTGCCGGAATCGGTAACGAGGGCGGCATATTGCTGCGGCTTGAACTGGACCAGGTCGGCGGGGCTCAAGTCGTGCGCCACCAGTATCGTCTCGACATCGTGGCGCGCCGGCGGCGGCTGGTGCCCGGGATGGCCGGCAAGCCGCTTGAGCAGCCGCTCGGCGACCTGCTTCACGTCGGTCTGCCGCTCGCGCAGGTAGGCGTCTTCAAACTCGTCGAATTGCGCAACCAGGGTTTCCGTCTGCACCTTGAGCGCCCATTCGGCATTGCAATGCTCGCTGGCGATCATCTCGCGCGGCGCGGCGCTCAGCAGCGGATCATCCAGGATCATCTGGTGCAACTCGAGGAAGGCGTCGAACTCGGCGGCGGCATAGGTCGGGCGATTGCTGCGCAGGCTGGAAAATTCCCGGCGCGTGGCCTGCAGCGCGGCGTCGAAGCGCGCAATCTCTTCGTCGACAAAGCGCTTGGGCAAAATATAATGCGCCACCTCCAGCGAGGTATGCGAAACCAGGTGCGCATAGCCGATGGCGATGCCGCTGGAGACGGCGATGCCGTGCAATGTGAAGCTCATTCGTTCTCTCCGAAGCGGTTGTTGATAAGGCTCAGAATAGCCTGCATCGCCTCGGCCTCGTCTGCGCCGTCGGTTTCGATGCCGATGGTCGTGCCCTTGGCGGCGGCCAGCATCATCACACCCATGATGCTCTTGGCATTGACATGGCGCTGGTTGCGCGACAGCGTCACCTCGCATTTGAAGCCGGAAGCCAGTTGCGTGAGCCTGGCCGAGGCGCGTGCATGCAGACCGAGTTTGTTGACGATCAAGGCATCTTGTTGCAGCATCCTAATTATCCTGATCCATATAAACGATGCATTCGCGGCCGCCCTCGACGGCGATTTTCGCCAACTCCGGCAAGGTGTTGGTAGGGCAGCATACCGCGCGCAGCAGCATTGGCAGATTCACGCCCGCCACCCCCATCACGCGTTCGGCGTGGCACAGTTGCCGCGCGATGTTGCTCGGCGTGGCGCCGAAGATATCTGCCAGAATCAGCACGCCGCCGCCGGTATCCAGTTGCTTGATCAGCGCCTGCCCTTCCATCAATTTCAGTTGCGGATCGTCGCCGGCCAGCACCGTCAACACCCTGAGGTTGCGCGGCACTTCGCCCAGCACATGCCTGACGCAATCGACAAAACTGTCACCCAGCCCGTTATGGGTTACCAACAAGATTCCGACCAATTAAACCACTCCCTTAAATTAACAGCCATGACGAATCGCCACACCCAATGATGAAACCATGCCTATCGAGTTTTGTGTAGGAGCCCGATTTATCGGGCGATATTGGGTTAATCGCGCAATAAATTGCGCTCCTGCAATCTCCTGGCTGCCGAACCCAGGTTCATTATTCCACCTGCGGATGAATGCCCTTGTCGGTGAATTCTAGCCGTTTCTGCAATTCCGCTGTGAGATGGATGTTGCCCATGCCATCCACCAGCATCGCCTCGGGCAAATTCATTTGCAGCGCGGCGGCGCGCCAGCCGCCGGCTCCGGCGATGAACAACGGCTTGGACGTCGCGTCGGACAACACCCCGGCGCGCGTGCCGCGCGTCATAACCAGCGACTTGGCGAGCGTTGTTTGCTCGTCTAGTCGAATGGCTAGTGGTTTTATCAGAACTGTCGCCGCCTGCACGCCCTGCGCGGGATGCCCGCTGCGCGGATCGATCAGGTGGCAGTAGCGCGTGCCGCCCAGCATGAAATAACGCTGATAGTCGCCCGACGTGCCGATGGCCTCGCCGTCGCGCAGTTCCAGCGTCGCCAGCGCGCCGGGCTTGCGCGGATGCTGGATGCCGACGCGCCACGGGCGCTTGCCATGCCGGCCGAGCGCGAAAACATTGCCGCCGATGTTGATCAGCGCATTGCGGATGCCCTGCTTGCGCAATATTTCGGCGGCGCGATCCAGCGCATAGCCTTTGGCGTAGCCGCCCAGATCGAGCCGCACCACCTTGTTGTTGCTGGAAACCGTAACCCCCCTAACCCCCCTTGTCAGGGGGGGATCGGCCTCTCCTCCCCTGACAAGGGGAGGCCGGGAGGGGTTGGGTGTGGAAGAAAAAACCAGGTCGCCCATCTGCGGATTCGCCTGCACCAGCGCAGCGATCTGCTTCTCGTCCGGCAGCGCTGCCTTGAACTCGTCGGCGTGAAACCCCCACAGTTGCACCAGCCCGCCGATGGCGGGGTTGAACAGGCCTTGCGATTGCTGCGAAAGCTGTGCGGCATCCTGCAGCATCGCGGCGAGTTCCGGGGAAACGGCCTTGCTCTCGCCCCTGGCGAACGCCGCATTCAATTCGCTCAATTCGCTCGGCTGCCACGCATGCAGCAGGTTATGCAGGCGCTGAAATTCCTGCAGCACCTCGTTCACCGCCTGCCTGGCGCGTGGCTCGCTCTCGCCATACACGGTGACGTCCACCAGCGTGCCGAACACATAGCCCTGCTCCTGATACAGCGGAGGTTCCTTGCTGCAGGCGGCAAGCGATAGGACGGCAATAACTGCCAGGAAGCGAATCAGTCCGGCCATCTAGGGATTCTCGGCGGCCTCGATTTCCAGCGACGCGGCGAGCAGCGCCAGCCGCGCCACCACGCCGTAAGCATAGAAGCGGTTCGGCGTGTCGTCCGGCGCGCAATCCGGATTGGGCAGCGTGCAGCAGCTTTCGAACGCCAGCGGTTCGAATCGCATCCCCGGCGCATTCAGGTTTTCGTCCACGCCGCGCTCGGTATGCACGCGGTAAAAACCGCCGACCACGTAATGATCGACCATGTAGACCACCGGCTCGGCCACCGCATCGTTGATATGCTCGAAGGTGTACACCCCTTCCTGCACCAGCACGTCCGAGACTTCCATGCCTTCCTTGACCACCGCCATCTTGTTGCGCTGCTTGCGGTTCAGTCCGGTGATCTCGCTGGCATCCTTCACCGTCATGACGCCCATGCCATAGGTGCCCGCATCGGCTTTGACGATGACGAACGGGTCGTGCTTTACGCCATATTCTGCGTATTTCGCGCGCATCTTCTGCAGCACGCTATCCACCTGCGCGGCGAGGCATGCTTCGCCGACGCGCTCCTGAAAGTTGACCCGATGGCAAACTGCAAAGTAGGGATTGATCAGCCACGGGTCGATGCCGAGCAGTTTGGCAAACTCGTTCGCCACGCGGTCGTAAGCGGCGAAATGCTGCGACTTGCGCCGCATATGCCAGCCGGCGGACAGTGGCGGGTAAACTTCCTGTTCAAGATTTTTCAGGATATCCGGCACGCCGCCCGACAGGTCGTTGTTGAGCAACACCACGCATGGGTCAAAACCTGCACCCGACACTTGATCTTCCAGCACGAGACGCCTGCCGCGCCGCTTCAGCGGTTCCAGCGTCAGCGCGGCGCCGTTGGGCAACTGGATCGGCGTGGCTTCGGTAATCTCCGGCAACAGGCTGCCGACGCGCACGCGCATCCCGGCCTGCTTGATAATGGTGACGAGCTGCGCGACATTCTGCAGGTAGAACATATTGCGCGTGTGGTTTTCCGGTATCAGCAGCACCCCGCGCGCTTCGGGGCAGATCTTCTCCACCGCGCTCTGCATCGCCTGCACGCATAACGGCAAGAAGTCCGGATTGAGGTTGTTGAAGCCGCCCGGGAACAGGTTGGTGTCCACCGGCGCCAGCTTGAAACCGCTGTTGCGCAAATCCACCGAAGCGTAGAACGGCACGGCATGCTCCAGCCATTGCGCGCGGAACCAATGCTCGATGGTCGGCATGGCATTCAGGAAGCGCAGCTCCAGATCGAGCAGCGGGCCGGTCAGTGCGGTAGTGAGATGGGGAACCATAATGTTCTGCGAATTGATTGATCCGGTGCATTCTAGCCGATAGCTTCAATCTGTGGATAAATGGGCGCTATACATAGCGTCAGAAATCGTAGCGAGCGGCTCCGGGGCGGGGGAGGCCGGAGCACAGCGCCCGGAGCATACACAGCAGTATGTGAGGAGCGCGAGCACCGCCCGACCCCGCCCCGGAGTCGCGCAGTAGATTTATGACGCTATGTATAATTGTGCGGCCCCGTGCAGGCAGTTACAATGCCGCCATGTCCGATTTCAATCTTACCCATCATTTCCTGATTGCCATGCCCGCGATGCAGGAAGGGTTCTTTGCCGGCACGCTGACTTATATATGCGAGCATAACGAAAACGGCGCATTGGGCATCGTGGTGAACCGCCCGATCACCCTGACGCTGGGCGAGATGTTCGACCAGATCAACATTCCCTTGCATCAACCCAAACTGGAAAAGATGCCGGTGCATTTCGGCGGGCCGGTGCAAACCGAGCGCGGCTTCGTGTTGCACGATACGCCGGGAAACTGGCAGTCCACGCTGCGCATCAACGACAAGCTGGCGCTGACCACTTCCAAGGATATTCTCGAAGCGATGGGCGAAGGGCGGGGGCCGCGCAATGTGATTGTCACGCTGGGCTATGCGGGCTGGGATCAGGGGCAGCTGGAGCATGAGATGACCGAAAACACCTGGCTGACCGTGCCGGCCTCCGAACACATCCTGTTTGACCTGCCGCCGGAGGAACGCCTGCCTGCGGCGATGGCGCTGCTCGGCGTGGACTATGCCTCGCTGGTCGAAAATGCCGGACATGCCTGATGCCAGAGGACAGATGACAGAAGACGGAGGACAGAGTAAACCGCGCGGCGACAACACTCAGTCCTCAGCACTCAGTCCTCAGCCCTCCGGCACGCTCCTCGCATTCGATTTTGGCACCAAACGCATCGGCGTCGCGGTCGGCAACACGCTGTTGCGCCGCGCCAACCCGTTGACCACGATCAATGACGAAAAAACCGACGCACGCTTCGCCAAAATCGCGAACTTGCTGGCCGAATGGCAGCCAAGCGCGCTGGTGGTGGGGTTGCCGAGCAACGACGACGGCACGCCGCACGAGCTGACCGCGTTATGCCGCCGCTTCGCCAACCGCCTCAAGGGGCGGTTCAATTTGCCGGTGATATTGGTCGATGAGCGTTATACTTCGCTTGCCGCAAGCGCAGCTTTGAACGAACATGGTATCCGTGGCAGGGAGCAGAAAATCCTGATCGACCAATACGCCGCGCAGCAGATTTTGCAGGCATATTTTGATGAACCCGCAGCGGGAATAATCGTATGAACAACCCACAACTCAACAAACATGGCGAACTCCAGCACCGGCTGACCACCGAGGGCTTGCCGGTGAAGATCGTGCGCGACATCCTCGACCGCGCCGCAACCTTTCTCGACGTCACCGACGGGCACGAGATCAAGAAAGTGCCGCTGCTGCACGGCAAGTCGGTGTTCAACCTGTTCTTCGAAAGCAGCACGCGCACCCGCACCACCTTCGAGATCGCCGCCAAGCGGCTGTCGGCGGATGTGGTCAACCTCAACATCGGCTCATCAAGCACCAGCAAGGGCGAGACCCTGCTGGATACCGTGGACAACCTGTGCGCGATGCACGCCGACATGTTCGTGGTGCGCCACGCGCAAAGCGGCGCGGCGCATTTCATCGCCCGGCATGTCGCGCCGGATGTGCATGTCATCAACGCCGGCGACGGCCGCCACGCGCATCCCACGCAGGCCTTGCTGGACATGTTCACGATCCGCCACTACAAGAAGGAATTCCACAACCTGCGCGTCGCGATCGTCGGCGACGTGCTGCATTCGCGCGTCGCGCGCTCGCAGATCCACGCGCTGACCACGCTCGGCGTGCCGGAAGTACGCG
>JACPEI010000039.1:0-37764 GCA_016183575.1 Nitrosomonadales bacterium | reverse complement strand
CGCGTCATCGCCCCCAAGACGCTGCTGCCGACGATGGTCGAGAACCTCGGCGTGCAGGTCTATCACGACATGGCGCAAGGCTTGCGCGACGTGGATGTGGTGCTGATGCTGCGCCTGCAGCACGAGCGCATGCTGGGCGCGGCGCTGCCTTCCGCGCAGGAATACTACAAGTACTACGGCCTTACCGCAGAGAAGCTGGAGCGCGCCAGTCCGGATGCGATCGTGATGCATCCCGGGTCGATGAACCGCGGCATCGAAATCGACTCCAGCGTCGCCGACGGCGCGCACTCGGTGATCCTGTCGCAGGTGACGTTCGGCATCGCGGTGCGCATGGCGGTGATGAGCATGTTGGCGGGAGTAAAGGTATGAACATCCAGATCAAGAATGGGCGGCTGATCGACCCGAAGAACAACCTCGACGCGAAGCAGGATGTGTTCATCGCAGCGGGCAAGGTGGTCGCTGTCGGCAACGCTCCGGCAGGTTTCGTCGCTGATAAAGTCATCGATGCTGCCGGGCTGGTGGTCGCGCCCGGTCTGATTGACCTGGCGGCGCGGCTGCGCGAGCCGGGCTATGAATACATGGCGACGCTGGAATCGGAAATGCAGGCGGCGGTGGCGGGCGGCATCACCAGCCTCGCCTGCCCGCCGGACACCGATCCGCCGCTGGACGAACCGGGTCTGGTGGAAATGCTCAAGCACCGCGCCAGAAACCTGAATCAGGCGCATCTTTATCCGGTCGGCGCGCTGACCTCCGCGCTAAAAGGGCAGGAGCTGACCGAAATGGCCGAGCTGGCGGACGCCGGGTGCGTGGCATTCAGCCAGGCCGATGCTCCACTCACCGATACGCGCGTATTGCTGCGCGCGATGCAATACGCCGCAACCTTTGATTTTTCCGTATGGCTGCGCCCGCAGGACAGCTTCCTCGCCAAGAACGGCGTGGCGCACGACGGCGAAGTGGCGACCCGCTGCGGCCTGCCCGCCATCCCGGTGTGCGCCGAGACCATCGCGCTTGCGACCATGCTGGCGCTGGCGCAGGAGACCGGCGTGAAGCTGCATATCTGCCGCATCTCCAGTGCGGCGGGCGTGGAATTGATCCGCGCGGCGAAACAGCAAGGGCTGGCGGTAACCTGCGATGTCTCGATGAACCATGTGCATCTGTCGGAAATGGACATCGGCTTCTTCGACCCGAATTGCCATCTGATCCCGCCGCTGCGCAGCCTGCGCGACCGCGCCGCGTTGCGCGCCGGATTGCTGGACGGAACCATCGATGCAATCTGCTCCAACCACGCGCCGGTCGACGAGGATGCCAAACAGTTGCCGTTCGCCGAAGCGGAAGCGGGCGCAACCGGTCTGGAATTGCTGCTGCCGCTGGTGCTGAAGTGGGCGCAACAGGAGAAGCTCACGCTGTCCGGCGCGCTCGCGAAGGCCACGCTGCAACCCGCGCAGATACTCGGTCTGGACGCAGGACATCTGAGCATCGGTGCGGCCGCCGATATATGCGTGTTCGACCCGGAAATGTACTGGAAGGTCGAGCCGGCCGCGCTGAAAAGCCAGGGCAAGAACACGCCGTTCACCGGCCTCGAAGTGCAGGGCCGGGTGCGTTACACGCTGGTGGACGGGCAAGTGGTCTATCAAGGCTAGCGCTGCTCAAGCCATGAAATCAAAAGCTTTCGAACGCTTCCCGGAAGGTTTTATGTTTCAGCTTACCGCTGACGAGTTTGCCAACTTGAAGTCGCAATTTGCGACTTCAAGTTCAGAGCAGTTTTTGAAGCCATCCACCAACTGATGACACCCTCCGACCCCAAGAAGAAACGTCCTATTGGTTTCGCGCCGTGGGAGAAAAATGATGCTACCCCTTGTAGGCTTTATCTGAGTTTTACCCGCAACGAGAACAACTCACTCAGAGCATCTTCGCTCGTCAGGCGCCACGGGTAGCCGTGATTGCGAACCTTCCCTTCTTTTTCAGACATCAGAAATTCGAACACGATTCGTTTCGATTGAACAAGGTCGTTGAAACGCTGGATTGACGGTCGCTCACAGTAAATCAATTCCTTGTAGTGAAAGCGTTGTCGGCCAGCAGTGTTGCGAACATCTGCCTTAACGAAGACTGCGCGTGAATGCTTTTCACGAAGCCGCCCCTCAAGTACCCCGAAGGGCCAGTAACCAAATCGTGAAATCCCTTTCAATAGATCAATCTGTTCAGGTGTGGCAGTTGGGTCAAGTGATAACCCGATGTTATTAACTGTCGTAGTCACTTGGGAATGGCAGGCATAGTGACCATGCTCGTCCGGCTGGCCAATTAGACGTAACCGCTCCAGCCCGGATAATTTTTCCTCCCACCTTGGAGCTTGCTGGAACAGGTTTATTTTTCCGCTATGCCCGCCAGTTTCTTTGACCTGCTTGCACTTGACCTCAATACCCCTGAAATCAGCTCGTCGATCATTGTTTTCCTTGATACCCAATCTACGAAACTGCGCTGGGTTGATGAGCAGCTTGGAATAAACGGGAAATTTTATTCATCTGCCTCTTCAGTCCAATAGGCGTTAACGAACTTAATCGGCTTGGAACTCGAAAATCGATATCAATCCCTTGGTGAGACTTTTCTGTGACCAAGTAGCATATGCGATTAACAAAATGGTATCCGGGAATAATCCACTGGTCATTGCTTGAACCGCCCTCCACCACTGTCCACAAATAAGAGGCATCTAATTTTCTGACTGTATCAAGGTCTTTGCCGAAGGTTTCCAGACCCAATCCACCCCAGATGTCGTGACACGCATCAGGGTGGCGATATGGTTTGAAATACTCGTAAAAAGCATCTTCGTGAAGCACAACCGGAGTAATCATAAACTATCCTTTGCGAACAGAAGTTTATTGGCCTGCGGCATCAATGAATATCTCGTTGCGGTGACGAGAAAGAAAAGCGATGCTCGGAATAAACTTTTCCGGCAACTCAATCCTACGCCCTTCCAATGGCAGGAATATCTGAGCAACAAAGGCATCATTATTTCTCTTTAGTTGCTCGGACAACACCACCTCATAGCCATCAGAAATCGTTATCAACCCTCGATCAAATGCTTTGTCGTGAATGGCTGAAAGGCACAAACCATTGCTGGGGTTAAGACGATTAATTTTGTCGCTACTCCACGGCACGATGTGGCTTGCCGTCAGCAAGCGCGCATCCGAAAGACCCGATATGCAGCAACGCCCACGGTAGCTACTCAACACAGCACGCCGAAAGAAGTGTTGCTTAATTCGCTGCTCTGTCACCACCCGCTTTGTCTCACCAGTAAAATCTTGAAGTCCCTCTTGCTCGGCAACGTCCAATTCAATTACTTCATCTGACAATTTCTCCTTGCGGAGCTGAGCATTTAACAACGAGCATTCAAGCGCGAGCTTTTCCCAATCGGCATGAAATTCAGCCCAAACTTCTTTGTCGAGTGAACCCGCATTACCCAAGCCTGCGCGCCCCGTGCTGGTGATTGCCGGATCAAGACTAGCAAAATTTACGAGCTTCATTGCTACCGCGCCGGGCGTTCGCCCAATCAGTTTAGCAAGCTGAATAATTTCGGGATTGCGGCTGTGCAATCTTCCAAAAGGAAGTTGGCAATAAAGATGGAATGCGAGCTTGAGTTGTTCCTTCGTCCAGCGTGTTGTGGCCATGATGTCTTTCGGCACTTCGATAGCTTCCGGTGCCTTCTCCCCTAAATTGAGTTGCGCCACCATCAGTTTAGCCGCATATTCAACCATCGGTACAACTGCCGCTTGAGAAAATAATTTGTAAGCCCGTGTATCCGACACCGGAATCCTGAACGTATCGGGGTAGCCCATCAGCCGTGCGCATTCCCTGGGCGTCAGTCGGCGCGGGTTTTTGCGCGTGTCTTGATACACGAGAATTTCCGAGCCATCCTTATAGTAGCGCGCCGATAAGGTGCGCGTCACATCGCCGGGTTTGACCAAGCCAAAGCCGAAACCGTTGCCCTTGGCGCGGTGCTTCGCGGCGTAGTTCTGCAAGTAAAGCCAGAGGTTGTCGGTCAGAGTGTATTTGTCCTGCTGGCGCTGTTTTTTGTAATCGAAAAATCTTCCTTCGTCCCACGGCAAAACAGGTTCGCTGCCGTCGGTGCGGTGCAGGATGTCCTTGAGTTTGTGCTCGCCCTTGGGCGGCAGGGGCAGGGCATCGAAATCGAATGCGATTGGCTCGCGGAAGCCGACGATGAGGATGCGCTCGCGGTGTTGCGGGACGAAGTGTGCGCCGTCAATGACGCGATAGTGGATGTGGTAGCCCAGCACTTCGGTCAGGGTACGGCGGATGACATCGAAGGTGCGGCCTTTGTCGTGCGAGACGAGGTTCTTGACGTTTTCCAGCAGGAAGGCGCGCGGGCGTTTTGTTTCGATAATGCGCGCCACGTCGAAGAATAAGGTGCCTTGCGTTTCGCAGGCGAAACCGTGCGCCTTGCCCAGTGCATTCTTCTTCGATACCCCGGCAATCGAGAAGGGCTGACAGGGGAATCCGGCCAGCAATACATCGTGGTCGGGTATGTCAGCGGCTTGTACTTGGGTGATGTCTCCGGCAATAGGGTGCCCATCGCGGAAGTTTTCGGCATAGGTTCTCTGTGCGTAGGTGTCCCATTCGCTGGTGAATACACAGCGCCCACCGACTTGCTCAAATGCCTTGCGCAGGCCGCCGATGCCCGCGAACAGATCTATGAAATCGAAAGTGCCTGCGGGGCTTTCCTCCCCGAACGGCAATAGTTGCTGCAACGCGTGAGCCAAGTAGGCGGGCGGGCTGGTTTGCCGGGCTTCCCACCGGCTGATGGTACGAACCCCAACGCCCAAATGCTTGGCAATGGCTGCCTGCGTATGGTGTTTACGGGCTTTGTCCAGATAGGAAAGTGCTGAGTCTTGATCGCTGACCAAGGTAAGGGTGGTATTCATAATTATCCTCTGGGTATTTTTGCGGACAGTATGGCATTATTTATTACCAGTCAAGATTGCATTTGCTCCCTACAGATAAAATCGTCCAATTTAACCAAATCGAACGATTCGGTTAAATTGGACGCATCTTATTGATGAATAACGGAGGAACAATCAGGCACGCACCACGGTTTATTTTCAAGCCGCCAACAACTCGACATTCAGTTTTTTCCCCAGCACCGCCGCCGCACTTGCCAAGGTAGTCAGCGTGAGGCTGGTGTCGTTCTCATCCAGCAGGCGGTTCAGCGCGGCGCGGCTGGTGTGCATCTTCTTCGCCATCGTGGTCTTGTTCAGGTTTTGCGCTTTCATTTCTTGTTCAATTTGCCAGGCGATGACACGCTTGACGGCGATTGCGGTCGCTTCGTCGAGCGTCGCGTTTTCGGCCAGAAATTCGTCGAAGCTGCTGCCGATATTTTTCCTGCTCATGTTCGTCTCCTGAGTTGTTTCAGCCGTTCTTTTGCCAGATCAAGTTCCGGCTTGGGCGTCTTTTGTTGTTTTTTGATGAAGCCGTGCAACAGAACCATGATGCTGCCTTCCAGCGCGAAGAATATCCTCGCAATTCGCGTATCCAGCCTGATCCGCACTTCCCACACATCGCCATCCAGATGCGCCACCAGCGGCATTCCGAGAGGCCAACCGAATTGCACGGTCTTTACATCTTCGCCTATGGTTTTCTTGTCTGTCGCCGGGAGGTCGCGCAACCATTCGCGAACCGGTTCATTGCCGGAATCAGTCTTGAAGAAGCGAACTTCCAAGGTTGGCTGCTTCATTTTGAAAGCGTACCAATTTTGGTTCGCAATGACAACCCATTTGTTCAGCCTGTCCGGTGAAAATTTTTTTTGGGGCGGAGCCTCTGTCGTCGGGAGGCCGCGCAAACATTCGCGAACCGACCCATTGCCGGAATTCAGCCTTGAAGAAGCGAGCTTCTGGCGGTGTTCCTCGGGTTTGCTTGACGATTATCGGAGACTTTAGCGGTAGTTCCGTTTTTTGACAGCCGCGTATCGCGTATCGACCAATACCAGCCGGATTATCGCCAGAATCTTTCGTAACTATCCGGATCAGCTCCGCGTTTCTTCTGGAGTGAAGATCAAAAACGAGACCTACGAAAGGCGTTCCGTGAGTTACACGACCTGAAAGATAAAATCGCCCAATTTGACCAAATCGAACGATTCGGTTAAATTGAACGCATCTTATTGATGAATAACTGAGGTGCGTCATGCAGACCTATACAGCGAACGAAGCAAAGACCCGTTTCGGGGAGTTTCTCGACAAGGTTCAACGTGAGCCGGTTAGGGTGATGCGTCATGACCGTGTAGCGGGCGTGATGGTGAGCGCCGAGGATTATGAGGCGATGCGGGCTTTTTACGCTGACCGATTGTTGAAAACGATGGATGAGACAGCCGATGCGGCTGCGCGAGCCGGATTAACCCCTGAAAAACTGGCCGAGTTGCTGGCGGATGAAAGCTGAGTGATCTGTGAATCCTCGCGGGCCCAGAGTCGTCATCGACACCAATGTCTGGATCAGCGGCTTGCTGATGAAGGCGGGTACGCCGGCACAATTGACTCGGCAGGTGGTCAGGTACGGCCAACCTGTATTTACTCCGGGCACCTTTGCAGAACTCAAGCAGCGGCTGTGGCTACCCAAGTTTGACCGCTATGTGACGATGGATGATCGGAAGCGGCTCTTGCACGATATTGATACCGTTGCCTATTGGGTCGATGTTCCGCAGCAGATCGCGGGTCAAACTTTTTGCCGCGATGCGGATGATGACAAGTTTATCCATGCTGCGTTGGCGGCAGCTGCAGACTGGCTGGTGACTGGCGACAAGGATTTGCTGGTCTTGTTTGAAAGTTTGTTGGCATCCGGAGTGCGGATTGTTTCTCCAACATCATTTTGAACCTACCCGCATCCTCGTAGGGCGGATGAGCCGCAGGCGTTATCCGCCGAATGGGATTCTCATACGGCGGAAGGCGCTGCGCTTTTCCGCCCTACAGATTTTGAACATGTTCCGTTAATTCTGTGGCGTGAACCTAGTCCCCACCCACGCCGATGAACAAAGCCGAACCCCGCGATGAAGACCGCCGGCTGGGTTGCTGCGGAGGACAGCCGGGTGCCGCACGAATACCGCATCACTCGAGGCTTGGCTATTGCCAGAACCTTTCATAGTAAAATGCATCTGTCGGATTTCCCACCGCAGTATTTATTTCCAGCTCATCCATGAACCCATTACTCGATTTCTCCGGTCTGCCGCGCTTCGCGGAGATCAAACCCGAACATGTCGCGCCGGCGATCGAGCAGTTGCTGGCGGAGAACCGCGCGCTGATTGCGCGGCTGCTCAGCGACAGTTCGCCGCCGACCTGGCAGGATTTCATCGTGCCGATGGAGGATGCCAACGAGCGGCTGTCGCGCGCGTGGGGGCCGGTCGGGCATTTGAACGCGGTGATGAATTCACCTGAGTTGCGCGAGGTGTATAACGCCACGCTGCCGATCATCACCCAGTATTACGCCGAGCTCGGCCAGAATCTCGCGCTGTTCGATAAATTCAAGGCATTGCGCAACAGCCCTGAATTCGCCGGTTTGAGCGCGGCGCGCAAGAAAATCATCGAGAACGAGTTGCGCGATTTCCGCCTCGGCGGCGCGGAGTTGCCGGAGGACAAGAAGGCGCGCTATCTGGAGATCCAGGAACGTCTGGCGGAATTGTCGTCGCGCTTTTCCGACAACCTGCTCGATGCGACCAACGACTACACGCTGGTCATCGAGAACAAGAATGATTTGGGCGGTTTGCCGGAAGACGTGTTGCAGGTGGCGCATGAGGCCGCCCAAGCGGCCAACAAACCCGGCTGGCTGTTCACGCTGAAAGCGCCGTCCTACATGCCGGTGATGCAATATGCCGACAACCGCGCATTGCGCGAAAAGATGTATCGCGCCTCTGGCACACGCGCCAGCGAATTTGGCAGAGCAGAGTGGGACAACACCGCGCTGATGGATGAGATCGTCAGGCTGCGCGGTGAGGAGGCGAGCCTGCTGGGCTTTGCGAATTTCGGCGAATTGTCGCTGGCGACCAAGATGGCGGATTCGCCGCAGCAGGTGGCCGAATTCATGCGCGAATTGGCGCAGCGCGCGCGACCCTTTGCCGAAAAAGATCTGGCCGAGCTGCGCGAATTCGCGCGCGCCGAATTGGGAATAGACGAACTGCAATCCTGGGACGTCGGCTATGCCAGCGAAAAATTGCGCGAAAAGCTTTACGCCTTTTCCGAGCAGGAAGTGAAACAGTATTTCCCGGAAGATGCGGTGCTGCCCGGTATGTTCAAGCTGGTCGAGACGCTGTATGGCTTGCAGATCAAGGCTTCCGTTGCGCCCCTGTGGCATGACGACGTGCGCTTCTTCGATATCCGCGACGCGCAAGGGCAACTGGTCGGGCAGTTCTATCTCGATATGTACGCGCGCAACAGCAAGCGCGGCGGGGCGTGGATGGATGATGTGATTACGCGTCGCCGCCTTGCTTCCGGCATCCAGACTCCGGTCGCCTATCTGAACTGCAACTTCTCTGCGCCGGTCGGAGGAAAGCCAGCTTTGTTCACGCACGACGAAGTGATCACGCTGTTCCACGAATTCGGCCACGGCCTGCATCACCTGCTGACCGAAGTGGAAGACCTCGCCGTGTCCGGCATCAACGGCGTGGAGTGGGACGCGGTGGAATTGCCCAGCCAGTTCATGGAGAATTTCTGCTGGGAATGGGATGTGCTGCACGGCATGACGCGTCATGTCGACAGCGGCGAGCCGTTGCCGCGCGCGTTGTTCGACAAGATGCTCGCCGCGAAGAATTTTTGACATGCTGATGCACAGCAACTTCGAGGCGGGCGGCGCAAAATCCATCCTGCAACTGCTCGACGAAGTGCGCGCCGAAGTGGCGGTGCTGATCCCGCCCGCGTTCCACCGCTTCCCGCACAGCTTCTCGCATATTTTTGCCGGCGGCTATGCGGCGGGCTATTACAGCTACAAGTGGGCGGAGGTGCTGTCGTCCGATGCGTACAGCCTGTTCGAGGAAAACGGCGTGCTGAATCCCGATGTCGGCGCGCGCTTCCGTGCCGAAATACTGGCGATGGGCGGCAGCCGCGGCGCGATGGATTCGTTCAGCGCGTTTCGCGGACGCGAGCCGAGCATCGACGCATTGTTGCGGCATAATGGGCTACTGTAAAAATTTGTTTTCGGGAACATTAAAGGTGATGTAGGCCGGGCTATGCCCGGCAACCCTTATCCGGCGGGCAGAGCCCGCCCTACAAATCAGCAAGGAGGCAAAATGAAGCACATTGTTTTGTTGTTGGGTTGTTTGGCGGTGATGCCATCGGGCGCGCAAGCGGGCGAGCTGTACCGTTGGCTGGACGCGCAGGGCAAGGTGCATTACGGCGATATGCTTCCGGTTGACGCGGCGCAGGTTGAGCCCAGAAAATTTCCCGCTGCCGCCGTGCCTGTAGAAGACCTGCCCTATGAAACGCGCCGCGCGCAGCAGAATTTTCCGGTCATCCTGTATGTCGCGGACAACTGCACAACACCTTGCGACCAAGCGCGCAGCCTGCTGAGCAAGCGCGGCATCCCGTTCAGCGAGAAAAAACTGATAACCCAGGAAGATATCGATGCCTTCAAGGCGCTTTCCGGTTTCGACAGCGCGCCTACCCTCGCGGTGGGCAGGACCTTTCTGAAAGGCTTTCTGGCCGAGCAGTGGCATGGCGAACTCGATATCGCCGGCTATCCGAAGGCAGCGCCCTATCGCGCGCCCGGCGCGCTTCCCGCATCCGCGCCTGCCGCAGCGAGCCAGGTCGCGCCGGCCAATCCCGCCGCACAATGAAGCTGGCGACCTGGAACGTCAACTCGCTGAAAGTGCGCCTGCCGCAGGTGCTGGACTGGCTCGCCGCCAATCCGGTCGATGCGTTGTGTTTGCAGGAGACCAAGCAACAGGACAAGGATTTTCCGCAGGCCGAATTTCAGGCGGCGGGTTATCACAGCGTATTCAGCGGACAGAAGACCTACAACGGCGTGGCGATCCTGAGCCGCACACCCGCCGGCGATATGCAATTCGGTATCCCGGATTTTCCCGATGAACACAAGCGCGTCATCGCCGCCACTTTTACGTCCGATTCGATTGCGAAGGTCAAACAAGGCGGCGACGAGCGAACGACGCAGACAGTGCTAATAGCACGGCCAGGAGTGAGCGAGGAAGCCAACGCAGTTTCACCGATGCAATCTGATCGGATTCGCGTGGTATGCGTGTATGTGCCTAACGGCCAGAGCGTCGATTCCGACAAGTATCGCTACAAGCTCGCGTGGCTCGCCGCATTGCGCGACTGGCTCAAACAGGAACTGAAACGCTACCCGCAACTGGTGCTGCTGGGAGACTACAACATAGCGCCGGAAGACCGCGATGTCTATGACCCGGTCGCGTGGCAGGGCAATGTGCTGGTCAGCGAGCCGGAGCGGCAACAGTTCCGCAACCTGCTGCAACTTGGCCTGCGCGACAGCTTCCGCCTGTTCGAGCAGCCCGAAAAATCCTATTCCTGGTGGGACTACCGCATGATGGCGTTCCGCCGCAACCTGGGGTTGCGCCTCGATCATATCCTGGTCAGCGAGCCGCTGGTGGCGCAATGCAAAAGCTGCGTGATCGACAAAGCCCCGCGCAAACTGGAACGCCCTTCCGACCATACGCCGGTGATCGTGGAGTTGGGGTAGTGGGGGCGCATATATTGGGTTATATTAAGGGCGTCTCGATAAATCCAAACCCCGTCGCGATACTGCGTTGCTCAAGTATCCACGTAGCGTGCGCTGCGCGCACGATCCTGAATTTGTCGTGCGCACAGCGCACGCTACGCCGAAGTGGGGATGGGTTAGATTTACCTGATGAATTATCCGGGTTTAACCGAACCCGCAACCACGATGGTTACTGAATTTTGCCTAACGCCACTCCCGAAATAACCCTTGCCGCGCGCAACCTGTCGCGCCGCTTCGGCAGCCGGCAGGTCATTCATAACGTGTCGCTGGAATTAAGGCGCGGCGAAGTGCTGGGCTTGCTCGGGCACAACGGCGCGGGCAAAACTACCACGCTGCAAATGCTGACCGGCTGCTTGTTGCCGGATAGTGCCGAAAAAAATGGATGCAGCATCGAAATCTGCGGCATCGACCTGCTGCGCCGGCCCACGCTGGCCAAGGCGCATATCGGCTATCTGCCGGAAACCCCGCCGTTGTACCGCGAGCTCAGCGTGAACGATTACCTGACTTTTGCCGCGCGCCTGCGCGGCATGAAGCCGGGCGCCGCCGCCGAAGCGCTCATTCAGACCAGGCAACGCTGCGGCCTGGAAGCGGTCGGCAGGAAAATCATCGGCACGTTGTCCAAAGGCTATCAGCAGCGCGTCGGCATCGCGCAAGCGATCATTCACCGCCCCGCCGTGATCGTGCTGGACGAACCCACCGTCGGCCTCGATCCCACGCAGATCCGCGACATCCGCACCCTGATCCGCGAATTGGGCGACAGCAGCAGCGTGATCCTCTCCACGCATTTGCTCGGCGAGGTGCAAAGCGTATGCGACCGCGTGGAGATCATGCAGCACGGCAGGCTGATCTATGGCGACACCAGCGCGCACATGCAGCAGTACGGGGGCATCTCCGGCTTCATCATCAGCCTGCGCAACCCGCCGCCGTTGAGCGAACTGGAAGGCATCGCGGGCATCAGCAGCGTCGAACCGCTTTCCGCCACGCAGTTCCGCGTGCTGCATGCACCGGATATCAATCCCAGCGCCGCACTGCTTGCGCTGGCGGCGCAGCGCAGCTGGCAACTGGAGCAACTCACGCCGCTGCAAGCCACGCTGGAAGAGGTGTTTGCCCAAATCACCCATGCCGGAATCACCGCTGCCGAAAAAAATGCCACAGGGGAGACACCATGATCCGCCTGCTCGCGCTGCGCGAACTGCGCAGCCTGTTTTCGATGCCCTCTACCTGGTTCGCGCTCGCCGTGCTGCAATTCATTTTTGCGTGGTTCTTTCTGGCGCGGCTGGATGCGTTCCTCGAGGTTCAGCCGCAGCTCGCGCAACTCGCCAATCCGCCCGGCGTGACGATCACGATCGCCGCCCCGTTGTTCAACACGGCCGCGCTGCTGCTGATGATGCTGGCGCCGATGTTCACGATGCGCCTGATCGCCGAAGAACGCCGCAATCAGACATTCACGCTGCTGCTCTCGGCGCCGCTGTCCAGCCGCCACATCGTGCTCGGCAAATTCTTCGGCCTGCTGGTTTTTCTGGCCGCGCTGATGACCGGCGTGCCGCTGATGCTCTACACCCTGATGTTCGGCACCGCTCTCGATCACGGCCTGCTGTTGAGCAACATGCTCGGCCTGCTGCTGCTCACCGCCAGCTATGTCGCGGTGGGGCTGTATGTTTCCGCACTCACCACCCAGCCGGTCATCGCCGCCATCGGCGCATTGGCGGTGCTGGTCGGGCTGTGGCTGGCCGACATCGGCGCGGCGGCGGAAGACTCACCCTGGCATCTCATCTCGCCGCTCAACCACTTCCAGAATTTCAACGCCGGTTTGCTGGACAGCGGCGATGCCGCCTTCTTCGTGCTGTTCAGTGCAGTATTCCTGCTGCTGGCGATGCGCCGCATCCACAATAACCGCATCTACGGGTGAGCCATGCTGCGTAAATTTTTCACCTCACCGCTGTTGCGCAACCTGCTGTTCGTGCTGCTGTTGCTGGGCATCGCGTCGGGCCTGGGCTATCTCGCCACGCGCTATTCCGTGCAACGTGACATCACGCATAATGCCAGCAACAGCCTGGAACCCGCCAGCGTGGAGGTGCTCAGGCAACTCAGCGGCCCGGTCAACATCACGGTATATGCCACCGAGCAGGACGCGCGCCTCGGCGACATCCGCAAGATCATCCGCAATTTCATGTCGCTCTACCAGCGATACAAACCCGACATACAACTGGCGTTCATCGACCCGGAAAAAGAGCCCGAAAAAGCCCGCGCGGCGCGCGTCCAGCTCAACGGCGAGATGGTGGTCGAATATGCCGGGCGCAGCGAGCACCTCACCCAGCTCAACGAACCCATCCTCACCAGCGCCCTGCTGCGTCTGGCGCACAGCCGCGACCAGACGGTGATGTATCTGGACGGGCACGGCGAGCGCAAACTGGACGGCATTGCCAACCACGACTTGGGCGAGCCGTTCGGCGCGAAACTCAAACAGAATGGTTTCCGCATCGGCAGCCTGAATCTGGCGCTGGCGCAGGAAGTGCCGAGCAATGTCGGCGTATTGGTCATTACCCAGCCGCAAGTCGATCTGATGCCCGGCGAAGTGGACAAGCTGCTGCGTTATGTCGAGCGCGGCGGCAACCTGCTCTGGCGGGTGGATGCCGAACCGCTGCACGGGCTGGAGCGCCTCGCCGAGAAACTCGACCTGCTGCTGCCGCCCGGCACCGTGATTGACCCGGCTGCCAGCGGGATGAACGCACCCGCCACCTGGGCGCTCGGCGCCGTCTATCCGCCGCATGCGATCACGCGCAATTTCAACCTGATCACCGCCTTTCCGTCTGCGCGCCCGCTGAGTTGGAATGAAAACCCGGACTGGCAGCACAGCGTGCTGGTGGAAGTCGCCGCGCGCGGCTGGGTGAGCCGCAACGCACCTGGTGCCATGCCACGCTTCGACAAACAGCACGACACCCCCGGCCCGGCCATCATCGCGGCGGCGCTGCAACGCAACATCAACGACCGCGAACAGCGCATCGTAGTGGTCGGCAGCGGCGCGTTCCTCGCCAACAGCTTCGCCGGCAACGGCGGCAACGTGGATCTCGGCGTGAACATGGTGAACTGGCTGGCCGGCGAAGAACATCTCATCACGTTGCAGCCGCGCGCCGCAAAGGACAGCAATCTGACGCTCGGTAAAACGCAGCTCACCGCCATCGGCATCGGTTTCCTGTTCGGCTTGCCGCTGCTGCTGGCGGGAGGAGGTATCTATATCTGGTGGAAACGCCGTCGCGCCTGAAAGACCGCCGTACAACTACTGCGCTTGCTGATACGGCGTTAAAAAATGGCTCAGAATCCTCATTTACTTTTAGTAAACTCCGGTTCTTCGCCGTTTTTTGCCTTGTCTCAGCTGCGCTCGCTACGTTGTGCGGCGGTCTTTAATTATCACCTGAACTCCATTTGCTCCCCTCCCACGGAGGTGGGGGAGAGGGTCGCAAAATATCCGAGGTAGTCATGCCCGAACTGCCCGAAGTAGAAATCACGCGGCGCGGACTGGCCGCACACCTCACCGGCCTGGCCGTTGCGGATGCCGTCATCCGCGTCCCCAGGCTGCGCTGGCCGATCCCGAAAAATCTGCCTAAGCTGCTGCGCGGAAAAACCATCCGCGCGCTCAAGCGGCGCGGCAAATATCTGCTGGTTGAATTCGATCACGGCACCTTGATCCTGCATCTCGGCATGTCCGGCAGCCTGCGCATCCTGCCCGTCGGCACGCCGCCGGAAAAACACGACCACTTCGATCTGGTGCTGAGCAACGGCACGCTGATACGCCTGCGCGACCCGCGCCGCTTCGGCGCGGTGCTGTGGCATGGCGGCGATGTGCATACTCACCCGCTGCTCGCCGCACTCGGCCCCGAACCGCTGCCGGATGAATTCGGAGAAGATGACTTCGATGCGCGCTATCTCCATCAGGCCACGCGCGGGCGCAGCATTGCGATCAAACAACTCATCATGAACAGCCGCGTGGTAGCCGGTGTCGGCAACATCTACGCCAACGAGGCGCTGTTCCGCGCCGGCATCAAGCCGCAACTCGCCGCCGGCAAACTCAGCCTGCCGCGCTGCGCAAAATTGGTGGCAGAAATCCGTGCGACCCTGAGCGAGGCGATCAATCTGGGCGGCAGCACCTTGCGCGACTTCGTGAACACATCAGGACAGCCCGGCTACTTCCAGCAGCACTATTGGGTGTACGGGCGCGGCGGCGAACCCTGCCGCAAGTGCGGCGCACCGATCCAGCAAATCAGGCAGGGACAGCGCTCCAGTTTCTACTGCAAGCATTGCCAGAAATGACAGCCGCTTGTGCTAAAGTTTGCCGACTGCATACTTGATTCAACACCGAAATGAAATACATCCTGTTCGCCGTCATGCTGCTGCTCGGCGCATGCGACCGCCCCTCCGTCCCGACACCGAAGCTCGCAGAACCGCAACGCGAGGCGCTGGAACAGGCCAAGGGTGTCGATCAAACGTTGCAAAAAGCAACCGAAGAGCAGCAGAAAAGCCTCAGCGAGGCCGAAGGAAAATAGGGAGCATCATGCCGCTGTTTAATCCCCAAAAACCTGAACCGTTCTATTGCTGGGAGGGGGATACGCTGGTGCTCAACATTCTGGGGCGTCCCAATGCGCAGCGCGATGCCATCGGCAAAGTCATCGGACATCAACTCGAAGTGTATGCCACCGCCGTCCCGCGTCTGGGCGGCGCTACCGCGCACATGATGCGCTATCTGGCGGGCGTATTCGATGTGCCGCCAGGCGCGATCCAGGTGGTGTTCGGCGAAAAGAACGTGAACAAGCAGATCAGGGTCAAATCGCCCAGGCGCTTGCCGGCACCGATTCAATGCGCGGAGCACCCGGAATAAGGAGTGCCGTGCGCAATGGCTGACCCATATCGGCCTCGACCAAAAACAAAAGCCGCACAGTCGACCTGTGCGGCCTTTTCGCTTGCCGGGTGATGCCTAGCCCTTGGCAGCCGTCAGTTTTTCATATTTGGCCATCAACTGTTCATGGCTTTCCGCATGTGCCGGGTCTTTGGGGATGCAATCCACGGGGCATACTTCCACGCATTGCGGGGTGTCGTAGTGGCCTACGCACTCGGTGCATTTGTCGGGATCGATGACGTAGATTTCATCGCCCTGCGAAATCGCGTCGTTCGGGCATTCCGGTTCGCACACGTCGCAGTTGATACATTCGTCGGTAATTATCAGTGCCATGCTTTTCTCCTAGGTTAAATGGTTAATCAATTTAATATTTCTGCTGCAACCTTGCCGCCACCAAGGGTGAAACGAACTTGCTGACATCGCCGCCGAAGCGTGCCACCTCGCGCACCATGGTGGCCGAGATGAAGGTATATTGCTCCGCCGGAGTCAGGAATAGCGTTTCCATTTCGGGATACAGATTGCGGTTCATCCCTGCCAATTGAAACTCGTATTCAAAATCCGACACCGCACGCAACCCGCGCAACACCACACGCGCACCCTGCGCCTGCACGAAGCTCATCAGCAGGCCGTGGAAGCCTTCCACGCGCACGTTGGCGAAATCCGCGAATGCTTCACGCGCCATGTCCACGCGCTCTTCCAGCGTGAACAGGGTCTGCGTGCGGCTTTCCGCCACCGCCACGATGACTTCGCCGAACAATCCGGCGGCACGCCGCACCACGTCTTCATGGCCGCGCGTGATGGGGTCGAAAGTTCCCGGGTAAACCACTTTAATCATTTACGGCCACTCAAATCGTTTGCGGGAATGCCCAGTAATTGATAATGCACCTGCCCCGCCTTGCCCGATTTGATCGTCTGCCAGGGCGGCGGGACATCAAGCGCGGCACCTGATTCGACATAGATCATGCCGTCTTCATTCAGGCGTTGTGGCAGGATTTCCAGCAGTCTTGGGAGGCAATCGCTCTGAAACGGCGGGTCCAGAAAAATCACGTCATACCGATGCATATCGCGGCTGGCGAATTCTAACCCATCTTGGCGATATGCGAAAACGTTAGCGCAGGCCAATTTTGCAATGTTGTCCTGCAGCGCGCGAAAAACCGCGGGATTTTGCTCCACCATCACCACCCGCTCCGCGCCGCGCGAAGCGGCCTCGAAACCCAGCGCGCCGCTGCCGGCGAATAAATCCAGGCAGGTTCGCCCGTAGAGCGTCTGCCCCAGCCAGTTGAACAGCGTCTCGCGCACGCGATCTGGGGTGGGGCGCAGGCCTGATGCGTCGGGAAAACTGATCACGCGGCGGCGCAAATCGCCGCCAATGATCCGGAGTTTATTCAAGGACACCTCTAAAAATCCACATTTCATCCCGTACGGGCGATTCATGAATCGCCCCTACTGCGTTGCGGCCTCTTCCGGCGCGCCGACAACCACCGTCGCCATCGCCTGCGGGTTGATGTGGCGCGCAAACGCGCTGCGGATTTGCGCGACATTCACCTGCTCGACCTTGCGCGTGAAATCGTCCAGATAGGTCAGCGGCAAATTGTAGAAGCCGATGATGCTCAGGTAATCGAGTATCTTGCGGTTGCTGTCGATGCGCAGCGGAAAGCCGCCGATGATGTTCTGCCTGGCGGCTTTCAATTCCTTTTCGGTCGGCCCCTTGGCGATGAATTCCGCGAGCGTGTTGCGCACCAGTTGCAGCGCCTCATCGGCCTGCTCTTTCTTGGTTTGCAGGCCGATCTGGAACGCGCCCGGCTGCTTCAATGGCATGAAGTAGCTGTAGACGCTGTAGGCCAGGCCGCGCTTTTCGCGCACCTCGTTCATCAGGCGCGACACGAAACCGCCGCCGCCGAGAATATGGTTGCCGACATACAGCGGGAAATAATCCGGATCGTTGCGCGCCATGCCCGGCGCGCCGACCAGGATGTGGCTCTGGCTGGCGGGATGAGCGATGCGCTGCTCGCTCGCCGGGATTTGCAGCGCCACCTCGGGCAGCGCGGCGGGAGCATCCGCTGACGGCAATTTTTCGGTGAGCTGCTGCGCGATGGACTCGGCCTGCACGCGCGTGATATCGCCCATGATGGCCACTACCGCGCCGCCGGCCCGGTAATGCGCGCGATAGAAGCCGGAGAGGTCCTGCACGGTGATCTTCTCCACGCTCGCGATTTCACCGGAAACCGGCAGCGCATAAGGGTGCGAACCGAACACCGCCTTGTTGAAAGCCTTGTCGGCAATGCTTTCCGGCTTGGTCTCGGCCTCTTTCAGCGCGGCAATCACCCGCGCCTTTTCGCGCGCCAGGATCGCTTCGGGGAACAGCGGCCGTTGCAGCACGCGCGCCATGATGTCCAATGCCTTGTCGCGCTCCGCCGCGCTGCTCAGGGTGCGCAACGAAATGCTGGCACGATCCGGATCGAAGCCGCCGCCGAATTGCGCGCCGATGTCCGCCATGCCGCGCGCGATGTCGTCCTCGTTCAAGCCTTCCGCGCCCAGATCCAGCAGGTGATGGGTCAGGCCGGCCACGCCGGACTTGTCCGCAGCATCGAAACTGCTGCCCGCCGGAAGGCTCACCGACACATCCAGCATCGGGATGTCGTGGTTTTCCACGAACAGCACCTTCGCGCCGCTGGCGCTCTGCCAGTGCTGGATGTTGGGGGTGGCAAATGCGGCTGTCGCAACGCAGCACAGCGCTATGGCGAGGACAAGGTTAACAGGGTAGCGAAAAGAATAAAAACCCGTTCGTGCTGAGCGTAGGGCGTTTTGTGCCCGTAGTCGAAGCATGAAGCCCTTCGACAAGGCCTTTAGCTTCGTAGGGTGGATAAAGGCGCATCGCGCCGTATCCACCGTATCGCGTGGTGGATACATGCTTCGCACTTTATCCACCCTACCGTCCTTATCCAGCATTTTCTTAGTGCGCATGGGGTACTCCTTGGGGCGCCTTCGGTTTTCCGGAAAGCGGCTGCGGGTCGAGCACCGCAATGGTCAGATTGTCGTCCTGCAGGAATTCCTTGGCGACCTGCCGCACTTGCTCCGCCGTCACGGCCTGAAGCTTTTTCAGCATCACCGGAATTGCGCGATGGCCCAAACTGATACTCTCCATCTGTCCGATCTGCATCGCCTGATAAAACACCGAGTCGCGCTTGTACACCTCGCCCGCCGTCACCTGTGCCTTGACGCGCTGCAATTCTTCTTCGCTCACGCCATCCTTGACCAGTTGCGCGATTTCCTGACGCAACGCAGTTTCAACATCGTTCACCGTCCTGCCTTCGCTGGGCGTGGCTTCGAGGGTGAACAGGCTCGGGCCGCGTGAGGCCGAATCATAACCGGCGCCAGTCCCGCTGGCGACCTGCTGCTCGCGCACCAAGTGCTTGTTGAGGCGCGCCGATTCGTTGCCGTCCAGCACGCCGGCGAGAATCTGCAATGCGTAAGGCTTCCAGTCCTGTGCGGGGTCCTGCAGCGTGGGCGAGTGGTAACTCATCACCAGATGCGGCAATTCGGCGGGGGCTTTTACCACCATGCGCTTGATGCCGGCCTGTTTTGGTTCGATAAACACACGCCGCGGCGCCAGTGCGCGCCTGGCAATCGCGCCATAATGCTGTTGCGCCAGCGCGAACACCTCGTCGGCCTTGACGTCGCCGGCGATGACCAGCGTGGCGTTGTTCGGCGCGTACCAGCGGTCATACCACGCCTTGGCGTCGCCGACCGTGAGCGATTCCAGATCGCTCATCCAGCCGATCACCGGATGCCGGTAGGGATGCTGCTGGTAAATCGTTGCCATCATTTTTTCGTACAACAGTGCATGCGCCTCGTCGTCGGTGCGCAGGCGGCGCTCTTCCATGACGACCCTGATTTCCCTGGCGAAATCGGCTGCGGTGAGATTCAGGTTGCGCATCCGGTCGGCCTCCAGCTTCATCGCCAGCGGTAATTTCGACTTGTGCAATTGCTGAAAATAGGCGGTGTAGTCATAGCTGGTAAAGGCGTTCTCGCGCCCGCCCGCTGCCGAGATGCGCTTGGAAAATTCGCCCGCCGGCACGCTATGGGTGCCCTTGAACATCAGGTGCTCCAGCACATGCGCGATGCCGGTCACGCCGGTGCGCTCGTCCATGCTGCCTGCCCTGTACCAGATTTGCTGCACCACCACCGGCGCGCGGCGGTCTTCCTTGACGATGACTTTCAGCCCGTTCGCCAGCGTGCGTTCGAACACCTCCGCCTGCACGGCAGTGTGCAGCCCTGCCAGCAACAGCGCGATGCAAAATAAACAAGCTTTCATGTTCCTAGCCCTATAACGTGTAATCGGCATAAAATGCGTGCGCATTATGCCCCATTTCCCTGTACCCGGAACGCATCCAAAATGTTCAGCTTTCTGAAAAAAAATCCGCCCGCATCGCCGGATGCAAAGCCCGATAACCAAGCCGCGAAGCCCGGCAATAGCTGGATCGCGCGCCTGAAATCCGGCCTGGCGCGCACCGGCAGCCAGTTGACCGGCCTGTTCGGCCGCGGCGGAAAAATCGACGACGATCTCTACGAGGAACTGGAAACCATCCTGATCACCGCCGATGTCGGCATGGATGCGACCAACGCGCTGCTCGCCGACCTACGCCGCTACGTCAGGGAACATCATCTGAGCGAAGCGGCGCAGCTCAAGGAGGCGCTCGCGCATTGCCTGCTCAAGCTGCTCAAGCCGCTGGCGCAACCGCTGCAGGCCGACACCCATAAACCGTTCGTCATCATGCTGTGCGGCGTAAACGGCGCGGGCAAAACCACCTCGATCGGCAAGCTGGCGAAATACCTGCAAGGCCAGGGACTGTCGGTGCTGCTCGCGGCCGGTGACACGTTTCGCGCCGCCGCAAGAGAACAGCTGGCGGCCTGGGGCGCACGCAACAACGTGACGGTCATCGCGCAACAGGGTGGCGACGCCGCCGCGGTGATCTACGACGCTATTCAATCCGCGCAGGCGCACAAGATCGACGTGGTGTTGGCCGACACCGCCGGGCGGCTGACCACGCAGGCGCACCTGATGGAAGAAATCAAGAAGGTCAAACGCGTGATCGCCAAGGCGTTGCCCCCAACTTCTACATCTCCAGGGGCACCGCACGAGGTGCTGCTGGTGCTGGACGCCAATACCGGGCAGAACGCGCTGAGCCAGGTCAAGGCCTTCGATCAGGCGCTCGGCGTGACCGGGCTGATCCTGACCAAGCTGGACGGCACCGCCAAGGGCGGCGTGATCGCCGCGATTGCCAGGGCGCACCCGATCCCGGTGCGCTTCATCGGTGTCGGCGAAGGGCTGGACGACCTGCGCCCGTTCGTCGCGGAGGACTTTGTCGCGGCGCTGCTGGGGCTGGACGAGGAATAACGGACAGACGGAAACCATTACGAGGCGAACTGTTTAGGGAAACATTGAATAGGCCGTCATGCCCGTGCAGGCGGGCAACCAGCTCAGTATTTCCTTAACTGGATTCCCGCCTGCGCGGGAATGACGAATTCGGACTTGTTCAGCGCATCCATAGTTAAACAACCAGCCGTCCGACCAGTTCTGACATGTTCGTGTAAGTGATGAATGCCTCGTGCGTGGCGCGCGTGATGGCGACGTAGGTTAGGCGCACATCGTCTTCTATATCCTCAGCCTTCTTTAGCTCACCCAGCCCGCCTATCGCCACGCAGGGAAACTCCAGTCCTTTGGCGTTGTGCATGGAGAGGAATCGCACCGCGTCCTGCTCCGTCTGTATGCGGTTGCCATGATCTTTTGCCACGTTAATCGGTATGCCGGATTTCGCCAGTATCTTCTCGAATAGCCCGCCGATGAAATGCCGGGGATACAGCACCGCCATCTGCCCCCACTGGTAACCGGCGGCCTTGCGTCCGAGCAGCCATTCCGCAATCGCATGTGCTTCGCCGTCATAGCTCACGCACTGGCGCACCACCGGATCCACACCCTCGCGCCCGCCGTCTTCCGGCATCAGGATCGCACTCTCGTCACCGGCGCATACGCCCGGTGCGCCAATCACATCGGCGGCGAATTTGCGCGCGAAGCGTAATATCTGCGCGGTGTTGCGGTAATTCACCTTGAGCACCGTAGTGCGACCGGCGGCCTCGATGCCGAGCTGCTTCCAGACCGGGCGTTTCCGCCCTTTGTAAATCGCCTGCGCATCGTCGTAAACGATCATCAGCGCCTTCGTGTCCGGGTTCACCATCTTCACTGCCAGCGCCAGCCATTGCGGCTCAAAGTCGTGCGCCTCGTCGATCAGCACCGCGTCGTACTGCCCGCCCGGAATCAGTCCACGCTCGGTGGCATCGAGCACGGCCTGCACGCTGGCGGCATACCATGCGGTTTTGTCGGGGAAATCCTTGCGGTCTGGCGCTGGGAGGCCGTACTCGCGCAGCATCCTGAAGCACCAGGAATGAAAGGTCGAGGTGATCACTTTGTCCTCCACCCCTCTGTCCTGCATCGCATTTTCCAGCCGCCCCGAGATGCCGTTCGCGTAACTCAACAGCAGCACCGGGCGGCTCGCCGCGCGCGCGATCTGCTCGGCGCGGAACGCCAGAATCAGCGTCTTGCCGGAGCCCGCCACGCCGCGCACGATGCGGTGTCCATCGCCCATGCTGCGCGCCAGCAGCTCTTGCTGCATGTCCATCACTTCCAGCACGCGGTCACCGGCGGGCGAGGATTTTTCAGGCAGTTCGTCAAACGACAGGGCAATCTGGGTGACACGAATCTCCGGGAACAGTCGCGCACGCACCCGGTCGATCTGCGGCAGCGACAAGGCAGGCCCGATGCGCGGCGACACCATGCGCCAGACCCGTTCGCGAAAGGCTTCCGCATCCACTTTCTCCGCCATCTCATCGCGAAAGATGCAGCGCTCCGGCGGAAATACCTCGCGCAAATCGGTCTGCTCGAACTGCTTGCGCGTGATGTTGCTGAAAGCCACGCCGTGCCCGAAGGAAAATACCGGCTTGCCCTTGAAGCTTCCCCCTTCGTTGACCAGCAGCGGATCGCGCTTCAACGTATCCACCACGTTAAACATGTAGCTGCGCACCTGCTCGAAAGGGTTGTCAGTCCACACATTGCCGCGATCAGTCAGCAACTCGACCTGTTTGCAGTTTGCATTGACTATCGTATCCAGCCGCCAGTCCTTCACCTCCAGCACCACAATGCCCTGCTGCGGATGCAACGTCACGAAATCAGGATGCCTGCCGAAAGGCCCGACCGGGATGTTGTGCCACACCCAGGCGTTGTCTTCGAGGCAATCCTTCAGCCGTTCCGCCAGCCGCAATTCACCCCGCGCATCGAAGCGCGCAGCGCCAAGGGAGGGGATCAGGGTGGCCATGGGATGGGGTTGTCGAAGGAGGATTTGGTTTTGTACTTTAAACTTGCTGCACAGCTATTGCGCTGCGGATTCCGATGAATGCGCCAGCGCTTGCCAGCCGACAACGCGGCACCCGTCGCGTTCATACTGCCCGTCTCCACCATAAACAATGCCCGGCGGTAGTGCCGCATCACCGAACAATGCCGACAGCTTGCGCAGCGCTGCTATCCAGTCGCTGCTGAAAGTAGAACCGGATTTGATTTCCACGGGCATGAACTGGTTGCCCTGCGGGATCAACAGATCAACCTCATGTCCCGCACTGTCGCGCCAGAAATACAACTCGGCAACCTGGCCGGCGTTGAACTGGCGCTTTACCCACTCCGACACCACCAGTGTTTCAAACAATGCACCGCGCGAGGCATGGGTGGCCAGCGTATTCACATCGCGTATGCCCAGCAAATACGCCATCAGACCGGTATCGAGAAAGTACAGCTTGGGCATCTTCACCAGCCGCTTGCCGAAGTTGCGATGATGGGGGCGCAACAGATAAACGACATAACTCGCCTCCAGCACAGTCATCCATTCCCGCGCGGTTACATGAGAAATGCCGCAATCCGCCGCCAGCGCGGAAAGATTGAGCAACTGCCCCGAGCGTGCGGCGCACATCTTGAGGAAGCGCTGGAACAGCGACAAATCGCGCACCGCCAACAACTGCCGCACATCTCTTTCCAGATAAGTGGTCACGTAGTTGGGGAACCAGTCGCCGGGCGTAACGGGGCGGTCGTACAGCGGCGGATAACACCCGCGCAACATCGTTTCATCCAGCGTTGCAGGCAGCAATCCGCCCACCTTCAACTCGGCCAACGAAAACGGCAGCAACTGCAACAACCCCACCCGTCCCGCCAGCGACTGGCTGATGTTGGACATCAACCCAAACTGCTGCGACCCCGTGAGAATGAACTCGCCCAACCGCTTGCGCTTATCCACCACGCCTTGCAGATAAGAAAACAACGCCGGGCAACGCTGCACCTCGTCCAGGATCGCCCCCTGCGGAAATCGCGCCAGAAAACTGCGCGGGTCGGAGTCGGCAAACGAACGCTCCTCCGGGTCTTCCAGCGAAACATAAGGCTTGTCGGCAAACAGCGTGCGCGCCAACGTCGTCTTGCCAGACTGGCGCGGCCCCGTGATCGCCAGCACGGGAAAACCCTGCGCCAGACGCAATGCGGTGGAAAATGCGGTTCGGTTTAGCATGTTTGCAAATTGAAAGTTGAAACTTCAAATTGCATGGTAAGGGAAAACGGGGTGGAGGGGAAGGGGGTGCATGCCGTTAAAGCTAACGTGACGCTGACCCCTTTAGTTCTCTTTAGTTCTTAGTTCTTGCTTTAGTTCGTTGATGAAATCGGGATGCCTGCCGAAAGGCCCGACCGGGGTGTTGTGCCACACCCGGGCGTTGTCTTCGAGGCAATCCTTCAGCCGTTCCGCCAGACGCAACTCAACCCGCGCATCGAAGCGGGCTGTGCCGAGGGAGGGGATGAGGGTAGTCATGGGAGGGGGTTAGTGGTTATGTGGGGGGAAGGAGGTAAAAGGTGGCGGAGTTGGTTTGCATTCAAATATTCCAATCAACTTTGAACGCATTTCGACTCCGGTACCTGTGGCTGCGAGCCTGCGATTTAGTGAAACTTACGGAAAGATGGCACGGCTGCATTGCACGCGGGCCGCCTCGATCTCGACCGCCTCTTCAAAGGTCATTAGAGCAATGTGAAGCGGTAGCTCCAAAGCATCGGGGTCGACGGCTCGCCGAAGGGCATCCGCCTGGTCGTCACTGTTGCAGAGAATCATCAAATCGATGTCCTCTGCATCCTGCTCATCTCGGTCGACTGAACCGAAAATATGCCACTGACTTCCTTCGGCCTTTGGCCCAAGGGAAGCCGCGAGAGCGCGAAGGCTGGTGACTACACGCTGGCGAATCATTTTTTGCCTAGCCTTTGCATCAAATCGCCAAATGTCAGAGCCTCCGCCACTATCGAGTTGGCAGCCGCTTTAGCTTGGCTTGTGATGGAGCCGTAGCTCGATGACTTGACGATGACATCAAAGTTGCCCAATCTGGCTCTGGCATTGCGCACGTCCTCCGCGCTCATGTTGTACGCCTCGATAACCGCAACTGTGAGACTCGTCCCGGTCTTGCGATTAGCCTCGAAAACACTGTCATAGACGTACGAGACGCCGGACACGTTCGAGTGCTGTTCCATCGCGGTAATGAAAAAGCCCATGTTTTTGTCCCGATAGGAACCGGCGTCCCCTGTAGATGCCGCCCGAGAGACATCACCTAGACTTCCGAACGCAGCAGATGCGTCATGGATGTGGCGGATAGCGTTTCCACTCCACAAGGTATTGGAAGGAACATTAACTATAAGCTGCGGTTTGTTGGCTCCAGCGAATAGTGCCTCTACGTCCGACCGCCTAATCACATTCTTCAAGCCCAAAACTGCAACTAGAAACGTGTAGCCGTCCTCCGACCGTTGGGCGATCAGGAAATCTTCAGGAGTGCGCCCGTCAATCTCAAGATCATGGCTTTCCTCTAATTTTTGGGCCACCCAATCGGTCACATTCTGGCTCATGCACAATCCTTCAGGATATTGGAAAAATCGGCGGGGAAGCGAGAAGCATCCTCATTTGTTCCTTCAATGTGGAAGGCTTCCAAGTCGTCAATGTGTTGCCGAAACTTTTCCAACGCCTCTTTCTCATCGTTGCCAAGCAGATGGAGGTTAGCGTCGAGAATTGCGATCATTCGCCTGCTGTTTGGGAGGATGCGCGTCAGCATCTTGCGTTTCCACTGTTCAGTTGCACCGCTTTCTGGATTGTTGGCGGCATCAATGTGAGGACCGTACTGTTTGAAGATCGCATGATTCTGTGTCAGAAGTGGTTCCACAGCTTGACGAGCACTGGCACGGTCGCCGAACTTCACGGCACCGAAGAGCCCTTGTAGCTTGTTCGTATGCTCGCGCTTCCAGTTCAGCATCGTCTTGTCCGGGAATGCTTCCGGCGCCTTGTCCACCATCGTGTGGCAATTAGCACAAAGCATGATCAGGTTTCCGAAGGTCCCGCGCTCCTCCTGGCTGAGATTCGGGTTGGTTCGAGGGCCGCCATCTGTAGCCGCAAACACGTGGGCCATTTCGGCAATGTGGATGGACTTGCCCGATGCGTCCACAAACAACTCATTGGCACACTCAGGGTTCTGACAATAGCCGGCTGATGCGGCGAACAGTCGGCGCTGTGTATGTGCATCAGGCGAAGCGGCACCTCTGGAGCAAGCCATCTTGATATTCCTTTTCATCGGAGTGATATGGGATGTTCAGCTTCGAATTGTTTTTGCACGTACACAAACTCCCTCATGCCAGTCAATCTTTCTTCGGCTTTTCATCGCCGCTGATAAACCCGATAGGCCGTTTCTTCTGCGGCTCGGGTGGCGTCATCAATTCGCGGATGGCGTCGAACACTTGTTTGAGCTGAGCGCGCGTGTTGCGCGCAAAGGTGTCGTGCTGCATGGACAGTGCTTCGGTTTTCTCTTCCAGTGCGTTGAGCTGCTTGGCCAGATCGTGATGCGTCATGGCCAGCTCGCGCAGTTTTACGAACGCTCGCATGATCGCGATATTAACCTGCACGGCTTGCGGGCTGCTCAGTATCGAAGAGAGCATCGCCACGCCCTGCTCGGTGAAGGCATAGGGCGCAGTGCGCCGACCGCCCCATCGTAGCGTTTCCAGAGCCTCCGAACTTGAGGTCACAGATTGTGACCTCAAGACGTTAAACTCTTGATTGGTAAGCTGAAACATAAAATCCTCCGGGAACCGCTCCAGGTTGCGCTTGACCGCTTGCAGCAGCACCCTGGTTTCCACGCCGTAGAGCGTGGCCAAATCTGCATCCAGCAAAACCTTTTGCTCGCGCAGCAACAGAATGCGGTGCGTAATTGTTTCCAGCGGCAATAGAGAAGATTTGCTCATTTAGCGAAATTAAACGGGTCAGCTTCGAATTCAATGTAGGCAGCGCGGCAGAACAGTGATTCGCGGCTGATGCCTGCTCTTGCAGCCACCGCAACCAGTTCGCCGGTTTTCATTATTTTTCTCCCTGTATTCCGAAATGGCTGGCGGAGGCTGCGTTGCACTTGCCTGTCAATTCATGAAGGCACGCAGTCTTTCAGTTGCGGGCATCCCCGTCAATAGGCCAAAATGCATAGATAATTTCGATCTGTATATTTGCCGATGCATCGGACAATTGTTCCGCCGCCGGCACGCAAAATTGCTTTCTCCGCAGTGAGCGGCTAGCATCCGCAAAAGCACTAGATCATGAAAACAACTCCGAACATCGACAACAATCCGCTCAAGGCCAAGCCACAGGCCGCTGCAAAGCGACCTGCGTTGCCGATTCCAGTGCGCTTCATCGGCGTGGGCGAAGGCTTGGACGATTTGCGCCCGTTCGTCGCGGAGGATTTTGTCGAGGCGCTGCTGGGGCTGGGCGAATGAATTTGAAAATCGTAATTGATAATGCCCGTTGTTTTCATTCATGGCATTGCGCCGTTCATGTAGGTGCGAATTCATTCGCACATAACGTGTTGTTCGTGCGAATGAATTCGCACCTACGCGATCATCACCCATATTTGCCAGGATGATTTCTTTCAATCAGGTCCACAAACGCTATCCCGGCGGCTACGAGGCGCTGAAGAACGTCTCGTTCGACATCGCCGAGGGCGAGATGGTGTTCGTCACCGGGCATTCTGGCGCGGGCAAGAGCACGCTGCTCAAGCTCATCGCCGCGATCGAGCGCCCCAACTCCGGCAGCGTGCTGGTGAACAACCAGAACGTCGGCGCGCTCAAGGGCGGCGCATTGCCCTATCTGCGCCGCAACCTCGGCATCATCTTCCAGGACCACAAGCTGCTGTTCGACCGCAATGTGTTCGACAACGTGCTGCTGCCGCTGCAAATCTGCGGCTTCGATCACCGCGAAAGCGGCAAGCGGGTGCGCGCCGCGCTGGACAAGGTCGGTCTGCTCAAGCGCGAAAAGGCCAACCCCATCGCGCTGTCCGGCGGCGAGCAGCAGCGCCTGTGCATCGCGCGCGCCATCGTCAACCGCCCGGCCATCCTGCTCGCCGACGAACCGACCGGCAATCTCGATGCGGCCTACGCGCGGGAGATCATGGCAATCTTCAGCTCCTTCCACCAGGTCGGCGCCACGTTGCTGATCTCCACCCATGACGAGAGCGTGCTGCAGGACAGCGGCGTGCGCAGACTCATACTGAAGGAAGGCGTGCTGCAATGACGCGCGCCTTCGCACTACACCTCGGCGTGCTGCGCACCGTGCTGCGCCGCATGTTCGCGTCAAAGCTGGCGGGGTTCCTCAATATCCTGGTCATCGGCATCGCGCTCAGCCTGCCTGCCGGCATGTACCTGCTGCTGCAGAATGCGCAGGGGTTGGTCGCGCAATTATCCGATGCACCGCAGATCAGCCTGTTTCTGGAGATGAATGCGAAGGCGGAGGACGTTGACCGGCTGCACCAGCAGCTTGCGCAACACCCGGCCGTCGCCGGCGTCGGATTCGTCGCCCGCGCGCAGGCGCTGGAACAGCTTAAACAAAGCACCGGGCTGTCCGACTTGATCAGCGGGCTGGAACAGAATCCGTTGCCGGACGCCTTCGTAGTTCATCCCAAACCGGGCGATGCGCAATCGCTGGATAGGTTGCGCGGCGAGTTGGCGAAACTGCCTGGAGTCAAGGAAGCGCAACTCGATTCGGCCTGGGCCTACAAGCTCGAAGCCCTGCTGAAATTCGGCCGGATGGGGGTGCTGATCCTCGCCAGCCTGCTCAGCCTCGCGCTGATCGCCGTCACCTTCAACACCATCCGCCTGCAAATCCTCACGCAGCATGATGAAATCGAAGTCGCCAAGCTGATCGGCGCGACCGACGGTTTCATCCGCCGCCCGTTCCTGTATTTCGGCGCGACGCAAGGCCTGCTCGGCGGCATCATGGCCTGGTTCATTGTCACCGTCAGCCTGTTGCTGCTCAACGGGCAACTCGGCGCGTTAGCACAGCTCTATGCCAGCCAGTTCACGCTGCATCCGCTATCTTTCGGCGACAGCCTGTCGCTGCTGCTGTTCTCGGTCTATCTTGGCTGGCTCGGAGCGTGGCTGTCGGTGGCGCGGCATCTGTCGCAGATTGGGCCGCGCTGATCGCTGCAGGCTGGGTAACACTTAATCATTTTGTCAGATTATCAGTGTCTTAAAATCGACCAAACTGATCGCCCGGAATTTCCCTGAAGCGACACTGGCGAATGGCGGGAATGTGCCAGTGGACGTGCGCGCTGTGATTATATTTGACCCACTTTGTATAAAGGGGTATCGTGAAAAACACTTGGCAAACATACTGAAAAGTATAGACGCAAAGTCTCCGGCCTAAGGGAAGCTATGGTAGCGGGACTGCGACATGGGGTTCCTTCCCTATGCCTGTCCCACTTCCCCTTACCGTCGTTGGAAATATAAATCTCCAGCATGCCTACCAAGTGAAGGTGCGTACTGTGAGGTGGTATTGCGTGGCCAAACAGGAGGGGATGAGCATGAACAAGCAAGCACAACATAATGGCGGGTTGTCACCACTCCCAACCTATGCAGATTGCATCAGCCCGATTAGAAAAAAAGGGGAGGCAGGCTCATTCATGCTGATAGATACCCCCCCCCGCGCGCGATTACCTTGTAGTCATTCCCATCACATCGTTTTTGCGCGCGCTCCCCGCCGCCGCTGAACGGCCGGAATTGTGGAGCACCTTATGAAAAAGTTGTCGGCATTATTGAACACCCCTGCGAGGGCGGTGATTGCGGTAGGCATGATCATGCTGGTGAGCGAGTTATTGATCATGGTAGTGATCGAAAGTACCTCTCACACCATCCTGAAAGTGGAGTTTCTGGAAAAGATGGCCTTTGAATTCATCGATCCCATCTTGCTCATCATCCTTGTTTCGCCCGCACTTCTCCTGTTGATCTTCAAGCCGATGCGCGCCCAGCAAGCCGAACTCGAGCGGCAAATCGACGAGTTGAGACGCTTTCGTAACCTCAGTATCGGGCGCGAACTGCGCATGAAAGAATTGGTAGAGGAAAATACTGCACTGCGCCATCCGCTTTCCGTCGAACCAGCCGGTGATATTCCAGTCATGAGCGGTTCTCTGGAAGCGCCGCGCGATGCAGCAGATCAGTACGCCACTACCCAGCCGACGGAACAGAACCAGCTCAACGTGCTGCTGTTCATGCTCGAAGACCTGGAAAACGCACATAAGAAGATCGAGCAGGCGCACCAGGAGTGGATAGCCGCACTGGATGTGGTGGAAGACCCGATTTTCCTGCACGACCACCAATTCCGCATCCTGCGTTGCAACAAGGCTTACCAGCAGCTTGCCGGAATACCTTTCAAGCAAATCATCGGCCAGCCTTACTACGAAGTATTTCCGAAAAACCATGCACCGCTGCCCTGCTGCCTGCGGACGATGGAAAAAGCAGAAGAAGTTGTAGTCGGCGATGCGATCTACCGCTCGCGCGCTTTTTCCGTCCATGATGAACAGGGCGCTTCTCTCTACTCCGTACATACCCTCGAGGACATCACCGAAAAACAACGGGCTGAGGCTGAACGTCAGCGGCTCTCCGAGGCGATCCATCAGGCGGCTGAAGCAATTGCAATGGCCAATGCGGATGCCTGCTTTACCTACATCAATCCGGCATTCACCCGCCTGTTTGGCTATGCGCCGGATGAGATTATCGGAAAATCCACGACCATTCTGTCCGTACCGGCAGCCGAGACGGTGCAACCGGATGCGGCATTTCGCCTCGTATGTGAACAGGGATTCTTTCAAGGCGAGGCGCTGCGACAAGCAAAAAATGGAGCGATCCTTCCGGTCTATATCAACGTCACCGCTCTATACGGCAGCGGGGGAAGATTCGAGGGGTTTGTCAGCGCGATCACCGACCTTCGTCCGATCAGGAAGGCGCAGCAGGCACTTGTTGAGAGCGAGGAAAAATTCCGCATCATCTTCGAGGGTGTGCTGGATGGCATCTTGCTCGCGGATGCGGAGACCAAGCGGTTTGCCGGTGGCAATCCGGCTATCTACCACATGCTGGGTTATAGCTCCGAGGAAATCATGCAACTCGGCGTTGCGGATATTCACCCGCAGCAAGCTTTGCCCCATGTCATCGAACAGTTTGAAAGGCAGTTGCGCGGTGAGATACAACTCGCCGCTGATACGCCGGTGAGGCGCAAAGATGGCTCGATATTTTATGCCGACATCAAGTCATCACCCGTAAGCTTCGGCGGAAGAAACTATCTATTAGGCATTTTTCGCGACATCACCGAACGCAAGCGCGCGGAGGAGGAATTGCGGTTGAGAGCGCAGCTTCTGGACAGCGCCTCCGATACGATCTTCATGGTTGATTTCAATGGAAACTTCATTTACCTGAATGAAGCCGCCTGGAAGACGCGCGGCTACACGCGGGACGAGATGATGGGAATAAACCTGCATGCGCTCGATACGCCGAAGTATGAAAAGCTCATTGAGTCCAGAATGAGGGGCTTGATGGAAAATGGCCAATGCATCTTCGAATCTGAGCACCGCCGCAAGGACGGCTCCGTCATGCCGGTCGAAATCAATGCCCACACCGTTGAATCGGGCAGCCGCAAGCTGGTGCTCAGCGTGATTCGCGACATCACCGAGCGCAAGCAGGCAGAGGAAGCACTCAGAGAGAGCGAGGAAAAATACCGGGGTATTTATGACAATGCTCAAGTAGGCCTGTACAGAACGAGGATAAATGACGGAACGCTGATGATGGCAAACGATGCCATGGCCAGAATGTTCGGCTTCGATAGTATTGCAGAGGCGACTGCCAAATATATCACCTCGGAGCACTATGTTGATCGAGGCACACGGGAGAGGTTATTGGCCATTCTTCTGAGAGACGGCAGATTCGATAACTTCGAGGCATGTCTGACCCGAAGTGACGGGATTGCCCGGTGGTTCCAATACTCGGGCCGGCTGGTTCAGGATAAAGGTTATATCGAGGGAGTGGCAACTGACATTACAGAACGCAAGCAGGCCGAGCAGAAGCTAAAGGATTTATCCGATCGGCTCCAGCATATTCTCGCAAGTACGCCAGCGATGCATTACGTCTGCCGCGTTGACGGTGAGCGTTTCGTGCCAACTTACGCCAGCCCGAATCTGAAGGATCTCTGGGGCTACGGGCCCGAGGAATATTTGGGCAATGCCGAGTGGTGGCGGTCTTATATCCATCCAGAAGAGCGCGACAGCATTGCCGGAGCCTTCCGCACTGCCATTATGGCCACCAGCCATTATGCTCACGAATACCGCTTCCGGCGCAAGGACGGGGCTTATTGTTGGGTGCACGATGAATTGCAAATCATCCGTGACCAAGATGGTCAGCCGCAGGAAATTGTGGGTTCCTGGCTGGATATTACCGAGCGCAAGCAGGCGGAGGCCGCGATTCAACATGCCAACCGCGCTCTCGCCACGCTGAGCGCGGTGAATCGCACTTTGGTGCGTGCTGCCAACGAGGACGAACTGCTGCAGGCGATCTGCCAGGCTATCGTCGAGCAGCGTGGTTACCGGCTGGCGTGGGTAGGTTATAAACAGCACGACGAGAGTAAGTCGCTCAAGATCATGGCGCGTGCCGGGCATGACGAAGGCTATCTGGACACCGCGCAGATTAGCTGGGCGGAAATCGAGCACGGCATGGGGCCTTCTGGGCGCGCCATCCGCAGCGGTACGACGCAGTTGTGTCAGGACATCGCCAATGATCCGCAATACATACCGTGGCGCGACGCAGCGCTCAAATGCGGCCACGCGGCCAGCATCGCGCTGCCGCTGCTGAATGAGAGTAATACGGTGTTCGGCATTCTCAATGTGTATGCCGGAGAAGCAAATGCTTTTACCCCTAATGAAATTGATCTGCTGGAAGAAATGGCCGGTGACTTGGCGTTCGGCGTGCGCTCTCTGCATACCCGCCGCGAGCGCGATCTTGCGCTGGTGAAAAACCAGCAGCATCTGGCGCAACTGAAAGACAGTCTGGAAGACACGGTACGCGCGATGGCCGGCCTCGTCGAAATGCGCGACCCCTATACCGCCGGACATCAGGCCAAGGTGGCCGATCTGGCCGCGGCGATAGCCAAACAAATGAGGCTGCCCGAGGAGCAGGTGCATGCCATCCATCTCGCCGGCACGGTACATGACCTGGGAAAAATCAAGATTCCGGCGGAGATACTCAGCAAGCCGGGAAAAATCACCGATCTCGAATTTGGTTTAATCAAAGTCCATCCCCAGGCGGGCTATGACATTCTGAAAGGCATCAACTTCCCCTGGCCGATCGCGCTCATGGTGCTGCAACACCATGAGCGGTTCGATGGCTCGGGCTATCCGCAAGGGCTCAAGGGCGAGGCCATCCTGCTCGAAGCGCGCATCCTCGCAGTGGCGGACATGGTCGAGGCGATGTCCTCGCACCGCCCGTATCGCCCGGGTTTGGGGATAGAAATCGCACTGGCGGAAATCACCAAGCAACGCGGCATCTATTTCGACCCGCAGGTGGTGGATGCCTGTTTGGCATTGTTCTGCGAGCAGCATTACTCCTTCAGGATATGACGTTACCTAAGCCGTTAAAAATTGGAAGCTCGATTACCCGACTATTCGTTTTGTACTGAGTGATGAGCCAGTTACCTTCGTACCTCAAACGGTTGCCGTGGACAATTCAAAGGAATCAGCCCGGAAAAGTTGACAGGAAAAGTTGGCTGATACCAGCCCGTTTGATTCGGAGTATATTGTCCATCGAGTTGGCAACATCATCATTTTTTACGCCGATGCTGGAGCCGGCCGAGCTACGCGGCGAGCAGAAAACGCTTCGTGTACCTGAACGTCTTTCTTGCCCGCAAAATATCCGAATCATTTATCAGGAGGAGCAATTATGCCGCTGCTATTCTCAAAAGCCACTCTCGGGCCGCTTACGCTGCAGAATCGCCTGGTCATGTCGCCGATGACGCGCAACCGCGCCATCGGCAATATCCCGAACGAGCTGATGGCGGAGTATTACGCGCAGCGGGCGACCGCCGGCCTGATCATCACCGAAGGCACGTCGCCGTCTCCCAACGGGCTGGGCTATCCGCGCATTCCCGGAATATTTTCCGCGGCGCAGGTGGCGGGATGGCAGCGCATCACCGATGCGGTTCATGCGCAGGGCGCGAAGATGTTCATGCAGCTCATGCACACCGGGCGCATCGGCCATGCGCTCAACCTGCCCGCGGGCGCGCGCGTGCTGGCGCCTTCTGCGGTGGCGGCCGCCGGCGAGATGTACACCGACGCCGAGGGGATGAAGCCGAATGCCGTGCCGCAGGAAATGACCGGGGCGGACATCAAGGCCGCTATCGGGGAGTTCGTGCAGGCCGCGCAGAACGCCGTGGCGGCGGGATGCGAGGGCATTGAGCTGCATGCCGCGAACGGTTACCTGCTCGAACAGTTCATCCGCCCGAACTCGAACCGGCGCACGGATCGCTACGGCGGCTCGATCGAAAACCGCGCGCGCTTCGTGCTCGAGGTCGCCGAGGCGGTGATCGTCGCCATCGGCAAGGACAAGGTCGGCATCCGTCTGTCGCCGTTCGGCGTGTTCAACGACATGCCGCTATATGACGCGATGGAAGCGGATTACACCTGGCTGGCGCAACAGCTCGATATGCGCGGGCTGGTTTATATCCACCTCGTCGATCATTCGGCGATGGGCGCGCCGCCGGTGCCCGAGTCGATCAAGGCGGCGTTCCGCAGCGCGTTCAAGGGCGCGCTGATCCTTTCCGGCGGCTACGATGCCGCGCGCGCCGAGAGCGATCTGGCGGCGGGCAAATGCGACCTGGTCGCCGTGGGGCGGCCGTTCCTCGCCAACCCGGACCTGGTCGCAAGGTGGAAAGCCGGCGCGGTGTTGAATGCGCCCGACTTCAACACGTTCTATACGCCCGGGCCGCAGGGATATACCGATTACCCGGTGTTGGGCTGAGTCTGGAACCGCAATTAGCCACGGATGAACACAGATTGACACAGATGAACAATGGGTTGCATTAATTTTTACCTGCACCATCTGGGTTAAACACCAACTCCTCGCAATGTATTGTTTTATCCGTGTTTATCCGTGTAAATCTGTGGCTAACTGCGGTTTTTAGTCACTTGCAAGTTAAATCATGTCAAAACGTGACAAGAATATGGGAGCGCGGACGTCCCCGTCCGCATGCGGGCGAGACGCCCGCGATCCCGGAGTGCCGTTGTAGGTCGGATGAGCGCAGCGTTAACCAGCGGCTTATGTCACCGTATTTTGGTGACTTAGCCGAATGGCTATGCAAAGCTATCCGACATGGAGGTGTCGGAAGGCGCTGCGCTTTGGCCGCAAGCTCGAAACTTCGCTTCGCTCGTTTTCCGACCTACGAAAACCGCTACCTTTTTGGTTCCGGCTCGTCCGGCTTTTGTTTCCGTGTAACTCTCAATAGGCCAGCGCGAAGCTGACGCGCTCGTAATCGATGCCGTGTCCCACGCTGAAACCCATTTTCACATGCTCTTTCTCTCCGTTCTGGTGCAGGATTTCCACCACGCGATCCGGCTGGAACCAATTGCGCGGAATGACCAGGCTGGCGGGAACATTGAGCGCCGCAACGGCGGGCAACAGGAAGGCTGGAACGTACTTCGCCGGCACGGTCAGGTTCACGCCGGTTGCCCGGATGCTGACTGCCTCGGCAGAACCGGGCAGGTAGTGCACACCGATTCGCAGTTGTCCGGCGCGCGTTACGTTCGCCCATGCCGTGGTTCCCAGCATGAAGGTTTCCGTGTCGCTGGGGTGCAACGCAACCAGCTGGTTGTAGCTTAACCGCCCGCCAAACGTGTCCTCGCGCGTCAGGCGCGCTCCCGAGATGCTTTCGTTTTCGAATTTCCAGGTCTCCAGCGGGTAGCCCATTTCCAGCAGTTTCTTGTTGCGCGCGTCCTGCAGCACCCGGCCGAAGGCCTCGATCTGTTTGCGCGCCGTGTTGTCCAACGCGTTATCGCGCCCGGGTTGCCTGAACGGTTTGCCGGACAGGTGCGCGTAAATGCCTTCCGGTTTGTAGCAAAGCTGGGCGCGTTGCGCGACCGGTTGGCGTTCGCCGAAACGCGTGCTGTGATCTTCGCACCAGCACTGATGCAAAAAGGCGAGGAACCCGATGCAATCATTGCGGTTGCAGTGCTCGCACAGATTGGCCTGTTGCGGGGTCTGGCCTTGTTCCAGCAGGATGGTCTTGACGCGCAGCAATTTGCTCAAGGGCACCATCGCCAGGTAGCGCATCGTGGCGCTGTGGGTGATTTGGCTGACCGGCTGCAACCCGCGCATGCTGGCCAGGTCTGTCGCGAGCGGCTGGGCATCTCCCTTGCTGGAGGTATAACTGCGCTCCACCGTCACCGTGCCACTCCATTGCGTCAGCCAGTTATCCAGCAGTTGCAGTTGCGAGCGGGTGAGCTCTGCGGGGCGCGCATAGCATGCCAGCAGGGTTTTTACATAGATGCTGCAGCAGCTGCTGCGCGGGTATTTCTGGTTCAGCGGATCGTCTACCTCGGCCGTCTGGAAATTCTGTTCCTCGGCGAAGGCATACAGCTCGTGCAACTGGTTCCATAGTCTGGCATCGAATTCGTAGCCGGTGCGCAGGTGCTCGAAAATTGCCAACCCGTTGTACAGCAGGCAGCGCTGGCACAGCAATGCGCCATGTTTTGCGAGTTGCCTGTCGCCGGCCATATAGTCTTGCAGGCAGCGCTGATAGCCCAGCACCATGGCCTGCCAGAGCTGCACGATCGCAATGAATACCATCAGTTCGCTTTCGTTCAGCGGCAGCGGCTTGGCGACGAGTTTTTTGGCGTAATCGTCCTGCACGTAGCCGAGGGTCTCGCGCAGCAGCTCCAGTGTGTTCAGCCGTTCCATGCCGCGCATCGGATAGCGGTTGAGCTCGTTGATCTGGTTGAACAGCAGGCTATGCGCCAGTCGCAAATTGGTCAGTTGCAGTTGCCCCAGCCATTTTGCGCAACCCGCAGCGTCCTTGAAAAGCGGATTGGCGCGGTCGTCAGTCGGTTCGAGCGGAAGAGTCAGCATGGTTTTTGGTTGCACGCCCCTACAGCAACACGCGCTCGATACCGCCGTTATTTGCCTTGCCCACATAGTCCGGCAGCCAGTTTTCGCCGAGCAGGTGCCGGGCCATTTCGATGACGAGATAGTCTGACGTAGTGCCGGTGTCATCGTCGTAGCGCGACAAACCCTGATGGCAGGCCGGGCAGGAGGTGAGGATTTTGACTTCGCCGGCAAAGCCGTCTGCGCGCAGAGCGTCGGCGCCCTTGCGCATTTCTTCTTCCTTGCGGAAGCGCACCTGTGTCGCAATCTGCGGCAGTGACACGCCGAAGCTGCCGGCCTCGCCGCAGCAGCGATCGTTGAGCGGCACGTCAACTCCCAGCAGTTCACTTGCCACCTTGAGCGGCTGGTAGGTCTTCATCGGCGAGTGGCACGGGTCGTGGAACATGTAGCGCACCCCGGTGGGCTTCTCCAGCTTCACGCCTTTTTCCAGCAGGTATTCGTGGATATCGAGCAGGCGGCAGCCGGGGAAAATTTTCTCGAACTGGTATTTCAGCAATTGATCCATGCAGGTGCCGCACGACACGATCACCGTCTTGATGTCGAGGTAATTCAGCGTGTTCGCCACGCGGTGGAACAGCAC